>NZ_JBIVUT010000025.1:0-151384 GCF_044757365.1 Streptomyces sp. NPDC091289
CCGGGGGGCCGGGGGGCCGCCGGGGGGGGGGGGGGGGCCGGGCCCCCCGGGGGGGGCGGGGGGGGGGGTGGGGGCCCCCCCCCCCCCCCGGGGGGGGGGGGGGGGCGGGGGGGGGCGCGCCCCCCCGCCCCTCGTCCGTGGGGGATCAGGCAGGGGTTACTTCGGGGGCATCAGGACCGTGTCGACGATGTAGACCGTCGCGTTGGCGGTCGGGACGTTGCCGCAGACCACCTTCGAGGCGTCGTTCACGGTGTACTCGGTGCCCGAGCCGGCCGTCGTCAGCTTGCTCTTCTCCAGCGTGTCGAAGGAGCCCTTCTCCAGCTGGTTCGGGGCCAGCTTCTCGCCCACCACGTGGTAGGTGAGGACCTTGGTGAGCTCGGCCTTGTCCGCCAGCAGCGCGTCCAGGTCGGCCTTCGGGATCTTCGCGAAGGCGTCGTTGGTCGGGGCGAACACCGTGATGTTCTCGGCGTTGTTGAGCGTGTCGACCAGGCCGGCCTGCTTCACGGCGGTCACCAGCGTCGACAGCTCCTCGTTGTTCGAGGCGGCCGTGGCGACCGGGTCCTTCGCCATGCCGTCGAACGAGCCCGCGCCTTCCTTCGGCACCGACGAACAGGCCGGACCGAACGGCCCGTCCATGGCCGCCGGGTCATCGGCCGAGGGGCTCGCCGGAGCGGACGCGCTGGGCGTCGAGCCTGCCGCCGAGTCCTTGGAGGAGTCGTCCGACGAGCAGGCCGTCAGCGTCAGCGGCAGCACGGCTGCTGCGGACACGGCTACGGCTGCGCGGCGGAAGAGGAGCGTGTTCATGGCGTTCTCCTGGATCGAAGGTATTGATGGTGTTGGGCGAAGAGGGGGGGGAAGGGAGCTCCCGGGGGAGCTGGTGGCGCGCAGTGGTGGTGGGCGTTCGGGCGCCCCGCGGTCCGTCTCCCCAGCCGCGGGAGACGGACCCGGCGCCGGGGCGAGCCGTCCGACCGGGAGTGACAGCACTCCCGCGGCTCCTGCGGCACCACGGCCGGCGGCGGTGAACCGCCCGGACGGCTCCCCGGCCGTCCCGGCGGCGTCGCATCCCCGGCCGCACCGCGGACCGGAACCACCGACGGGCGCATCGCCGCCGCCCCGCCCAGGACGCCGCAGGGACCGGCGTCGGCCGGATCCGTACGGCGTACCGGGGCGACGCGACGGCGCACCCCGCATCCGGCGGCCGGGCCGCCGGGCGCGGTGATCGTGGCACGCGCCGAGCGGGACCGCCGGGGCAGGAGTGCCCCGTCCATCCGCGCATCGTTCCGGTCTGTTCTCACACAAGGGGTTCGGCGCCGCCGGGCCGGCGGATTGGTCCGAAGCCCTTATTCACTCGTTCGGAGCAGAGTCGGTGATCGACCAATCCTTTCGGCCACCGGCCACGAATGGAGGGTGAGGAGCGCTCCAGCAGCGCTCCGACCAGCGTGGAAGGACCGGAGGGAGCCGGAATGGCAGGGGAACGGCGGCGGACGGCCGTGGTGGGAGGCGGAGTGGCGGGACTGACCTCCGCCCACGTTCTCCGGGACGCTCATGAGGTGACGCTGTACGAAGCGGACGACCGCGTCGGAGGCCATGCCCACACCCACGATCTGGGCGCGTCCGACGGCCGGGTGCACCGCGTCGACTCCGGGTTCATCGTGCACAACCGGCGGACCTACCCCCACCTGCTGCGGCTCTTCGACGAACTCGGCGTCGCCACGCAGGAGTCCGAGATGTCGATGTCCGTACGGTGCGAGGGGTGCGGCCTCGAGTACGCGGGTGCCCGCGGGCCCGCAGGGCTCTTCGCCCGGCCGGGGGCCGTCGTGCGCGGACGCTATCTGCGGATGCTCGCCGAGGTGCCGCGCTTCCACCGCGCGGCCCGGGCCCTGCTGGCGCTGCCGGAGAGCGGTGCGAGCGGGATGACGCTGGGGGAGTTCGCCCGGCGCGGACGCTTCTCGCCGTACTTCCACGCCCACTTCCTCACCCCCATGGTCTCCGCCGTCTGGTCCTGCGACCCGGTCACCGCCCTGCGCTACCCGGCCCGCTATCTGTTCCGCTTCCTCGACCACCACGGCATGCTCGCCGTCGGGGGCTCGCCGGTCTGGCGCACCGTCACCGGCGGCTCGCGCAGTTACGTCGACCGCGTCGTCAAGCAGCTCACCGCCGTGCACACCGCGACCCCGGTGCGCGCCATCACCCGGCACGCGGACGGCGTCGACGTCACCACCGAGGACGGCACGACCACCCCGTACGACTCCGTCGTCATCGCCACCCACCCCGACCAGGCGCTGCGGCTGCTCGCCGACCCGACCGACGCCGAGCGCGGCACGCTCGGCGCGTTCCGCTACTCCCGCAACCCGACCCTGCTGCACACGGACACCGCCCTGCTGCCGCGCGCCCGGGGCGCCAGGGCCTCCTGGAACTACCTGATGCCCTCGTGCGCCGCCGACGCCGACCACGTCACCGTCAGCTACGACATGAACCGGCTCCAGCGGCTCGACGCGCCCGAGAGGTTCGTGGTCACGCTGAACGGCTCCGACCGGGTCGACCCGGCCTCCGTACGCGCCCGCATGGTCTACGAACACCCCGTCTACACCCCGGAGTCGGTCGCCGCCCAGGCCCGGCTGCCCGCCCTGTCCGGTCCCGTCACCGCCTACGCGGGGGCCTACCACGGCTGGGGATTCCACGAGGACGGCTGCCGTTCGGGGGTCGAGGCCGCGGCGGCCCTGGGGGTGGCCTGGTGAGCGCTCTCTACCCGTGCACCATCACGCACGTACGGACCCGGCCCACGAAGTACGCGTTCCGGCACCGCACCTATCTGTGGCTGATCGACCCCGACCGGCCGCCCCGGCTGCCGCGCGCCCTGCGGCCGCTGGCCCGGTTCGACGCCCGCGACCACTTCGGCGGCACCGCCCCCACCATCCGGGCCGGACTGGAGCGCTTCCTGCGGGCCCGGGGCGTCGAACTCGGCGACGACGGCACCGTCACCATGCTCACGCAGGCCCGGGTGTTCGGGTACGTCTTCAACCCGATCACCGTCTACTGGTGCCACCGCGCCGACGGCAGCCCCCTCTGCGTCGTCGCCGAGGTGCACAACACGTACGGCGGACGGCACGGCTATCTGCTGCGGCCGGACGGGAATGACCGTGCCGTGACCGGCAAGGAGTTCTACGTCTCGCCGTTCTTCCCCGTGGACGGCGGCTACCGGATGCGGCTGCCCGAGCCCGGGGCCCGCCTCGACCTGAGCATCCATCTGGAGCGCGACGGACGGCGTCCGTTCACCGCGACCGTACGCGGTGGGCGCCGGGCGGCGACCCCTCGTGAGCTGGTGCGCCTCGCGCTGCGCCACCCCCTCTCCACCGTCCTCGTCTCCGCCGCGATCCGCCTGCACGGCATCCGGCTGTACCTGCGCGGGCTCCCCGTGCAGCCCCGTCCCCCGCACCGCCCACAGGAAGGCATGCAGTGACCGCTCCCCCCTCGGCGCTGCCGGCGGAACACACCCCCGGGACCGACCCGGAACGCTGGCCCGACATCGTCACCCTGCCCCGGGCATCCCGCGCCCGGACCGCCGTCGCCGAACGCATCGTCCGCCATGCGCTCGCCCGGCTCCCGCTGCGTGCCCGGCTCGCTGGCCAGGACGACATCGGCCTCGGCGGGCCGCTCATGGACATCCGCGACCCCGACGCCTTCTTCCGGCGGATCGGTGCGAGCGGGCTCATCGGCTTCGGCGAGTCCTACATGGCCGGGGAGTGGGAGGCGCCCGACCTCGTCGGCGTGCTGACCGTGCTCGCCGACAACGCCGCCGACCTCGTCCCCCGGTCGCTGCAACGCCTGCGCTCCATCTGGGCGTTGCGCAGGCCCGCCGCGCAGCTGAACACCCCCGAAGGCTCCCGGGACAACATCAGCCACCACTACGACCTGTCCAACGAGCTCTTCGCCCTCTTCCTCGACGAGACGCTCTCCTACTCCTCCGCCGTCTTCCGCGGCTTCCCCGCCGAGCACGACCTGCTGCCCGCCGCCCAGCACCGCAAGATCGACCGGCTGCTGGACGCGGCCGGGGTCGGCGAGGGCACCCGCCTCCTGGAGATCGGCACCGGCTGGGGCGAACTGGCCATCCGCGCGGCCGCCCGCGGCGCCCGGGTCACCACCGTCACCCTCTCCGCCGAACAGCGCGAACTGGCCCGCAGCCGCATCCGCGAGGCCGGCCTCGCGGACCGCGTCGAGGTACGGCTGAGCGACTACCGCCAGGTCACCGGCGACTACGACGCCATCGTCAGCGTCGAGATGGTCGAGGCGGTCGGCGAGGAGTTCTGGCCCGTCTACTTCGAGACCCTGGACCGGCTGCTGGCCCCCGGCGGCCGGATCGCCCTCCAGGCCATCACCATGCCCGATGCCCGACTGCGCGCCAGCCGCTCCACGTACACCTGGATCCAGAAGTACATCTTCCCCGGCGGACTGCTGCCCTCCACCGAGGCCGTGGAGCGGATCACCACCGGCCACACCCGCCTGCGCACCACCCAGCGCATCCGCTTCGGCGCGCACTACGCCGAGACGCTCCGGCTGTGGCGGGAGAGGTTCACCGAACGGGCCGCCGAGGTCGACGCCCTCGGCTTTGACGCCGTCTTCCGCCGGATGTGGACCTTCTATCTCGCCTACTCCGAAGCGGGGTTCCGCTCCGGCTATCTCGATGTGCAGCAACTGCTGCTGACCCGCGAGGAGACCGCGTGACCACGACCGCAGCCAAGCCCCCCGCCCGGCGCACCCCGACCGGGGCGGCCCAGCGCGTCGAACCGCTGATCGATCGGTTCCTCGGCGGCGCACTGCCGGTCCGGGTACGGATGTGGGACGGCAGCGAGACCGGGCCCCGCGACGCCCCCACCGTCCATGTGCGGACCCGCAGAGCCCTGCGCCGCCTGCTGTGGGAGCCGGGCGAACTCGGCCTCGCCGAGGCCTACATCACCGGCGACATCGACCTGGACGCCGACCTCGGCGACGGGCTGCGCGCCATGCGCCGCGCCGCGCGCGAACGCGGTCTCACCGCGCCCGCGCCCGCCCTCGCCGACCGCGTCAAGGCGGCCGGCCTCGCCCTGCGGCTCGGTGCGGTCGGCCCCCGGCCGCCGGTCCCGGCAGCCCGCGCCGGACTGCGCGGGGCCCTCCACAGCAAGGCCCGTGACCGGGCGGCGATCAGCCACCACTACGACCTGTCCAACGTCTTCTACGGGCTGCTCCTCGACACGACGATGGCGTACTCCTGCGGCTACTGGACCAGCGACGCCCCCGCCTACGGCCCGGCCGACGCCCAGCGCGACAAGCTGGAGCTGATCTGCCGCAAACTCGGACTGCGGCCCGGCGCACGGCTGCTGGACATCGGCTGCGGCTGGGGTTCGCTGACCCTGTACGCGGCCGAGCGCCACGGCGTCCGCGTCACCGCCGTCACCCTCGCCGCCGAACAGGCCGCGTACGTGACCGAACAGGTCGCGGCACGCGGGCTCGGCGACCTCGTCGAGGTGCTGAACATCGACTACCGGGACATCGCGGAGCGGCCCGGGACCCGGGGCGCGTACGACGCGGTGTCCACCATCGAGATGGGCGAGCACGTCGGCGACGCCGAGTACCCGGCGTTCACCGCGATCCTGCACGACGTGCTCCGGCCGCGCGGCCGGGCCATGGTCCAGCAGATGTCCCGGGGGACCACCGCCCCGGGCGGCGGCGCGTTCATCGAGTCCTACATCGCCCCCGACATGCACATGCGGCCGCTCGGCGACACCGTCGCCCTGCTGGAGGGCGCCGGTCTGGAGGTCCGCGACGTCGAGTCCCTGCGCGAGCACTACGTCCTGACGGTGGAGGCCTGGCGGCGGACGCTGGAGGAGCGCTGGGCGGAGTTCGTCGCCCTGGTCGGGGAGGAGACCGCGCGGGTCTGGCGGCTCTATCTCGTCGGCGGCGCGCTCGCGTTCGAGGAACGGCGGATGGGCGTCGACCAGATCCTCTCCGTACGGCCCGACCCGGCCGGTTCCGCCGCCATGCCGGCCACCCGGCGGGACTGGTACGCACCGGAGGCCCCGGGAGCGGGCCGGTGAGCGGCTTCGCCTGGGCCGCGTTCGCGAACGGACTCGCGGGCGCGGCCGTCGCCGCCCTCGGCGTCATGCTCGTCACCTTCGCCGTCGCCCTGAACAAGGGCGTGCACCGGATCGTCGACATCGCCTGGGGCCTCGGCTTCGCCGCCGTCGCCCTGGTCTCCTACGGCCTCTCGGCGGGCGTAGGCGACGACGGCCGCCGGCTCCTGGTCACCGCGCTGACGGTGATCTGGGGGGTGCGCCTCGCCGTCCACATCGGGCGGCGCGGCCGGGGTCACGGCGAGGACCCGCGCTACGCGAAGATGCTGGCCAGGGCCCCCGGCAACCCCCAGCTGTACGCCCTGCGCAAGGTGTATCTGCTCCAGGGCGCGCTGGTCTGGCTCGTCTCGCTGCCGGTGCAGGCCGCCCAGTACCTCACCGCGCCGCTCGCCTGGTGGGCCTGGGCGGGGGTGCTCCTGTGGGCGGTCGGGCTCGCCTTCGAGGCCATCGGTGACGCCCAGCTGGCCCGGTTCAAGGCCGACCCCGCCAACCAGGGGAAGATCATGGACCGGGGGCTGTGGTCCTGGACCCGCCATCCGAACTACTTCGGCGACTTCTGCGTCTGGTGGGGCCTGTTCCTCTTCGTCTGCCAGGCGCCCACCGCCGCTGCCGCCACCGTCGTCGCCCCGCTGGTGATGAGCTTCCTGCTCACCAAGGGCAGTGGCGCGGCCCTGCTGGAGCGTCATATGGCCGACCGGCCCGGCTTCGCCGCGTACGTGGCGCGGACGAGCGGCTTCTTTCCCAGGCCGCCGCGCCGGGCCTGAGCACCCGGAAGGGCCCGTTCCGAGCAGCTGCCGGAACGGGCCCTGTTCTGGTACGCGTACGTCAGTCCAGGCCGCGCGCGCGTTCGAAGCGGGCCCGCGCCTCGGCCAGGTCCACCACCGGGTCCGGGTAGTCCACGCCCGCCCGGTCCAGGCCCTCCAGCTTCCAGGGTTCGTGGATCGCGGCCCCCTCCACCTCCGCGAGCTCCGGCACCCAGCGCCGCACGTAATCGCCCCGCGGATCGAAGCGCTTGCCCTGGATCACCGGGTTGAGCACCCGGTTGGGCCGGGTGTCCGTGCCGGTGCCCGCCACCCACTGCCAGTTGAGCTGGTTGTTCGCCAGGTCGCCGTCGACCAGCAGGTCCAGGAAGTGCCGGGCGCCCACCCGCCAGTCCACGTACAGCGTCTTGGTGAGGAAGCTCGCGGCCAGCATCCGGCCCCGGTTGTGCATCCAGCCCTCGTGCGCGAGCTGCCGCATCGCCGCGTCCACCAGCGGATAGCCCGTCCGCCCGGACTTCCAGGCGTCGATCTCGTCCGCGTCGGAGCGCCAGCGGTCGTGGCGCGGCCGGTAGTCGGACCAGGAGGCGTCCGGCCGGTCCGCGAGGACCTGGTGGTGGAAGTCGCGCCAGGCCAACTGCCGCACGAACGCCTCGCCGCCGGGCCCGCCCTTCTCCCGTGCGCGGTGGACCAGTTCGGCGGCGGAGACCGTACCGAAGTGCAGATGCGGGGAGAGCCTCGACGTCGCGTCGCCGGCCAGATCGTCGTGACCGTCCTCGTAGTCGGCCATCGGCCCGTTCAGCCAGGACGTCACCAGCTTGCGGCCCGCGCCCTCGCCGCCCCGGGCCAGACCGGGGGAGAGGTTCTCGACCGTGTCGCGGTCCGGGAGCGGGTCGCCCGTCACCCCGTCCGGCACCCGGACCGTACGCGGAGCGGTCAGTGTGCCCCGTACTCCCTCCGCCTCCCAACGGCGGAAGTACGGGGTGAACACCGCGAAGTGGTCCTTGCCTCCCGTCGGGACCACCCGGCCCGGAGCGAGCGCGGTGACCACCGCGTCATGGATGCGCAGCTCGCGGCCGGTGCCCGCCAGGGCCTGACGGATCCGCTCCTCGCGCCGCGCCGCGTACCCGCTGACCCCGGCGGCGATGTGCACGGAGGCCGCCCCGGACTCCTCGGCCACCCGTTTCACCTCGCGGGCCGTCCCGCCCCGGCGGACGACCAGCCGGCCGCCCCGGTGGCGGAGTCCGGCGTCCAGCTCCGCCAGGCAGTCGGCGAGGAACGCCAGCCGGTTGGGCGCGTCGAACCCGGCGCGATGGACGGCGTCGTCCCGCACGAAGAGCGGGACGACCTCGTCCGCGTCCCGCAGGGCGGCACGCAGCACCGGGTTGTCGTGGACGCGCAGGTCGGAGGTGAACAGCACCACCGCGACACTCATGGAACGGGTGCTCCCTTGCAGGACGTCGTGCGTGAGCGGTCAGGAGGTGGGGAAGTCCATGAGCGCCACCGGCGAGGAGGTCGGCTCGGCGGATCCGCCGGCCGGCTCGACCGTGATGCCCATCCCGGACGCCCGGTCCACCGGCCCGTCCAGCAGGACCGTGTCGTCGCTCGCCTTCGGGTCCATCAGACCGGCCGGGCGCATCGTGCCGTCGTCGTTGAACCAGAGCTGGTAGACCTTGCCGCCCGGCGGCCGTTCCATCCCCGAGGCCAGGAACACCGCACGGTTCTGGCTCTGCGAGACGACGACGGCACCGTGCGCGCCGCCGGTCAGCTCACTCGACGCGGTCTTCGCGTCCGGGGCCGAGAGCACCTGGGCCAGCTGTTCGTTCTGCCGCTGCGCCTGGTTCGCCTCCTGCCGCGCGTCCTGCGCCACCTGGTTCTGCCAGGCCGCGACCCCGCCGAACGAGGCGGCCGCCGCGATGGAGGCGGCGAGCCCGAAGGCGTACCACCGGCCGGTCCGTCCGCCCCCGCCGGTCCGCTCGCGTCTGCCGGGCGCCGGAGTCTCCTGGCGTACGGTCGTGATCTCTTGCAGCACCCTCTCGCGCAGCTCGCGCGGAGGGGTCTCGGCGACGGCCAGGCCGAGCCGGGCGGCGGTCGCCGACAGCTCCACCACCTCCTGGGTACACGCCTCGCAGTCCTCCAGATGACGCTCGAACGCCTGCCGTTCGGACTCCGGCAGCGCATGCAGGGCATAGGCCCCGGTCAGCGTGTGCAGTTCGGCCGTGCTCATGCGCTCACCCCCAGGCAGTCGCGCAGCCGGATGAGGCCGTCGCGGAGTCGTGTCTTGATGGTGCCCAGCGGCACGGCGAGGAGTTCGGAAACCTCACGGTAGGTCAGGCCCCGGTAGTAGGCCAGCGTCACCGACTCCCGCTGCAGCTCGGACAGGGTGCGCATACAGCGCCGTACCTGTTCTCTCTCCAGCCGGGTCTCGACCTGTTCGGACACCTCGTCGAAGGCGGGCGTCCGGTCCAGCAGCGCCGCCTTGTGCTCCCGGGCGGCCGAGGCCTCCGCCGAGCGGACCCGGTCGACGGCCCGGTGGTGGGCCAGGGTCAGCACCCAGTTCATCGCACTGCCCCGGGAGGCCTGGAAACGGGGCGCGGTGCGCCACACCTCCACCAGGACCTCCTGCGCCACCTCCTCCGACTGCGCCGGATCGCGGAGCACGCTGCGCACCAGGCCGAGCACGGGCCCGCTCACCGCGTCGTACACCGAGGCGAACGAGTCGCGGTCGCCCCGCGCGACCCGCACCAGGAGCTCCTGGAGATCGGGACCGGGCGAGGGGACCCCACTGATGTGTACGGCTTCCTTCACGCGGTTTTCCTCCCGGGACGATCGTCGCTTCCGGGAGTGATTCGGAGCGGACTGCCGTGCGGATTGGTCGGGTGCGGGCGATCTTTTCAGATCAGGCCCCGGAAGGACGCGCGGAACGGCTCGCGGGCGTTTCGAGTCCCCGCACCCACGGTCCGCGGACGGCCGTGCGGCTCCGTCGGAGGAAGGCGCTCGGGGAGGCGCTGCGGAAGGTGCTCCGGAGGTCTGAGGTCCGGTCGACGCGCGGACCCCGCCCGCCGCGTTGTGCGGCGGACGGGGTCCGATGGTCTGCTCGCCGGCAGGGGCTACGCGGAGGCCGCGCCGCTCTCCTGCTCGCGCTCCACCTGCTCGTTCCACTCGCGCTTCACGGCGCGCCAGGCGTCGTCGTTCTGGCCGAGACGCCAGTAGCCCGAGATCGACAGCCGGTCCAGCGGGATCTGCCGCTCCACCCGCAGATACCGGCGGATCTCCTTCACGAAGCCCGCCTCCCCGTGCACGAACGCCTGGATCTCGCCCTCGGGAAAGTCCAGCCCCTTCACGGCGGCGGTCAGCAGCTCGCCGACGGGCCGGTCGCCGCGGTGCAGCCAGGTCACGGCCACCCCGTCGGGCGTCACGATCTTCTGCTCCTCCGAGGCGTCCGACACCTCGACGAAGGCGTGCACCAGCGCGCCCGACGGCATCTGCTCCAGCGCCGCCGCGATGGCCGGCAGCGCGCTCTCGTCGCCGACCAGCAGGTGCCAGTCCGCCGACGCCTCCGGGCCGTAGCCGCCGCCGGGGCCGAGGAAGGTCACCTGCTCGCCCACCCGCGCCCGCTGCGCCCACGGTCCCGCGAGGCCCGCGTCGCCGTGCACGACGAAGTCGACGGCCATCTCCCGGGCGACCGGGTCCCACGAACGCACCGTGTACGTACGGGTGGTGGGCCACAGCTCGCGCGGGTGGGTCTCCCGGATGGCGGCGATGTCGAACGGGTGCGCGTAGTCCGCGCCCTCGGGCGCGAAGCACAGCTTGATGTAGTGGTCGGTGAAGCCGGAGAGGGTGAAGTCCGCGAGCCCTTCACCGCCGAGGACCACCCGCACCATGTGCGGGGTGATCTGCTCGGTGCGCACGACCTGCGCCCCCTGGGCCTTGGGTCCCTGCCGGGCCGGCCGCTCTGCCACGAGGTACTCCCTGCTGTTCGCGTGCTCAGCTGTTTGCGTGCTTAAAACTTAGGCACACCTAAGTTAACACCTCAGTGCTGAAGGACGGTCAGAAGTCGCTGAAGTGCTCCGCCCAGCCCCCACTGCTCCGCCAGCGCCTCCAGCGCGGCCGGGTCGTGCGGCTCGCGCGGCAGCGTCGCGTCGAAGTCCGGCAGGGGGACGTCCCCGGCCACCCGGACCACCTTCGGCGCGACGGCCACATAGGCGCGCGACTCGTCCAGCCGCTTGCGCTGCGACGGGGTCAGCTTCGCCTTCGGGTCGTCCACCGCCGCCATGATCCCGTCGAGATCGCCGTACGCGTCCAGCAGCTTCGCCGCCGTCTTCTCGCCGATGCCGGGGACGCCCGGGAGCCCGTCGCTCGGGTCGCCGCGGAGGAGCGCCAGGTCGACGTAGCCCGCGCCGTCCACGCCGTACTTCTCGCGCAGCCACGCCTCGTCGGTCATCTGGAGGGTGCCGACGCCCTTGAGCGGGTAGAGCACGCGCACCTGACGGGCGTCGTCGACCAGCTGATACAGATCGCGGTCACCGGTGACGATGTCCACCGGGCCCTTCGCCCGCGCCGTGAGGGTGCCGATGATGTCGTCCGCCTCGTACGGCGTGACGCCGACGCGGGCGATCCCGAGCACCGCCAGCACGTCCTCGATGATCGGGACCTGCGGGGACAGCGTGTCGGGGATCTCCTCCTCGTCCGTCTGTCCGGCGGGCGTCTCCTCGGCGACCCGGTGCGCCTTGTACGTCGGGATCAGGTCGACCCGCCACTGCGGGCGCCAGTCGTTGTCCCAGCAGGCGACCAGATCGTCCGGCCGGTGGTCGTGCACCAGGCGGCCGATGAAGTCGAGGAGTCCGCGCACGGCGTTCACGGGCGTCCCGTCCGGCGCGCGCACCGAGTCGGGCACGCCGAAGTAGGCGCGGAAGTACAGGGAAGCGGTGTCGAGGAGCATCAGGCGTCGCGTCACAGACCCGATGATGCCCCACCGCACCCACAGTCGCTCCGGGTAACCGCTTGCTGTCCCTCCGTCGCAGGTCGGTGACCTGGGTCACTGTCGCGTTTGGGTTGTGTAAGCGTGGGAAGGCGCGCCACCGGAGCAAACCACGTCGCACTTTCAACTAGTGCATGTGCCACGCGGACAGAGCCCGCATTGCTCCACGGTCTGCCGGAGGGGGTGGCAGACCGTTTTTCGGTTCAACGCGTGAGGTGTATGTGTCCAGGCTGCAAGCCGAACACTTGTACAAAGTCTTCGGCAGACGACCCGACGAAGCCGTGCGGAAGCTCGAGAGCGGCACCGACCGCGACGAGTTGCGCGCCGACGGCACGACCGCAGCGGTGATCGACGCCTCGTTCACCGTGGAACCGGGCCAGATCTTTGTCGTCATGGGGTTGTCCGGCTCGGGCAAGTCCACCCTGCTGCGCATGCTGAACGGTCTGCTCGAGCCGACCGCCGGCCGCGTGCTCTTCGACGGCCAGGACCTCACCGCCCTGAGCCCCCGCGACCTGCGGCACGTCCGCTCCACCAAGATCAGCATGGTGTTCCAGCACTTCGCGCTCTTCCCCCACCGGAGCGTCCTGGAGAACGCCGCGTACGGCCTGGAGGTCCAGGGCGTGTCGCGTGAGGCGCGCGAGGTGCGCGCCGCCGAGGCGCTGCGGCTCACCGGCCTCGAGGGCTGGGAGAAGTCCTGGCCCGACGAGCTGTCCGGCGGTATGCAGCAGCGCGTGGGCCTCGCCCGCGCCCTGGCCACCGACGCCGACCTGCTGCTCATGGACGAGTCCTTCAGCGCGCTCGACCCGCTGATCCGCCGTGACATGCAGGACCAGCTCCTGGAGCTCCAGAAGCGGCTGAAGAAGACCATCGTCTTCATCACCCACGACCTCAACGAGGCCATGCGCCTGGGCGACCGGATCGCCGTGATGCGCGACGGAGAGATCGTCCAGCTCGGCACCGCCGAGGACATCCTCGTCACCCCGGCCAACGACTACGTCGCCTCCTTCACCCAGGACGTCGACCGCTCGCGGGTGCTCACCGCGGGCGCGATCATGGCCGAGCCGCACACCGTGATGGGCACCAAGGCGGCGGACGGCAAGGAACTGCGCACCCCGCAGGACGTCCTCGCCGCGGCCCCCGCCACGGTCCCGGAGTCCACGCCGATCATCGACCTGTTCACGCCCTGCTCGCAGAGCGCGAACCCGGTCGCCGTGACCGACGCCAAGGGCAAGCTCGTCGGCGTCGTCCCCAGCTCCCGGCTGCTCGCCGTCCTCGGCGAGCCGATGGCCCCGGCCGAGGCCCCCCGCGACGCCGAGCCCGCAGCCGCGGACGGCGTGAAGAAGGTGGCACGTGTTTAGGCTCCCCCTCGGCGAATGGGTCGACTCCGCGGTCGACTGGCTGCAGACCCACCTCGCCTGGCTCTTCGACGCCATCAGCTCCATCGTCAGCGGCATGTTCGACGGCATAGCCGCCGTCCTGTCCGCCCCCGCGCCGCTGCTGTTCGCGGGCATCGTCGCCGTCATCGCCTGGTGGCTGCGCGGCCTGCCCGCCGCCCTGCTCACCTTCGTCGGGTTCGCCCTCATCGACGCCGTCGAGCTGTGGGACGAGGCGATGGACACCCTCACCCTGGTGCTCGTCGCGACGCTCGTCACCCTGGTCATCGCCGTGCCGCTGGGCATCTGGGCCTCCCGGTCCCGGACGGTCAGCGCGATCACCCGGCCGGTCCTGGACTTCATGCAGACGATGCCCGCCATGGTCTACCTGATCCCCGGTGTCATCTTCTTCGGCGTCGGCGTGGTCCCCGGCATCATCGCCACCATCATCTTCGCGCTGCCCCCGGGCGTCCGGATGACCGAACTCGGCATCCGCCAGGTCGACGGCGAACTCGTCGAGGCGGCCGAGGCCTTCGGCACCACCTCGCGCAACACCCTGCTGCGCGTCCAACTGCCGCTCGCCCTGCCCACGATCATGGCCGGAATCAACCAGGTCATCATGCTCGGCCTGTCCATGGTCGTCATCGCGGGCATGGTCGGCGGCGGCGGCCTCGGCGGCTCCGTCTACCGCGCCATCGGCAACGTCGACGTCGGCCTCGGCTTCGAGGCGGGCATCTCCATCGTCATCCTCGCCATGTACCTGGACCGGATGACCGGCGCGCTCGGCACCGAGGTCTCCCCGCTGGGCCGCCGCGCGGTCGCCAAGGCCCAGGCCATGGCCGACGGCTGGAAGATCTGGACCTACCGCCCGCAGCCCCGCATCGCGGCCGTCGGCATCATCGTCCTCGCGCTCGTCGCGGGCAGCATGAGCGTCTTCGGCGGCGGCTCCAAGGACGACACCGCCGACAAGGCCACGCTGATCGGCGACGGCAAGAAGGTCAGCATCGGCTACATCCCGTGGGACGAGGGCATCGCCTCCACCTTCCTCTGGAAGGAGATGCTGGAGCAGCGCGGCTTCGAGGTCGACGTCAAGCAGTACGAGGCCGGCGCCCTGTACACCGGCATGGCCAACGGGCAGATCGACTTCCAGACCGACTCCTGGCTGCCGGTCACCCACGCCAGCTACTGGAAGAAGTACAAGGACCGCCTGGAGGACCTCGGCGCGTGGTACGCCCCGACCTCCCTGGAGCTCGCCGTCCCCGCGTACATGAAGGACGTCCAGTCGATGGACGACCTCAAGGGCCGGGCATCCGAGTTCAAGGGCCGGATCGTCGGCATCGAGCCGAGCGCCGGCGAGATGGGCCTGCTCAAGGACAAGCTGCTGCCGGGCTACGGCCTGGACAAGGAGTACAAGCTCATCGACGGCTCCACGCCGTCCATGCTGGCCGAGCTGAAGCGCGCGTACGCCAAGAAGGAACCGATCGTCGTTCCGCTCTGGTCGCCGCACTGGGCGTACAACGAGTACGACCTCACCAAGCTCAAGGACCCCAAGAAGCTCTGGGGTGAGGGCGACGGCGTCCACACCCTGGCGCGCAAGGGCTTCTCCACCGAGAACCCCGTGGTCAGCAAGTGGCTGAAGAACTTCAAGATGACCGAGGACCAGCTCACCAGCCTGGAAGCCGAGATCCAGAAGTCCGGCTCCGGCAAGGAGCAGGAAGCCGTCCGCACCTGGCTGAAGGCCAACCCGGGCGTCGCCGACAAGTGGTCCCCCGTCCCGAAGGACGCCGAGGCCGCCGACGGCAAGGACGAGCGTGACCGCGCGCTTGAGGTCGCCTGGTTCCCGTGGGAGGAGGACATCGCCGCCACGTACCTGTGGAAGGCGGTCCTGGAGGAGCGCGGCTACAAGATCAACCTCAAGCAGTTCGAGGTGGGTCCCATGTACGCGGCGATGTCGCGCGGCCAGATCGACGTGCAGTTCGACGGCTGGCTGCCGTACACCCAGAAGAATTACTGGGACAAGTACGGCGACAAGCTGACCGACATCGGCTCCTGGTACGGGCCGACCTCCATCGAGGTCGCCGTCCCCGACTACGTCAAGGACGTCAAGACCCTCGACGACCTCAAGGGCAAGGGCTCCGACTTCAAGGGCCGGATCGTCGGCATCGAGCCGGGCACCGCCACCATGGAGAACCTCAAGAAGAACGTCCTGCCGCAGTACGGCCTGGACAAGGAGTACAAGGTTCTCGACTCCTCCACGCCCGGCATGCTCTCCGAGCTGAAGCGCGCGTACGCCAAGAAGGAGCCCATCGCGGTCCTGCTGTGGACCCCGCACTGGGCGTACAACGAGTACGGCATGACCAAGCTGAAGGACCCGAAGAAGGCGTTCGGTGAGGGCGACCGGCTGCATACCATCGCCTCCAAGGAGTTCCCGAAGCAGTACCCGCAGCTGACGAAGTGGTTCAAGGACTTCAAGCTCACCGAGAAGCAGCTCGGCGGACTGGAGAACGAGATCCAGAAGCGCGGCGTGGGGCACGAGGAGGAAGCCGTGAAGGCCTGGATGGACGACAACCCGGGCATCGCGGACACCATGGCGCCCCAGCAGTAGGTCCCACGGGGACGAAAGCACAGGTCGAAAGGGGTGGCCCCGCCTTCGGGCGGGGCCACCCCTTCCGGCTGCCCGGAGGTCGTTTACCGGACGTCGTGCGCAACCATGTGCGTAAGGTGCTGGCAACCGGGAGGATGGCGGGGGCGGGAGGGAGCTGGGACATGGACGACAAGGACACACCGAGGGTGGGCGCCGCCGTCCGGCGACGGCGCAGAACCCTGGGGCTCACGCTGGCCGCGGTCGCCTCGCGCAGCGGCCTCTCCGTGCCCTTCCTCAGCCAGATCGAGAACGAGCGCGCCCGCCCCAGCGCCCGTTCCCTCGACCGGGTCGCCGAGGCGCTGGAGACCACCACCGGACGGCTGCGGGCCGCCGCCGACTCCGCGCGCGCCGTGGACGTCGTCCGGGCCGAGGAGGGCGAGGGCGTACGCCGGCTGGTGCGCGGCCGCCATCAGCTCAGCGCCCTGGAGTTCACCGGCGAACCGGACCTCGGGCGCGAGTTCCAGCACCGCAACGACGAACTGATGTACGTCGTCGCGGGCGCCGTCGACGTCGAGGCCGAGGGCCAGGTGCACCGGCTGGAACACGGCGACACCCTGTTCCTCTCCGGCGGGGTCCGCCACCGCTGGCGCGCCACCGTGCCCGGCACCCGCCTCCTGGTCGTCGCGGTGGCCGAACACATCGACGCCACCTTCGACTCGCGCCGCTGAGCCGTTCGCCCCCGTCCCGAAAGGCGTCCCGTGCGCGTCGTCTCCCTGGTCCCCTCGCTCACCGAGGCCGTCGCCGTGACCGCACCCGGGCTGCTCGTCGGCGTCACCGACTGGTGCACGCACCCGGCAGACCTCACCGCCGCCCGGATCGGCGGCACGAAGAACCCGGACGTGGCCGCGATCACCGCCCTCGCCCCCGACCTCGTGATCGCCAACGAGGAGGAGAACCGGGCCCCCGACCTCGACGCGCTCCGGGCCGCCGGGCTCGACGTCCTGGTCACCGAGGTCCGCACCCTGGACCAGGCGTTCGCCGAACTGCACCGGGTCCTCGTCGACGGCTGCGGGCTCGCCCGGCCCGCCTGGCTGGACGAGGCCGCAGCCGCCTGGGCCACCCTGCCCCCGCCCCCGGAGAACCCCCGCCCCGCCGCCGTACCGATCTGGCGCAGGCCCTGGATGGTGCTGGGCCACGACACCTTCGCCGGCGACCTCCTCGCCCGCCTCGGCATCCGCAACGTGTACGCGGACCACGCCGAGCGCTACCCGCGCATCCCGCTCGACGAGCTGAACGCCTCCGGGGCCGAGCTGATCGTGCTGCCCGACGAGCCCTACCGCTTCACCGCCGACGACGGGCCCGAGGCCTTCCCCGCCCTGCCCGCCGCACGCGTCGACGGGCGGCTGCTCACCTGGTACGGGCCGTCGCTGACCGAGGCGGCACGGGCGCTGCCGTCAGCGCTCCGCTGAACACCCCGAGCGCCGTCCGCGCCCCGGCCGCCGCCCACGCCACCACCAGGAACACGTACAGCGCCACCGCCAGCCAGGTCAGCGCGTCCAGACCGGTGTGCCGCGCCAGACCCGCCGCGCCCGTCACACACGTACCGACGGGGAAGGTGAACGCCCACCACGTCATCGCGAACCCCATCCCGTTCCGCGCGGCCCGCACCACCATCGCGGCCGCCAGCGCCAGCCACAGCAGCGCGAAGCCCATCACCGGCACCCCGTACAGCACGGCGAACGCGCCGAACGCGGAGGCGTAAGGGGCCCCGACCGCGCCCGGGGCCACATCGGCCAGCTGGTTCACGGCGGTCGTCGACTGCCCGAGCGGCCCCAGTACGAGAAACAGCGTCGGGGTCAGAGCGAGCGGCAGCGGACCGTGGTGGACCAGCCGGGAGAAGACCAGCGGCAGCACGACCAGCGTGGCCAGCAACGACAGACCGAACATCGCGTAGCAGGCCAGCAGCAGCGCCTCACGCCCCTGCCCGGCCGACACATGCGGCACCAGCAGCGCGCCCTGCGAGGCCGACACCATCGGCGCGACCAGCGGCAGCAGCCAGACCGGCGACGCGGACCCGGGCGCCGGGCGGTGGCGTACGACCATCAGATACGGCACCACGACCGCGGCCACCAGAGCGATCGCCGTACCCGCCACGAACAGCACCACGTCGACCGCGAGGGCCGCCCGCACGCCCACCACGTCCGCACCCACCGTCAGGGTGGCCCCGCCGACGGCCATCAGCGCCATCGACAGACAGCCGTAGAACGGGGCGATCGTCGGGTCCAGGAGATGGGCGCGCGCCTGGTCGCGGTGGCAGAGCCAGTGCCCGGCCCGGGCGGTGAGCACGGCCAGGAGCAGCACGGCCGACAGCGCCCACACGACGGTGCAGGCGGCGCGCAGACCGGGAACGTCCACCGGGAGCAACGCGCCGGCGCTCGCGACGATCGCGGTGCCCATGACGCTCGCGTACCAGTTCGGGCCGATGTGCCGCAGGGACGGCAGCCGCCGTACGCCCGGCCGGTCGTCCGCCCTCCGCGGGGGAAGGGCGGCGGGAAGGGGCGGTACGGGGGTCCGGGTCTGCGGAAAGATGGCCATGCCACGATTCTTCGCGGCGGGGCCCCCGCCCACCAGGGACCCCGTCCCTATGAGGTCATAAGCTGGCTTGATGACCGGCGACGACGCACACGCACCCCACATCCCGCTCTCCCACCGGGTCCCCGACCTCGGGGCGCTGGAACTGCTGCTCGCCGTCGCCCGGCACGGCAGTCTCGGGCGGGCCGCCAAGGACGTCGGCATCACCCAGCCCGCCGCCTCCAGCCGCGTCCGGTCCATGGAACGGCAGCTCGGCGTCGCCCTGCTGGACCGCTCCCCGCGCGGCTCCCGGCTCACCGACGCCGGCGCCCTGGTCACCGACTGGGCGCGCCGGGTCGTCGAGGCGGCCGAGGCCTTCGACGCGGGCGCCCAGGCGCTGCGCGACCGCCGCGACTCCCGGCTGCGGGTCGCCGCCAGCATGACGATCGCCGAATACCTGCTGCCGGGCTGGCTGATCGCCCTGCGCGGCGAGCGGCCGGACACCGCGGTCTCGCTCCTCGTCGGCAACTCCGCGGCCGTCGCCCGCCGCCTGGTCACCGGCGAGGCCGACCTCGGCTTCGTCGAGGGCCTGTCGATACCGGAGGGCCTCGACGGCACCGTCATCGCCCACGACCGCCTCGTCGTCGTGGTCGCCCCCAGCCACCCGTGGGCCCGCCGCCGCACCCCGTTGCTGCCCGGCGAACTCGCCGCCACCCCGCTGATCCTGCGCGAACACGGCTCGGGCACCCGCCAGGTCCTGGACGCCGCGCTCGCCGTGCACGGCGGACTGGCCCAGCCCCTGCTGGAACTCTCCTCCACCACGGCGGTCAAGGGCGCGGCGGAGAGCGGCGCGGGCCCCTGCGTCCTGAGCGAACTGGCCCTGGGCGAGGAGCTGTCGTCCCGCCGCCTGGTCAAGGTCCCCGTCGCGGGCGTACGGCTGCGCCGCCAGTTGCGCGCCGTCTGGCCCGGGGGACACCGCCCCACAGGGCCGGCCCGCGACCTGCTGTCCCTGACCGGCCGGGACGCCTGATCAGGAGAAGGCCGGGAACCCCCGCGACCGTGTCGGAGCCGGACTCTAGAGTGGGGGCATGAGTTACGCGACGCCCCCCGGCTGGTATCCGGACACGGGTGCACCCGGCCATGAGCGCTGGTGGGACGGCACGGCCTGGACCGCGCACACCCGCCCGCTCGCGGCCGCCCACGCCGCACCGCGACAACCGCCCGCACCGGCGGAGTTCGGCCCGCCGTCGTTTCCGCTCCCGCACCAGCGCGACCCCCACGGCGGGTCCGGCGGCGGCAACCGTACGAAGGTCCTGGCGATCACGCTCTCCGGCGTGCTGGTCCTGGGCGCGGCCGTCACCGGCGCGGTGCTGCTGGGCCGGGACGAGGGCGGTACGCCGGCGGCTCCGACGACCAGCACATCGCCCTCGGCCCCCGTCACCACCCCCACGGCCACCGCCTCCCCCTCCGCCGGACCCGACCCGGACGAGAACCCCACCGTCCTCGTCGACCAGCTCAACGGAGTCACGCTGCCGGTGCCCGAGGGCTGGGAGAAGCCGGAGAGCTCCTCCTCCGACGTCCCCACCATCCGTACCGAGGAGTCCTACGACTGCCCCGGCGCCGGGTCGTTCTGCTACCACGGCACGATCACCACCCACACCGCCCGGAGCAGCGAGACGGAACCCAAGGCCCTGGCCGAGGCCGACATCGTCACCGCCGCCGACCGGGCCTACGAGGAGGACACCCTCGGCCGGCGCACCCACGGCGGCATCACGTCCCACAAGGTGCTCAAGGCCCAGGAGCTGACCGTCGCGGGACGCACCGGCTACCTCGTGCGCTGGCAGGTCACCACCGGCAAGGGGCCCGGCGGATACGTGCAGTCCGTCGCCTTCCCGTCCTCGGTGGGCGCCGGGACCCCGGTGATCGTCCGCTTCGCCTTCGACGCGGACGTCGCCGACCTGCCGCTGTCCCTGATGGACACGGTCACCCAGGGCATCCGCCCGCTCGGCGAGAGCGCGGCGAGCAGCGGCGTGGGCGCGTCGGTCGGCCCCTGACCGGGTTCCCGGTCAGGGGCGGACACGGTCAGAGGAAGGTCTGCCCCTCGCCCCGATACGTCGGAACGCTCGCCGTGACCCGGTCGCCCTCGATCAGGTGCAGCGCGTCGAAGCGCTCGCACAGCTCCCCGGCCTTGGCATGCCGGAACCAGACCTTGTCGCCGATCAGCAGGTCGTCGGCGGGGGAGCCCAGCAGCGGCGTCTGCACCTCGCCCGCGCCCTCCTGCGCGTCGTAGCGCAGCCCCTCCGGCAGATACGGCACCGGCGAGCGGTCCGCCCCGGCCGCGCCGGACGCCGGATAGCCGCCCCCGAGCACCGTCACGACGCCGACGCCGGGCCGGCGGACCACGGGCTGGGCGAACAGGGCCGCCGGGCGGCCGGTGAACGACGTGTAGTTGTCGAACAGCCGGGGCACGTACAGCCCCGAACCGGCCGCGATCTCCGTCACCGCGGCCTCGGCCGCCGTGTGCTGCACGCTGCCCGTGCCGCCGCCGTTCACGAACTCCAGGTCCGGCACGACCGCCCGGACCGCCCGCACGACCTCGGCCCGGCGCACCGCCAGCTCCTTGCGGGCGGCGGACTGCATCAGCCGGATCGCCCGGGACCGCAGCGGCCGCCCCGCCAGCGCGTCGCCGACCCCGGCGACATGCCCCTCGTACGCCATCAGGCCCACCAGCCGGAAGCCCGGCCGCCGGGCCACCGAGCGGGCCAGCTCGGCGAGTTGCGCGGGGGAGCGGAGTGGGGAGCGCAGCGCCCCGATCCGGACCCGGCCGCCCAGCATCCGCAGCGAGGTGTCCAGCTCCAGGCAGACCCGGATCTCCTCCTGCCCGCCCGCCCGAGAAGCGTCGATGAGCTCCAGCTGGGCGTGGTCGTCGACCATCACGGTCACGGCCCCGGCGAGCTTCGGATCGGCGGCCAGCTCGGCGAAGGCGGCCCGGTCGGCCGACGGATAGGCGAGCAGCACATCGTCGAACCCGGCCCGGGCCAGCCACAGCGACTCCGCCAGCGTGTACGACATGATCCCGGCGAACCCGGGCCGCGCGAGCACCCGCTCCAGCAGCGCCCGGCACCGCACGGACTTACTGGCCACCCGGACCGGCTTCCCGCCCGCCCGCCGCACCAGATCGTCGGCGTTGGCGTCGAACGCGTCCAGATCGACGATCGCGATCGGGGCGTCGAGATGGGCGGTGGCCCGGTTGTACCGGGTCCGGTCAGCGGCGCGGGCAGTCATGGCCGCAGCTTGCCAGAGAGCCGCTACGGCTGGGTAGGGGGACGATCAGGACAGATCCGCCGCCGACCGGGGCGTCCCGTTCCCCGCGGCCCGCCCGCAGCCCGTAGAGTGACGTGCACGCGAGCACCAACGGGCCTGTCAGCGGCGGTGATCCGTGGTCGGTACGAGGACGTGTAAGCAGGGGGCCGGATGAGTACCGAAGCGCAGCGCGCCCCTGTGCCGCCCCGCCCGACCACCCCTCCAACGGCCCCCGCGCCTGTGCATCCCGGGGCGCCTGCGGCACCCGGGGCCCCTGCGCCTGCGGCACCCGGGGCCCCCGCGCTCGTGCCTCCCGGGGCCCCGGCGCCTGCGGCACCCATGGTCCCCGGGTCTGCGGCCTCCGCACCCTCGGTCCCCGCGTCTGCGACCTCCGCGCCCACGACTCCCGCGCCTGCGGCCTCCGCACCCATGGCCCCAGCGCCTGCTGCCTCCGCGCCCACGGCACCCATGGTTCCCGCGCCCGCGTCTCCCGGGGCCCCGGCGCCTGCGGCACCCACGGTTCCCGCGCCTGCGGCCTCCGCACCCATGGCTCCCGCGCCTGCGGCTTCCGCGCCCACGGCCCCCGCACCCACGGCCCCAGCGCCTGCTGCCTCCGCGCCCACGGCACCCATGGTTCCCGCGCCCGCGTCTCGCAGGGGCCCTGCGCCTGCGCCTTCGGCACCTGCTTCGGCACCTCCGTCTCCGGCTGCTTCGACAGCTCCGGCATCTGCCTCGGCGTCTGCGTCATCGGCCGGTCCGGCGGCTTCGGCCCCGCAGGGGACGCCCGCCGCACCCTCCCCGGCTCCGGCCCGGCAGTCTCCCCCGCCCCGTCCGGTGGTGTCGGCCGCACCGGCCACTTCCGCCCGGACGGCAGCACCGACCCGGCTGACCCCGCCTGCTCCCCAGGCCCCGCCGCTTCGTTCGGCTGCACCGGCTGCACCGGCTGCACCGGCTGCACCGGCTGCACCGGCCGCACAGGCTGCACCTGCCCACCAAGGCCCGCCGGCCCGCTTCACCCTGCCGACCCGTTCGGTTCCGTCGGCCACTCCCAGGCCGCAGGCCCCACCGACGGCTTCCGCCCGGATGGCCGCGCCGACCCCGTCAACCCCGCCTGCCCCCCAGGCCTCGCCGGTCCAGCGGCCCACCCCTGCCAAGGCACCTGCACCCGCACCCGCGCCCGCATCTTCACCTGCGCCGCCCTCCGCGACCCCTACGCCGCCCCCCGGCCCGCCGCCCGTCACCCGGCGCAGGCCCGTCGGGGCCGTGGACCTGACGCCCGCGCCGGGAGCCGTTCCGCCGCCCCCCGGCGGTTACCGGGTGCCGGCCCGCTACGGCTACCCGGAGACCCCCGCCGAGACCACCACCCGGCTGCGGCCGGTCCGGCCCCGGCAGCGGTGGCGTACCGCCGCGGCCGCGGTCTGCGCCGTGCTCGGGCTCGGGCTGATCGGCGGGGCGGCCACCGGAGCGTGGCTGACCGGCGACTCCTCGGCCGAGACCACCCGGAACCCGTACACCACCGCCCGCGACGCCTGGCACAGCGTTCCCGTCGACACGCTGTTCCCGCGCACCCTCGAGGGCAAGGGCGCGGGCCCCGGCTCCACCCACCGCACCTGGACCCGGCTCGCCGTCGCCGCCGACAGCACCTGCGCCGACGGGCTCGACCCGCTGCTCCTGACCACGCTCCGGTCCGTCGGCTGCGAACGGCTGGTGCGCGCCACCTACACCGACGCCACCCGCTCCGCCGTCACCACCGTCGGCCTGGTCTTCACCGAGGCCGACGCACCGGGCATGCAGGCCCTGCGCACCCGGTTCACCGAGCAGAAGCTCGGCGCGCGCAAGGACCTCATGCCGCGTACGTACGCCCCCGAGGGCACCCCCGTAGCCTCCTTCGGCGACAAACAGCGCGCCAGCTGGACGGTCAACCCGCTCACCGAGATCCCGGTCGTCGTGCTCGCCGTCTCCGGCTTCGCCGACGGGCGCCCCGTCGCCGACCCGCAGCCCGCGCCCGACGCCATGGCGTCCGGCGCGGCGACGGACATCGCCCAGGCCGGGCTCGGCCACGAGGCCAAGGGCATCGCGGACCGGGTGGAGCGCGGACTGCGTACGACCGTCGCCGATCTCACGGAGCAGCCCGGATGACCCGACGACCCCACCGCGTCCTCGCCGCGGTCTGCGCCGCCGCCGTCCTCGCCCTCACCCCCGTCGCGCCCGCCCACGCGGACGCCATCCGCGACCAGCAGTGGGCCCTGGAAGCCCTGCACACGGACCGGGCCTGGCAGACCACCCGGGGCCAGGGCGTCACGGTCGCCGTCCTGGACACCGGGGTCGACGACGCGCACCCCGACCTGACGGGCCAGGTGCTCCCCGGCAAGGACCTCGTCGGCTTCGGCGCCGCCCGCGGCGACGCCGCCTGGGCGCTGCACGGCACCGCGATGGCCGGCATCATCGCCGGGCGCGGCAACGGTCCCGGGCGCACCGACGGCGTCCTCGGCATCGCCCCCGAGGCCCGGATCCTGCCGGTGCGGGTCATCCTGGAGTCCAAGGACCCGGCCCGCGCCAAGGCCCGCAAGTCGCGCGGCACCGCCCTCGCCGACGGCATCCGCTGGGCCGCCGACAACGGCGCCGACGTCATCAACCTCTCCCTGGGCGACGACAGCAAGTCCGCCCACCCCGACCCCGGCGAGGACGCGGCCATCCAGTACGCCCTGTCCAAGGGCGTCCCCGTGGTCGCGTCGGCGGGCAACGGCGGCGAGAAGGGGGACCGGATCTCGTACCCCGCCGCCTACCCCGGAGTGATCGCGGTCGCCGCCGTCGACGAGTAC
The DNA here is from genome assembly GCF_044757365.1 of Streptomyces sp. NPDC091289. Taxonomy (NCBI): domain Bacteria; kingdom Bacillati; phylum Actinomycetota; class Actinomycetes; order Kitasatosporales; family Streptomycetaceae; genus Streptomyces; species Streptomyces sp. NPDC091289. The sequence goes on from NZ_JBIVUT010000025.1 coordinate 24,500, forward strand.
GGCACCCACGCCTCGTTCTCCACCCGCCGCTGGTACGCCACCGTCAGCGCCCCCGGCGTCGACATCGTGGTCGCCAACCCGGACGGGCACTACTACATCGAGTGGGGCACCTCGGCCGCCGCCGCGTTCGTCTCCGGCGCGGTCGCCCTGGTCCGTGCCGCCCACCCCGGCCTCGGCCCGGCCCAGATCAAGAAGCTCCTCGCCGACACCGCCCGCGACGCCCCCGCCCAGGGCCGCGACGACGCCCGCGGCTACGGCATCGTCGACCCGGCGGAGGCGATCGAGGCGGGCGCCCGGCTGCGCCCGGCGGACCTGGACGCCAAGGCCGCCCCGGCAGGACACCGGGGGCGCTACTTCGGCGACGGCCCGGCTCCGCCCCGTACCGCCGACGACACCGCCAACTGGGCCGCGCCGCTCGCCGGCGGCCTCGGCGCGGCGCTGCTGGCCGTCGCCGTCGTCCTCTGGCGCGGCCGGAACGCCAGCGCCTCCGGCCGCCGCTGACCGAGCCGAGCCCGGAGCGCCGACGCCCCGGAACCGGTGGGCTCACCGGGCCGCCCCGGGCACCGCGCCCCTCCGCTCGCGCCGGGCCGGGTCCGGCGGGACGGCAGAACTGGCGGGCCCGTCGGCCCCGTCGCCGCGCGGGGCGGCCCCCCGGTGCACCACGACCACCGCCACCAGGCCGAGCGCCAGGCCGAGCACGGTCCGGGGGCCGAAGGGCTCTCCGAACATCAGGGCGCCCCAGACCGCCGTGACCGGAGCCATCAGGAACATCAGCGTGTTGACCGCGGTGACGCCCGAGCGCCTCAGGATCAGCCAGTACAGCCCGTACCCGCCGAAGGTGGACAGCACCACCAGCCAGCCGACCGCGCCCCAGAACGCGAGCTCGGTGGGCGGCACCGCGGTCCCCGTGCCGACGGCGAGCACGGTGAAGATCACGGTGCTCGCGGCGCAGTGGACGGTCAGCGACACCGAAGGGGCCACCCGGTTGGCGGAACGGCTCTCCAGGAAGGTGGCGGCCACCAGCGCCAGCATGCCGACGAACGGCAGGGCGTAGGCCCACCAGGCCACCCCGGCGGCGGCCGAGGCGTCGGCCAGCGTGACCACGGCGACCCCGCTCACCCCCAGGCACAGGCCGAGCCACTGCCGGGCGGTGACGTACTGGCGCAGCAACGGTCCGGCCAGCGCCCCCGCGACCAGGGGCTGGACCCCGTCGATCAGGGCCGTGGTGCCCGTGGAGACCCCGAGCTGGATCGCGTAATAGACGGTGAGCAGATAGCCGCTCTGCGACAGCGTGCCGATCACGGCCTGCCGGGCCACGACCCGTACGCCCAGGCCCCGCCAGGAGGCCCGTGCGACGGTCACCGCGACCACGGCCAGGACGACCGTCAGCGGCAGGAACCGCCACATCAGGATCGTGAGCGCGGACGCGCTGCCGGCGCCGAGCTTCGCCCCGATGAACCCGGAACTCCAGCACAGCACGAAGGCGACCGGGAGCAGGACGTTCATGACGCACCTCGCTATACAGATCGGTATACCCACGCTCTCGACTATACAGATCGGTATACTTGCCGTCATGGGCACTGACACCGGAACTGACACCGGAACCGGAACTTCGGGCGAGCTGCGACGGATCACCATGACGCCTGCCGCGCGACGGGCCCTGGCGGCCGCCGAGCGGCTGTTCTACGCACGGGGCATCCATGCCGTCGGGGTGGACCTGATCGCCGCCGAGGCCGGGGTGACCAAGAAGACGCTCTACGACCGCTTCGGCTCCAAGGAGCAGATCGTCGTGGAGTACCTCGCCGGCCGCGACGAACGCTGGCGCGCCTTCCTCGCCGAGCGCCTCGACGCCGCACCGCCCGAGCCGCGGGCGCGGATCCTGGCCGTCTTCGACGCCTCGCGCGCCTGGATGTCGGACAACGGCTCCAAGGGCTGCAGCATGGTCAACGCCCACGCGGAGATCAGCGACCCGTCCCACCCGGCGCACGCGGTCATCACCGGCCAGAAGCGATGGATGCTGGACCTGTTCACCCGGCTCGCCCGGGGCGTCGGCGGCATCGGCCCCGACGCCGCCGACCGGCTGGGCCGGACGCTCATGCTGCTGCACGAAGGGGCCCTGGTCGCCGACGGCCTGAAGGTCTTCCCCGACCCGGTCACCCACGCCCGCGACGAGGCGCACGCCCTACTGGCCGGGGCGGGCGAGCGCTGAGGGCCGGGCCCGGGCCCTCCCTGCGGGCAGGCGGCCGCGATCCAGGCACTACCCTCGTCCCGTGGAGCTCAAGAACATTCCGGACCCCGGTTTCTCCGACGACGACGGCTCGGCGTCCCCCGCCCTGACCAGGGCCCTGGACGCCTGGTCCCGGGACCGGAGCGCCGTCGGCCCGGTCCTCACGGCACTCCGGGACGCCCGGCTCCTCGTCCCCGTCGTCGCCGTCCTCGGCGAGGTCGAGGAGGACGAGAAGGGGCTCCGGCGCGAGAAGACCAGCGACATGGCCGTACCCACCCTCCAGGCCGGCGACCGGCGCGCGCTCCCCGCCTTCACCTCGACCGCGTCGCTGGCGCTCTGGGACCCCGAGGCGCGCCCCGTCGCCGTACCGCTGCACCAGGCTCTCCAGGCCGCCGCCCACGAGAAGGCCGACACCGTCGTGCTGGACCTCGCCGGCCCGGTCGCCTTCGAGCTGAGCGGGCAGGCGCTCCTGGCCCTCGCCGAGAACCGCACCAGCACCGACCCGCTCCAGGACCCCGCGGTCATCGACGCCGTACGGGAGGCCGTGGCCGCCGACCCCGCCGTGGTCCGCGCCCACCTCGGGCCCGGCAGCGCGGACGGCACCCTCGCGCTCGTCCTCGCCCCGGACGCGGTGCCCGCCGAGGCGGCCCGCCGCATCGCCCGGGCGCTGTCGGACAGCGAGGTGCTGCGGGCCCGGCTGGTGAGCGGCCTGGACCTGGCCCTTCTCCCCGCCGGCACGGCCACACCGGGGGAACCCCTCTTCGCCCGCTGACGCGCCGGGGTGCGCGGGGCCCGTCCCGGCCCGGCGCATCCCCGAGGCATCCCCGGCCGCATCCCCGACGCGCGCAAAGCGTCCGCCGCCGTGAGAATGATCGGGAATCCGGAGAAATCCGACCAACCGACCAAGCTCGCGAGGTGGTTGCATGAAGACGCGGATCGTGGCGTCAGAGTTCCTCGGCACCCTGCTGCTGGTGTTCTTCGCCGTGGGGTCCGCGGTGGTCGCCGTCGAATACCTCGGCACGGTGGGCATCGCCCTCACCTTCGGCTTCACCCTCCTCGCGCTGGCGTATGCGCTGGGCCCGATCTCCGGCTGCCATGTGAACCCGGCGGTCACGCTGGGCATGCTGATGGCCGGCCGGATCGACCTCCGTACGGCCGTCGAACGCTGGGTGGCCCAGATCCTCGGCGCGATCGTCGGCGCGGCCCTGCTGTTCCTGCTGGCGAAGCAGATCCCGGGTCTGGAGACCAGCGGCGAGTTCGGCACCAACGGCTACGACGACCGGTCGGCCGTCGGCATCAACATCGGCGGCGCGTTCCTCGCCGAGGTCGTGCTCACGTTCCTGCTCGTCTACGTCGTCCTCGCCGTGACCCACAAGGTCGCGGTCACCGGCTTCGACGGGCTGCCCATCGGCCTCGCGCTCGCCGCGATCCATCTGGTTGGGATCCCGCTGACCGGCACCTCGGTCAACCCGGCGCGGAGCATCGGACCGGCGCTCTTCGCGGGCGGCGCCGCCCTCTCCCAGCTCTGGCTGTTCATCGTCGCGCCCCTGGTCGGCGGAGTCATCGCCGCCTACGCCCACCGGCTCACCCACCCCTTCCCCAACGTCCTGCCCGAAGAGCCCGAAGAGGCCGACGCCGCCGTCTGAGGAACCGTCCCGGCCGCACACGCACGGGAGCCCGCCGCCCCACGGGGGACGGCGGGCTCCGTGGCGTACGGGGGAGGGGGGCGGCTAGCCGTAGACCGGGCCGGTGTACTTCTCGCCGGGGCCCTGGCCGGGCTCGTCCGGCACCAGCGAGGCCTCGCGGAAGGCGAGCTGGAGCGACTTGAGGCCGTCGCGCAGCGGCGAGGCGTGGAAGGTGCTGATCTCCGTGGTGCTCGCGTCCAGCAGCCCGGCCAGGGCGTGGACCAGCTTGCGGGCCTCGTCGAGGTCCTTGTGGTCCTCGCCCTCCTCCGTGAGGCCGAGCTTCACGGCGGCTGCGCTCATCAGGTTGACGGCGACCGTCACGATCACCTCGACCGCGGGGACCTCCGCGATGTCGCGGGCCATGTCGTCGAAGCCGGGGTTCTCACTGCTGGGGGTCGCGTCACTCATGCCCACACGATAAGGCCAGGCCACCGCCCTCCCGTGCGCGGGCGGCCCTCCCGGCTTTCCTGGTGCGCGGGCCCCGGGCGGTGCGGTAGGCTGGTGGAACGACCGGCCGGACATCTATGTGCCCGGCCCACAAGTGGAGGCTCCGATCTCCCACCTGACCGTCCTCACCGGACGGCGGGTCACCGGTCAGGCGGTCCCCATCGTTCCGTACGGACGATGGAGCCGTCCGATGCGCCCCGCGGTTGAACGCGACGGTGCTCCGGTAGTTCATGGAGCCCCGCCTGTGTCCCGTCCGGGGCATTTTTGCGGTTCCGGCTCGGTTGGTCTTGACGTTATAAGACGTTACGCGGCTGTCCGCCAGGCGGTCGCGTGGTGCTACCGAGGAGGATCCATCAGCGCCGAGCCCCGCATCAACGACCGGATTCGCGTTCCCGAGGTCCGACTTGTCGGTCCCAGTGGCGAGCAGGTCGGGATTGTTCCGCTTGCCAAGGCCCTGGAACTCGCACAGGAGTATGACCTCGACCTGGTCGAGGTGGCGGCGACAGCCCGTCCGCCCGTGTGCAAGCTCATGGACTACGGGAAGTTCAAGTACGAGTCGGCCATGAAGGCCCGTGAGGCGCGCAAGAACCAGGCGCACACGGTCATCAAGGAGATGAAGCTCCGGCCGAAGATCGACCCGCACGACTATGACACCAAGAAGGGTCACGTCGTCCGGTTCCTCAAGCAGGGCGACAAGGTCAAGATCACGATCATGTTCCGTGGTCGTGAGCAGTCCCGCCCCGAGCTGGGCTTCCGACTGCTCCAGCGTCTCGCTTCGGACGTGGAGGACCTGGGCTTCATCGAGTCCAACCCGAAGCAGGACGGCCGGAACATGATCATGGTTCTGGGCCCGCACAAGAAGAAGACCGAAGCCATGGCCGAGGCCCGTGAGGCCCAGGCCGCCCGCAAGGCGGAGCGTCAGGGCACGACCGACGCACCGTCCGAGGGTGACACCGCCGAGGCTCCGGCCGAAGCGGTCGAGGCTCCGGCCGAGACACCTTCCGAGGCGTGACCTTCGGGGGCCGCCATCCAGGCGCCCCCGGGTCATCCCGGAATCCCATAGAGATCTGACGCCCCTGCAGTCCGGTGCCCCGCACCGTGAGGGGCGCCACTGACGAGGAGAGAACGGCGCGATGCCGAAGAACAAGACGCACAGCGGTGCCAGCAAGCGCTTCAAGATCACCGGCTCCGGCAAGGTGCTCCGCGAGAGGGCCGGCAAGCGCCACCTGCTCGAGCACAAGTCGTCCAAGAAGACCCGCTCGCTGACCGGCACGGTCGTCGTGGCTCCGGCCGACGCCAAGAAGATCAAGAAGCTTCTCGGCAAGTGAGGTTCGGCCTCCGGCTCGCCCCGGAGGCACGACCTCGATCACACCGGGACCAATTCGTTTCCGGGCCGTGTGAAGACACCCACGGCCCCGCTACAAGGAGTTAACAAGTGGCACGCGTCAAGCGGGCAGTCAACGCCCACAAGAAGCGCCGGGCAATTCTCGAGGCGGCCAAGGGCTACCGCGGGCAGCGCTCGCGCCTGTACCGCAAGGCCAAGGAGCAGGTCACCCACTCCCTGGTCTACAACTACAACGACCGCAAGAAGCGCAAGGGCGACTTCCGTCAGCTGTGGATCCAGCGCATCAACGCCGCTGCCCGCCAGAACGGCATGACGTACAACCGCCTCATCCAGGGTCTGAAGGCCGCCAACATCGAGGTGGACCGCAAGATCCTGGCCGAGCTCGCGGTCAACGACGCCAACGCGTTCGCCTCCCTCGTCGAGGTCGCTCAGAAGGCCCTCCCGAGCGACGTCAACGCCCCGAAGGCCGCCTGATCCAGGCACCCCCTTCCAGGTACGCGAACCGGACCCGCAGGCGCACGCCGCCTGCGGGTCCGGTGCGTTGCCGCTGAACCCCCACCGCCGTACGCAGAGCAGAGAGGCCCGCCGCCGACCATGGGCACCCCCGAACTGATCTCCCCGCGTTCCCCCCGGGTCGCCGCCGCCCGCCGGCTGGCCCGCCGCAACTTCCGCGGCAAGGAGCGCAGGTTCATCGCCGAGGGGCCCCAGGCCGTACGCGAGGCCGCCGCCCACCGGGGCGGTGACGGCGAGCCGACCCTCATCGAGCTGTTCGCCACCCCCGAGGCCGCCGACCGGTACGCCGACATCGTCGAGGCCGCCCACACGGCGGGGGCCCGGGTGCACCTGGCCGACGACGACGTCCTCGCCGACGTCTCGCAGACCGTCACCCCGCAGGGCCTCATCGGCGTCTGCCGCTTCCTGGACACCCCGTTCCAGGAGATCCTCGCCGCGAAGCCCACCCTGGTGGCCGTTCTGGCCAACGTCCGCGACCCCGGGAACGCCGGTACGGTACTGCGCTGCGCGGACGCGGCCGGCGCGGACGCGGTGATCCTCACCGACGCCTCGGTCGACCTCTACAACCCCAAGTCCGTACGCGCCTCGGTCGGTTCGCTCTACCACCTGCCCGTCGCCGTCGGCGTCCCCGTCGAACAGGCCGTGCAGGGCCTCCGCGACGCCGGGGTGCGCATCCTCGCCGCCGACGGCGCCGGGGCCGACGACCTGGACGACGAGCTGGACGCGGGCACCATGGGAGGCCCCACCGCCTGGGTCTTCGGCAACGAGGCCTGGGGACTCCCCGAGGAGACCCGCGCGCTCGCCGACGCCGTCGTCCGCGTCCCCATCCACGGCAAGGCCGAGAGCCTCAACCTCGCCACCGCCGCCGCCGTCTGCCTGTACGCCTCCGCCCGCGCGCAGCGCCCGCGGCGCGCCCCCGACGCCTAACACCGCGCCGCTCCGACGGCCCGTCAGCACACGATCCCGGCCATTCCCGCGCCCCTCCCACCGGCGCACTCCTCTCCGCGCCCCCACAGGGTGTCGCCGGTTCACCGCCGCCTAGTAGGGTGACGAACTCGGGGGCCCACTGCACCGGTTCGAGAGGTGGGGATACGGGAAGATGGCTGTCGGCATGAGCTCGCCGCGACCGGCGCACAGCACCGCACCACGCGCTGCGGGCGAGGAGCCGGACGGGCAGGCGGCCGGTCCGGACGGCCTCGGCGCCGGTCTCGGCCAGGACGTCCCCGGTATCGACCCGGACGACCTTCCCGACGGTCTCGTCGTCGCCGACGCGAGCGGGCACATCATCTGCTTCAACGCCGCCGCCGCCCGCATCACCGCCACCCCGAGCGCCGACGCGATCGGCCGCCCCCTGGAGGCCGCCCTCCCGCTGGAGGACCTCAAGGGCAAGCGCTGGTGGACGCTGACCGACCCGTACGGCGGTCTCGCCACCCGTAACGGCCAGCCGGAGCGCAATCTGCTGCTGCCCGGCGGCCGCGAGGTACTGGTCTCCGCCCGTTACGTACGGGAGCACCCGCTCGGCCCGGTGCGCCGGGTCGTGGTCTCACTTCGCGGCACCGAGGCCCGCCGCCGTACCGAACGCAGCCACGCCGAGCTGATCGCCACCGTCGCCCACGAGCTGCGCTCCCCGCTGACCTCCGTCAAAGGGTTCACCGCGACCCTGCTCGCCAAGTGGGAGCGGTTCACCGACGACCAGAAGCGGCTGATGCTGGAGACCGTCGACGCCGACGCCGGCCGGGTCACCCGGCTCATCGCCGAGCTGCTCGACATCTCCCGGATCGACTCCGGCCGGCTGGAGCTGCGCCGCCAGCCCGTCGACGTCTCCGCCGCCGTGGCCCGGCACATCCAGGCCCTCATCACGGGCGGCCAGGCCCCCGAGCGTTTCCGGGTCCACGCCCGGGGCCCGCTGCCCGCCCTGTGGGCCGACCCCGACAAGGTCGACCAGGTCCTCGGGAACCTCCTGGAAAACGCGGTGCGCCACGGCGAGGGAACCGTCACCATTGAGATCGCCCCCGCACCCGCGCCGGGTGCCTGCGACGAGATGGGAACGGCTGTCACCGTGAGCGACGAAGGCCCCGGCATCCCCGAGGAGTCGATGGGCCGTGTCTTCACCCGCTTCTGGCGGGGGAGCAAACGCGGCGGCACGGGCCTGGGCCTCTACATCGTCAAGGGCATCGTCGAGGCCCACGGCGGCACGATCACCGTCGACCGGGGACCCGGCGGCGGGGCCGAGTTCCGATTTATTCTGCCTGTGAGCATGCCCGCCTACCTGGTGTGAGCAGCCCACAGGCTCCCCGACCGTCCTGCGGCCTTTAGACTCGACCTTTGGCACCTTTGCGTCCTCCAGTCGTCGAGCGGGGTCGCGCCACCAGCCAATCGGAAGCACGGGAAGAGATGTCGGCACCGAACAAGTCGTACGACCCAGTCGAGGTCGAGGCACTGAAACCGGAAGAGATCGAGCGCCTGCGGGACGAGGCGTTCGCCGCCTTCGCCGCCGCCGGTGACCTCGACGCGCTCGCCCAGGCGAAGACCGCGCACACCGGAGGTACCTCGCCGCTGTCCCTCGCCAACCGCGAGATCGGCGCCCTGCCCCCGCAGGCCAAGGCCGAGGCGGGCAAGCGCGTGGGCCAGGCCCGCGGCGCCGTCTCCAAGGCGCTCGCCGCCCGCCAGACCGAGCTGGAGGCCGAGCGGGACGCCCGGGTGCTCGTCGAGGAGGCCGTGGACGTCACGCTGCCCTACGACCGCACCCCGGCCGGCGCCCGCCACCCCCTCACGACCATCATGGAGCGCGTCGCGGACGTCTTCGTGGCCATGGGCTACGAGATCGCCGAGGGCCCCGAGGTCGAGGCGGAGTGGTTCAACTTCGACGCCCTGAACTTCGTGCCCGACCACCCGGCCCGCCAGATGCAGGACACCTTCTTCGTCCAGGGCACCACGCCCGACGGGAAGGCGACCGAGGGTGACGAGTCCGGCGTCGTGCTGCGTACGCACACCTCGCCGGTCCAGGCCCGCTCGCTCCTGGAGCGCAAGCCCCCCGTCTACGTGGTCTGCCCCGGCCGGGTCTACCGCACCGACGAGCTCGACGCCACGCACACCCCGGTCTTCCACCAGATCGAGCTGCTCGCCGTCGACGAGGGCCTCACCATGGCCGACCTCAAGGGCACCCTGGACCACATGGTCCAGGCGCTCTTCGGACCGGACATGAAGACCCGGCTGCGGCCGAACTTCTTCCCGTTCACCGAGCCGTCCGCCGAGATGGACATGGTCTGCTACGTCTGCCGCGGCGAGTCCGTCGGCAACCCGGACCGCCCCTGCCGCACCTGCGGCAGCGAGGGCTGGATCGAGCTCGGCGGCTGCGGCATGGTCAACCCCAAGGTGCTCACCGCCTGCGGTGTCGACCCCCAGAAGTACAGCGGATTCGCCTTCGGGTTCGGCATCGAACGGATGCTGATGTTCCGCCACAACGTCGAAGACATGCGAGACATGGTCGAGGGTGACGTCCGGTTCACCCGGCCGTTCGGGATGGAGATCTGATGCGCGTCCCGCTTTCCTGGCTGCGGGAGTACGTCGACCTGCCGGCGACGGAGACCGGCCGTGACGTACAGGCCAAGCTCGTCTCCGTCGGCCTCGAGGTCGAGACCGTCGAGCAGATCGGCGCGGGCCTCAAGGGCCCCCTGGTCGTCGGCAAGGTCCTGACCATCGAGGAGCTGGAGGGCTTCAAGAAGCCCATCCGCTTCTGCACGGTCGACGTCGGCACGGCCAACGGCACCGGCGAACCGCAGGAGATCGTCTGCGGCGCCCGTAACTTCTCCGTCGGCGACAAGGTCGTCGTGGTCCTCCCGGGCGCGGTCCTGCCCGGCGACTTCGCGATCGCCGCCCGCAAGACGTACGGCAAGACCTCGCACGGCATGATCTGCTCCACCGACGAGCTCGGCATGGGCGACGACGGCACGCACGGCATCATCGTGCTGCCGCCGGAGCACGAGGTCGGCACCGACGCGATCGAGCTGCTCCAGCTCGTCGACGAGGTCCTCGACATCGCCGTCACCCCGGACCGGGGCTACTGCCTGTCGATGCGCGGTGTCGCCCGCGAGACCGCCACCGCCTACGGGCTGCCGCTGCGCGACCCGGCGCTGCTGGACGTGCCCGCGCCCAACGCGTACGGCTACCCGGTCCAGATCTCCGACCCGATCGGCTGCGACCGCTTCACCGCCCGCACCGTCACCGGTCTCCAGCCCGAGGCCCGCTCGCCGATCTGGATGCAGCGTCGCCTCCAGAAGGCCGGGATGCGCCCGATCTCGCTGGCCGTCGACATCACCAACTACGTGATGCTGGAGCTCGGCCAGCCGCTGCACGCCTACGACCGCACCCGGGTCCAGGGAGCGATCGGCGTGCGCCGCGCCACCCAGGGCGAGAAGCTCACCACGCTGGACGGCACCGTGCGCGTGCTCGACGCCGAGGACCTGGTCATCACCGACGACCGCGGGCCGATCGGTCTCGCGGGCGTCATGGGCGGCGCCAACACCGAGATCGCGGACGCGGACGGCGAGGACGCCCTCACCACCGAGGTCGTCATCGAGGCCGCGCACTTCGACGCGATCTCGATCGCCCGCACCGCGCGCCGCCACAAGCTGTCCTCCGAGGCGTCCAAGCGCTTCGAGCGCGGTGTCGACCCGCAGGCCGCCGCGGCGGCGGCGCAGCGCACGGTGGACCTGCTGGTCCTCCTCGCGGGCGGCACCGCCGAGGCCGGGGTCACCGAGATCACCTCGCCCCACGCGCCGCGCACCATCGCCATGCCGGCGAACCACCCCGACAAGGTGGCCGGTGTGGAGTACGGGCGCGAGACCGTCGTCCGCCGCCTCCAGCAGGTCGGCTGCGACGTCTACGGGCAGGACGAGCTGATCGTCACCGTCCCGTCCTGGCGTCCCGACCTGGGCGAGCCGAACGACCTGGCCGAAGAGGTCATCCGTCTCGAGGGCTACGAGAACCTGCCCTCCACCCTGCCGACGCCCCCCTCCGGGCGCGGTCTCACCGACCGCCAGCGGCTGCACCGCCGTATCGGCCGGGTGCTGGCCGGAGCCGGGTACGTCGAAGCGCTGAGCTACCCGTTCATCGGCGACGCGGTCCTGGACCAGCTCGGCCTGGAGGCGGACGACGCCCGCCGCCGCACGGTCAAGCTGGTCAACCCGATCTCCGACGAGGAGCCGGCGCTGCGCACCACGCTGCTGCCGGGCCTTCTCGGCGCACTGCGGCGCAACGACGGCCGCGGCAGCCACGACCTCGCCCTCTTCGAGACCGGCCTGGTCTTCCGGCCGACGGGTGAGGAGAAGCAGGCCGTCCGCCTCCCCGTCGACCGCCGTCCCACGGACGAGGAGATCGCCGGTCTGAACGCGGCCCTGCCGCGTCAGCCGCGCCGCGCCGCCGTCGTCCTCGCGGGCGCCCGCGAGCAGGCCGGCTGGTGGGGCAAGGGCACCCCGGCGACCTGGGCGGACGCCGTCGAGGCGGCCCGCTCCATCGCCGCGGAGGCCGGTGTGGAGGTCATCGTCCGCGCCGACCAGCACGCCCCGTGGCACCCGGGCCGCTGCGCCGCGCTGTACGTCACCGTGAACGGCGAGGAGACCCTCTTCGGACACGCGGGCGAACTGCACCCGCGCGTGATCAAGGCGCTCCACCTGCCCGAGCGGACCTGCGCCGCCGAGGTCGAGCTGGACGTCCTGGAGCAGGCCGTCGACGGAGCGCTCCAGGCGCCCCGGTTCTCCACCTTCCCGGTGGCGACCCAGGACGTCGCGCTCGTCGTCGCCGGGGATGTCCCGGCCGCCGACGTGGAGCGGGCGCTGCGCGAGGGCGCGGGTGAACTCCTCGAATCGCTGCGGCTGTTCGACGTCTTCACCGGCGAGCAGATCGGCGGGGGCAACAAGTCCCTGGCGTACGCGCTGCGCTTCCGCGCCGCCGACCGCACCCTGACCGTCGAGGAGGCCTCGGCCGCCCGCGACAGCGCGGTGGCCCTGGCCGCCGAGCGCACGGGCGCGGTGCTGCGCGGGGCGTAACACCCCCTGGGCGTCAACACCCCCTGGGCGTTGAGAAGGGGCGTATCCGGCCACCGGATACGCCCCTTCTCCTTCTCCCGCCGAGCGACGGAGGGACCACACGCCGGATCCGGAGCGGGAACCGGGAGGAACGCGGTTCCGGCTGCCGTTCCGCAGCCACCCTCCTTCGTCGTCGGTCAGTGGGCCGTGCGGTCCGGGCGCCGCCCGCGCTGCCTCGGAGTGTCGGGCAGGTCAGCAGCGCGGACGGCGCGGGTGCGGGTCGTGGGCCGGTTACGAGGGGGAGCCGACGACCCGGGCCGCCTCTTGCGAGGGAGCTCATTCAATCGAGCCCGGGCCCCGCGCGGCAGAGCGCACAGCAGGAGGGTTCGGGCATTCCGTTCACACCCCGTGTGAATCGTGCTCCACTAGGCTCATTGCGACACGCACCTGGGGGGACGATGGAGCCCAATGTCCTGCTCGAAGCCTTGATCGAGGAGGCCGGTGTGTCCCGCGCGGGCCTCGCCGGTCACGTCAACCGGGCGGGCCTGACCCGCGGGCTGAGCCTGCGGTACGAACACACGGCGGTCTCCCGCTGGCTCAAGGGCCAGCGCCCGCGCGGCCAGGTGCCCGACCTGATCTGCGAGGTGCTGGCCGGCCGGCTGGGCAGGCCGGTCGGGCTCGACGACATCGGCATGGGCACGTCGGCCGCCTCCGCCGGGACGGACTCCGGCGACGGGAACGGCTCCCTCTCCGGCTTCGTCGAGCGGGCCACCGCGCTGTGGCGCTCCGACGAACAGCGGCGCCCGCACCTGGCCACCGTGCCCGCCGTCACCGGCACCCCGGCGGTGATGCCGGTCTGGGAGTGGGAGAACCCCCCGGAGGACACCGACGTCTCACGGCCAGGACCGGGCCGGGTCAGCGCGGCCGACATAGCGATGCTCAAGGCGGCCCGCGACCACTACGAGCAGATGTACCGCAAGACGGGCGGCATCGCGACCAGGTCCCGGATCGTCCGCTTCCTCAATGCGGAGGCCGCGCCGCTGCTGCGCGGCGGCTACAGCGACGCGCTCGGCCGGAGCCTGCACCGGGCGACCGCCGGGCTGGTGGCGGTGGCCGGCATCTGCGCCTACGACTCCGACGCCCATGGACTCGCCCAGCGCTACTTCCACCAGGCGCTGCGGCTCGCCAAGTCCAGCGGGGACCGGGGGCTCGGCGGTTATGTGATCGCCCTGCTGGTCACCCAGTCGCTGTTCCTCGGCGACTACCGCCGCTCCATCGCCTTCGCCGAGGCCGCGCTGCGGGCCGCCGGAGGCCACATCACCCCCGCGCTCGCCGCCGATCTGCACGCCATGCAGGCCAAGGCGTACGCCCGGCTCGGCGACGCGGCGAGCGCCCGGGCCTGCATCGGGCGGGCCCAGGCCCAGGCGGGCCGCATCCACACCGGCCGGGAGCCCGACGAGACGGGGTACGTCCAGCCGGGCCTGGTCGACGTCCAGGTGGCGGAGGCGCTGCTCGGTCTCGGGGATCTGCCGGCCGCCCGGGAGCACGCGGCCTCCGCAGTGCGCGCCCCGGCGCACGACCGGGGGCGCGTACACCGTCTGGCGATGCTCAGCCATATCGAGCTGCTGCAGGGCGAGCCCGACCGCGCGGCCGGTACAGCAGCCGAAATGGCGACACGGGCCCGGGGAATGGAGTCCCAGCGACTGCGCGACCGGCTGCGGGAGGTCCGGAGCGAACTGGCCGCGAGCGGCTGCGCGGACGCCGTAGGCACCACCGACCTCATCGACGAGGCGCTCCGCGTGCCTCTGTGAGCTCCACCGACGCCCCGCCGTTCGTTCACCACTGCGGCTGAGCCTGCTGGCATGTTGACCCCAACATGTCGAAAGGCGGCACAACCGTGCAGTGGACGAACCTAAGCGAACAGAATGTGTATCAGAACCCGTGGTTCCGGGTGAATCTGGCGGACGTTCAGCTCCCCGACGGCAGCCATCTCGACCACTTCGTCATCCGGCTGCGCCCCGTCGCGGCCGCCACCGTCGTCAACGAGGCGAACGAGGTGCTGCTGCTCTGGCGGCACCGGTTCATCACCGACAGCTGGGGGTGGGAACTGGCCGCGGGCGTCGTCGAGGACGGCGAGGACATCGCGGTGGCGGCGGCCCGTGAGATGGAGGAGGAGACCGGCTGGCGCCCCGGCGAGCTGCGCCCGCTGCTCACCGTGGAACCGTCGAACGGCCTCACCGACGCCCGCCACCACCTGTACTGGTCCGACGAGGCGCACTGGACCGGGCACCCCGAGGACGCCTTCGAGTCCTCACGCCGCGAGTGGATACCGCTCAAGGTGGTCCCGGACATGATCGCCCGGGGCGAGGTGCCCGCCGCGAACATGGCGGCCGCCCTGCTGATGCTGCACCACCTGAGACTGGGCTGACCTGACCCCGGCCCCGGGGTTGCCGGGGCCGGCTCCTGCCCGACATGGCGGTTTCAGAGCAGGACAGGAAGAGAAGTCAGTCCGCGAACGAGTCGGGTGCGCCGCCAGACCAACTCTTCGGCGGACACGGCGAGTCGGATTCCGGGGAAGCGGGTCAGAATCGCGCGCAGGGCAAGGTGGGCCTCAGCCTTTGCCAGGGGAGCGCCGACACAGCGGTGGATGCCGTGGCCGAAGCTGAGGTGGCTGGTCGCGTCCCGGCCCAGGTCGAGTTGGTCCGGGTCGCGGAAGCGCTCCGGGTCGCGGTTGGCGGCTCCGAGGGCGACGAGCACCGGGGCGCCCGCGGGGATCTCGGTTCCGCCCAGGGTGATGGCTTCGGTGGCGAACCGGAACGTGGAGGTGCTGACCGGCGCGTCGAAGCGGAGCAGCTCGTCCAGTGCCCGCGGGATGGCTTCCGGGCTACTGCGCAGGCGTTCCAGTTCGGCCGGGTGCCGCAGCAGGGCCAGGGCGGCGTTGCCGAGGAAGTGGGTGGTGGTCTCGTGGCCGGTGACGAGCAGCAGCACGGCCAGGGATACGAGCTCTTCCTCGGTGAGGTGGTCCTCGCCGTCGCGAGCGGCGATGAGACGGTCGAGGAGGGAATCGCCCGGGCGATGGCGCTTCGACGCGATGAGGTCGCTCATGTATGCGGCGACGGCGTACGAGGCGGCGTCGGCGGGGCCGGGGTCTCCGGCGGCGAACAGTTCGGCGGACCAGCGCTGAACCCGCTGCCGGTCGCTCTCCGGTACGCCGAGCAGTTCGCAGATCACCATGACCGGAAGGGGGACGGCGAGGTCGGCCACGAGGTCGACCGCCCCGCCGGCGGTCCAGCGGTCCAGCAGTTCGTCGGTCAGCCGGGTGATGAAGGGGCGGAGCCCGGCGACGGCGCCGCTCGTGAACGCACCGGTGACCAGCCTGCGAAGCCTTGTGTGCCGGGGCGGATCGCTGGCCAGCATGGTGTGCGCAACGGCGGGATGCAGCCGGCGCTTCGAGTCCTTGCCGGCGAAGAAGACGGCAGTGTCCTTGGAAAGCCGCGAGTCGCCGAGAGCCTGCCGGGCTTCCGCGTATCCGGTGACCAGATAGCTGTGGCGTCCGCTGGACCCGGACGCCACGGCCTGCACGGGGCACGCGGACCGCATGGCCGCGTACGCGGGATAGGGGTCGCGGGCGGACCGGCTGTCCTTGGCGTCGTCGTTCATGGTGTCAGGCTCCATCCGAGTACGGCAGACCATCATCGTTTCTGATCAATAGGAGGCAAGCGAGTCCGCTATAGGGTGTCCGACGCATGGGGTGCCGCGCATGTGAACGAAGTGCCGCCCAAGCCCTTCCCCGCCGCCTATGCCAGCGGACGGCTGAAGGCGTATCACGTGCCCGGCAACGGCATGAGTGGAGTGAGTTCATGGCTGAAGTGACCGCCATGCTGGAAGAGCTGAGGGACATCACTCCGCTGACCGCCGAGGCTGCGGCGGCGCGGTTCCTGGCTCAGGAGTGGACGCCCGGGGGCAAGATCCGTGACGGCGTGGAGACATCGTGGGACCGGGGCGGCGTCGGGGGCTGGATTCAGACGCCCGGCGATGGGGTGGTCCGCGTCTCGTTCTTCGTATGGATCCGCGACGTCGACGAGTCGGGCTACTTCGACGACCTGGACGCCGTCTACGAGCAGGGGGAGCAGGTGCTGGCCGTTTTCCTCCCCGAGATCGAGGAGTCCCCGCTTGCCGGCCACCTCGTCGAGGCCGAGCAGACGGAGGCGGACAGGGACGAGTTCATCAGGCTGAGGAAGTGGAACCTCGACGGCCGGATCCTGACCGCCGGTGTGATCCAGCATGACACCGATCTCCCGGTGATGGTCATGGTGGTGCTGGAGGAGCCCGGCGCCGCCTGAATCGGCTCGGGGAACGTGCCCCGGCGGGCCCGGCCGCATGAGCGCCGACCCCGCCGGTAGGACGGTCAGTACGGGTAGAAGCCCGACCCCGTCTTGCGGCCGAGGCGCCCCGCGTCGACCATGCGCTGGAGCAGCGGGGGAGCGGCGTACAGCGGCTCCTTGTACTCGGCGTACATCGAGTCCGCGACCGAGGCCACCGTGTCCAGGCCGATCAGGTCCGCGAGCTTCAGCGGGCCCATCGGGTGGGCGCAGCCCATCTCCATGCCGTTGTCGATGTCCTCGCGGCTGGCGATGCCCGACTCGAACATCCGGATCGCGGAGAGCAGGTACGGGATCAGCAGCGCGTTCACGACGAAGCCGGACCGGTCCTGGGCGCGGATCGGGTGCTTGCCGAGCACGTCCTGCACGACGGCCTCGGCGCGCGCGATCGTCTCGTCCGAGGTGGTCAGCGCCGGGATCAGCTCGACGAGCTTCTGCACCGGGGCCGGGTTGAAGAAGTGGATGCCGATGACCCGGTCCGGGCGCGAGGTGGCGACGGCCAGCTTCACCAGCGGGATCGAGGAGGTGTTGGAGGCCAGGATCGCGTCCTGCCGGGTCACCACCTGGTCGAGCACCTGGAAGATCTCGGTCTTGACCTGCTCGTTCTCCACGACGGCCTCGATGACGAGATCGCGGTCGGCGAACTCCCCGAGATCGGTCGTGAAGCTCAGACGGCCGAGGGTCTCGTCCCGCTCCTCCGCGCTGATCTTGCCGCGCTCGGCGGCCTTCGACAGGGAGTTGTGCAGACGGGTGCGGCCGATCTCCAGCGCTTCGCCGGTGGTCTCGGCGACCTTCACTTCGAGGCCGCTGCGCGCGCACACCTCCGCGATACCTGCGCCCATCTGGCCACAGCCCACCACTCCGACGCGTGCAATGTCGGCCATAGAGTCCGTCACCTCGTGCCTTTCGCTGTTCTCCGTATCGCAGGGTCCCGTGTGATTCCGGTGCCCGCCTCGACCCCACGACGTTACTCCGAATGCCGACGCGGACGTCCTGCGGGTCATGGCGGCTACGGATGGGCATGATGCGGTTACGTAGAGCTATCGGAGTCGGGTGCGGGACGTGGTGGAGAGAGGTGGACCAGGATGCGGCGTACGGGAGTGGCCAGGAGGGCCTTCGTGCTGAGCGCGGCCGGACTGCTGGCGGCGATGACGACGGCCGGCGACGCGGTGGCCTCCTCGGTCGGGCGGACCTCCCCGGCCGGGGGAAGGCGGGGCGGCGGTCGGCCGGAGGCGGCGCCGGGGCAGGTGCGTGGCATGTGGGTGGCCACGGTCGCCAACATCGACTGGCCGTCCGTGCCGGGTCTCCCCGCGGCGCGGCAGGAGGCCGAGCTGTTCGCGTATCTGGACCGGGCGGTCGAGCTGCGGCTCAACGCGGTGATGCTCCAGGTCCGGCCGACCGCCGACGCCCTGTGGCCCTCGCCGTACGAGCCGTGGGCCGACTGCCTCACCGGGACCCAGGGCCAGGACCCGGGCTGGGACCCGCTCGGCACGGCGGTGCGCGCGGCGCACGACCGGAGCCTGGAGCTGCACGCCTGGTTCAACCCCTACCGGGTGGCGAACCACACGGACCCCACCCGCCTCATCGCCTCCCACCCGGCCCGGCTGAACCCGGGCTGGACCGTGCCGTACGGCGGGAAGCTCTACTACAACCCCGGGCTGCCGGAGGTCCGCCGCTTCGTCCAGGACGCGATGCTGGACGCCGTGCGCCGCTACGACATCGACGCGGTGCACTGGGACGACTACTTCTACCCGTATCCGGTGGCCGGGCAGACCTTCGACGACGACGCCGCGTTCGAGCGGTACGGCGGCGGCTTCGCCGACCGGGCGGCCTGGCGGCGCGACAACATCGACCGGCTCGTGCGCGAGACGGGGCAGCGGATCCGGGCGATCAAGCCGCACGTCCGCTTCGGCATCAGCCCCTTCGCGGTCTGGCGCAACGCGGAGACCGACCCGCTGGGTTCGGACACCCGGGCCGGTGTGCAGACGTACGACGATCTGCACGCCGACACCCGCAAGTGGGTCCGGGAAGGGTGGATCGACTACATCTGCCCGCAGATCTACTGGCACATCGGCCAGACCGCCGCCGACTACGCCAAGGTCCTCGCCTGGTGGAGCGGGACCGTCCGGGGCACGGGTGTCGACCTGTACGTGGGCGAGGCGCTGTACAAAGCGGGCGACCCCGCCCAGCCGGCCCCCTGGCAGGACCCGGCGGAGCTGTCCCGCCACCTCACCCTCGCCCGGGGGTACGAGGAGGTGGGCGGCCATGTCTTCTTCTCGGGGAAGAGCGTGACGGCGGACCGGATCGGCGCGATGCGGCGCGTGGTGGCCGACCACTACCCGGACCGGATCCGGCTCTACCCGGACCGGGGCCGCACGTACCCGCACCACGGCCGCCCCTCGGGGTGATCCGGGCGCAGGTCCGGGGGAGCAAGGGCGGGGCGGCGGGGCGGGGCGGGGCCCGGGTGTGCGGGCCCTGCCCGGTGTTCCTACTGCGGCTGCCCGTCCTTCGGCGCCTCCCTGTGCTGGACGACGCTGTCGGGGCCCGGTGACATCAGATGTTCGTGGCCGT
Organism: Streptomyces sp. NPDC091289; assembly: GCF_044757365.1. Taxonomy (NCBI): domain Bacteria; kingdom Bacillati; phylum Actinomycetota; class Actinomycetes; order Kitasatosporales; family Streptomycetaceae; genus Streptomyces; species Streptomyces sp. NPDC091289. Next base: position 43,696 of record NZ_JBIVUT010000025.1, read on the forward strand.
CCTCGAAGCGGAGCCGGTACGGGGGAGCGCCCCCGTCGCCGAGCACCTCGATGATCTCTGCGACCCGGTCGTGCTGTCCCACGGTCCTGCCGTGCATCAGCAGCCGGTCGCCCGCGTGTGCCTCCATCGGGAGCGACCTCCTCACTGGGGAGACGGTGATCCGTGCCGTGTCGACAAGTCTATGACCGTACGGTCCGGGACACCCCCGCTGCGCGGCGGCCGGTCCGCTGGGTGGCGGCGATGCAGACCAGCACGGCCACCGCCGCGACCGGAGCCGCGGCCGACATCTCCTCGCCGAGCAGGAGGAAGGACCACACGAGGGTCAGCAGCGGCTGGGCGAGCTGGAGCTGACTGGCCCGGGCGACACCGATCGCCGCCATGCCCCGGTACCAGACGTACAGCCCGAGGAAGGTCGATCCGGCGGCGACCCAGACCAGTCCGAGGACGCCGTGGGCGTTCAGGTGCACGGGTTCGAGCGGCAGGGCCACCAGGCTGCCCGCCACCGCGAGCGGCAGGCACAGGACCAGTGCCCAGCCGATCACCTGCCACCCCGGCATCACCCGGGCCAGCCTGCCGCCCTCGGTGTACCCGGCCGCGCACACGAGCAGCGCGCCGAACAGATACAGGTCTCCGGAGGCGAGGGCCCCGCCGCTCTGCTGCACGGTGAAGGCGATCACCACGGCCGCCCCGGCGAGGGCCGCGACCCAGAAGGTGCGCGAGGGCCGCTCACCGGTGCGCAGGGACCCCAGCACCGCCGTGGTCAGCGGCAGCAGGCCCACCACCACCGCCGCGTGCGAGGTGGTGGACGTCTGCAGCGCCAGCGTCGTCAGCAGCGGAAAGCCCACCACCACCCCGCCCCCGACGACCGCGAGCCCGGCCCAGTGCCGGCGCCCGGGCAGCGGCACCCGCGCGGCCAGCAGCACACTGCCCGCGATCAGGGCGGCGAGGACACTGCGCAGAGCGACCAGCGACCAGGGGCCGAAGCTCTCCAGGCCCCAGGCCGTGGCCGGGAAGGTGAGCGAGAACGCCACGACGCCGAGCCCGGCGAGCACGGTGCCGCCCCGGCCGGCCGACGGCCCCGGCGCGGTCCGGCGGCTCGCCGATGCGCTCCCGGCCGCGTTCCGGGCGGTGTTCGCCGTGGTCGCGGGAGTGGTCCGCGGGGTGACGATCGGCTCGGCGACCGCTATCGATGAAGGCGGGGTAGCGCTATCCTGTGCTCTCATGCAAGAGCGTAGCAGCGTCGCCGAACTGGTCACTTCCCTGCGGACCGAGCTCAACCGCTACTCACCCGGTGGAAAGCTGCCGTCCAGCCGCGCCCTCGTTGAACGGTTCCGGGTCAGCCCCGTCACCGTCTCCCGCGCCATCGCCCAGCTCGCCGCCGAAGGCCTCGTCACCACCCGCCCCGGCTCCGGCGCCTTCCGGGCGCACCCCCGCACCGCACCGCCCGCCCCGGGCGACACGTCCTGGCAGGAGGTGTCGCTGAGCGGTGACGGCGGACCCGAAGTCGTGCCCCGTACGGTCGACGCCTCCGGGGTGCTGGTCACCCTCGCCGCACCGCCGCCCGGCGTCATCGAGTTCAACGGCGGCTATCTCCACGCCTCGCTCCAGCCCGAGCGGGCGCTTTCCGCGGCCCTGGCCCGCGCGGGCCGCAGGCCGGGCGCCTGGGGCCGCCCCCCGACGGACGGGCTGCCCGAACTGCGGTCCTGGTTCGCCCGCGAGATCGGCCCCGCCGTGTCCGGCGCCGACGTCCTGATCACCGCGGGTGGCCAGAGCGCCCTGGCCACCGCGCTGCGCGCGCTCGCCCCGCCCGGCGCCCCGGTCCTCGTGGAGTCGCCCACCTACCCCGGGATGCTCGCCGCCGCCCGCGCCACCGGACTGCGCCCTGTCCCCGTGCCGATGGACGCCGACGGGGTCCGCCCCGAGCTGCTCGCCGACGCGTTCCGGGCCACCGGCGCCCGGGTCTTCGTCACCCAGCCGCTCTTCCAGAACCCCACCGGGGCCACCCTCGCGTCCGCCCGCCGCCCCGAGATCCTGGCCATCGCCCGGGCGGCCGGGGCGTTCGTGGTCGAGGACGACTTCGCCCGCCGGCTCGTCCACGACGACGCCGGACCGCTCCCCGCGCCGCTGGCCGCCGACGATCCCGACGGCGTCGTCGTGCACGTCTGCTCGCTGACCAAGGTCACCTCGCCCAGCCTCCGGGTCGGCGCGCTGGCCGCCCGGGGCCCGGTGCTGGAGCGCCTGCGGGCCATCCAGGTCGTCGACAGCTTCTTCGTACCCCGGCCGCTCCAGGAGGCCGCGCTGGAACTCGTCGGCTCCCCGTCCTGGGGCCGCCACCTGGCCGCCGTCGCCACCGAGCTGGGCCACCGCCGTACGGTCATGGCGGCCGCCCTCGCCACCGAACTGCCGGAACTCACGCTGCCGCACCTCCCGGCGGGCGGCGGCAGCCTCTGGCTCCGGCTCCCGGGCAGCGGCGCGGGAACGGGCACCGACGAGCCGGCCGTCGTCTCGGCCGCCCTGCGCGCCTCGGTCGCCATCGCCCCCGGCCGCCCCTACTTCTGCGCCGAACCCCCGGCCGGACACGTCCGCCTGAGCTTCGCCGCGGTCTCCGGAACGCCGGAGATCGCGGAGGGCGTCCGCCGCCTCCGTACCGCCTTCGACGGGCTGAAAGGCCCCTGACGAGGCCGGTCCGATCGCACCGGGCCCGGCACGCCCTCTTGACCAAACAGGCGTTCGGCCCCACGATCCCGCCATGACGCTTCGGGTCTCCCTGGTCGCAGCGGCGCGCAGCTCCTCCCGGCTGGCCGAACGCTTCGACGACGACCGGCCGCTCGATCAGGCCGGCTGGCACGAGGTGCAGCTCGTCGCCCACACGCTCGTCCCGCTCGCCGCCGCCGAGCTGCGCTACTGCTCGCCCACCCCGCGCAGCCGCGCCACCGGGGACGCCCTCGGCTTCGCGCCGATGGCGCAACCGGCCCTGCGCGACTGCGACATGGGCCGTTGGCGGGGACTGACCCTCGGCGAGGTCACCGCCCGGGAACCGGCCGCCGTGGACCACTGGCTCAGCGACCCGCGCAGCGCCCCGCACGGCGGCGAGTCGATGCTCGGCTTCATCGGGAGGGTGGGCGGCTGGCTGGACACCCGACCCGCCGACGACGGCCTCGTCGTCGCGGTCGCCGAACCCGCCGTGATCCGGGCGGCCCTCGTCTACGCCCTGAACGCCCCGCCCTCCGCGTACTGGAACGTCGACGTCCGGCCGCTCTCCACCATCACGCTGACCGGCCTGCCCGGCCGCTGGAGCCTCAGCCTGGAGGCGGGCATCCGCTGACCCGCGCAGCGACAGCCGCCCGCCCCTTCCCTTCCCTCCGGTCCGACCGGTCGGTACGTTGCGGGGGCATCCGGTTCCGCCGCCGGACCCGCGCCCGCGACGAGGGAGGCCCCGTGCCGCAGATCCACGGCCACTGCGACGACCGGTACGCCGGGGTCCGGGCCGCCTTCGCGGAGAACTTCACGGACCGCGGCGAACTGGGCGCGGCGGTGACCGTCCTGGTCGCCGGCGAACCGGTGGTGGATCTGTGGGGCGGCTGGGCCGACGCGGCCCGCACCCGCCCCTGGGAACGGGACACCGTGGTCAACGTCTGGTCCACCGGCAAGGGCCCGACCGCGCTCTGCGCCCATGTCCTGGCCGACCGGGGACTGCTCGACCTCGACGCCCCGGTCGCCGCCTACTGGCCGGAGTTCGCCGCGAACGGCAAGGAATCCGTCCTCGTACGCCACGTTCTCTCGCACCGCTCCGGAGTGGCCGGGCCCGACACCCCGCTCACCCTGGACGAGCTGTACGACTGGGAGACGGCCTGCGCCCGGCTCGCCGCCACCGCACCCTGGTGGGAGCCGGGCACCCGCTCCGGCTACCACGCGATCAGTTACGGATTCCTCGTCGGCGAAGTGGTCCGCCGGATCACCGGGCTGCGGCCCGGGGCGTTCCTCCGGCAGGAGATCACCGGCCCGCTGGGCATCGACTTCACCTTCGGCCTTCCGGAGAGCGAGACCCACCGGCTCGCCGAACTCGTCCAGGAGCGCCCCGACCGGGCCGCCCAGGCAGCCCTCCTGGACCGGATGACCCCGGTCGCCGTCGCCTCCCTGCTCAACCCGCCCACCGGCCGGGCCGCCGCCAACACACCCGCCTGGCGGGCAGCGGAGATACCCGCCGCCAACGGCCACGGCACCGCCCGCGCGATCGCCGCGCTCTACGGGATCCTGGCCGGACACGGCAGTCTCGACGGCCGCCGGATCCTCTCCGAGAAGGCCGCGGCCCGCGTCGGCGAAGGGCAGGGAGCCTGTCGTGACCTCGTCCTCGGCGACGGCTTCGCCCAGGAGACGGAGCTCGGCCTCGGCCTCTGGCTGAGCGGTGCGAACCGCTCGTACGGCCCCGACCCGCGCGCGCTCGGCCACGACGGCGCGGGCGGCTCCTGCGGCCTGGCCGACCCGGATGCCTCAATCGCCCTCGGCTACGTCATGAACCGGATGGGCTCCCGGCTCGCCGACGACCCGCGCAAGACGGCCCTGGTGAACGCCGTCTACGCGGCCCACCGGGAGGCCGCCGGAGGGTGATCGGAACAGGACATCCGACGTGCCGAACCAACCCGGGTTTCACCTGCGGTTGCCAGGAATGTGAGGATGTCACCATGACAACCAAGGTCTACTTCGACATCACCATTGACGACGCGCCCGCAGGGCGGATCACGTTCAACCTGTTCGACGACGTCGTCCCCAAGACGGCGGAGAACTTCCGCGCGCTCGCCACCGGCGAGAAGGGCTTCGGCTACGCCGGCTCGTCCTTCCACCGCGTCATCACGGACTTCATGCTCCAGGGTGGCGACTTCACCCGCGGTGACGGCACCGGCGGCAAGAGCATCTACGGCGAGAAGTTCGCCGACGAGAACTTCAAGCTCAAGCACGACCGCGTGGGCCTGCTCTCGATGGCCAACGCCGGACCGAACACCAACGGTTCGCAGTTCTTCGTCACCACGGTGCTCACCCCGTGGCTGGACGGCAAGCACGTGGTCTTCGGCGAGGTCGCCGACGACGACAGCATGGCCCTGGTCCGCAAGATCGAGGCGCTCGGCTCCTCCAGCGGCAAGACCCGCGCCAAGGTCACCATCGCCGAGTCCGGCGCTCTCTGACCTGCCTGACCTGACCTGCCTGGCCTGACCGGTCCGGCAGCCCGACGGGCCCGTGGCAGCCGTCCCACCGACGTACGCGTCGGCGGGACGGACCGGCCACGGGCCCGTCGGTCGCCGGACTACTGGTCGCCGGAGTGCGCGGCCCGCTCGGCGTTGCGCTCCTTGATACGAGCGGTCTCCTTGCGCACCTCGGCCTGCGTGGCACGCTCCTTCTGGAGCCACTCGGGCATCTCGTCCTTCAGCGCGTCGATCTGCTCGGTGGTGAGCGCCTCGGTGACCCCGCCGCGGGCGAGCCCCGCGATGGAGATGCCGAGCTTCGCGGCGACGACCGGGCGCGGGTGCGGACCGGTGCGGCGCAGCTCCACCAGCCAGGCGGGCGGGTCGGTCTGGAGGGCGTTGAGCTCGGTGCGGGAGACGGCACCCTCCTGGAAATCGGCGGGGGTGGCCTGGAGGTACACACCCAGCTTCTTCGCCGCCGTGGCGGGCTTCATGGTCTGGGCGGTCTTGTGCGACGTCATGGGTCCAGGGTATCGACCATGGGACATACCTCCGACCACCGACCGGTAGCCTGGTTCCGTGACAGGCGCGGACATCCCCTCATCCTTCAGGCTCGCGTACGTTCCCGGCGTGACGCCCACCAAGTGGGTGAGGGTCTGGCACGAGCGGCTGCCCCGCACCTCCCTGGAGCTCGTCCAGGCCACCGCCGCCGAGGCGCCGGAGCTGCTGGCGGGCGGCGGCGCCGACGCCGGTCTCGTACGGCTCCCGGTCGACCGGAACGTCCTGAGCGCGATCCCCCTCTACACCGAGACGACCGTCGTCGTGATCCCCAAGGACCATGTCGCGACCGCCGCGGACGAGGTGTCGCTCGCCGAGCTGGCCGACGAGATCGTGCTGCACCCGCTGGACGACCTCCTCGACTGGGAGACGCTGCCCGGCCGCCCCGCCATCGAGCGCCCGGAGACCACGGCGGACGCGATCGAGCTGGTGGCGGCGGGCGTGGGCGTCCTCCTCGTCCCGCAGTCCCTGGCCCGCCTCCATCACCGCAAGGACCTCACCTACCGCCCGGTCCCGGGAGCCCCCGAGTCGCGCGTCGCGCTGTCCTGGCCCGAGGCGGAGGTCACCCCCGACCTGGTGGAGGAGTTCATCGGGATCGTCCGGGGGCGCACCGTCAACAGCACGCGGGGCCGCGCGGCCACCCCGGCGCGCCCGACGGCGAAGGCGAAGGAGAAGGCCAAGGAGAAGGCCAAGGGCAAGCGGGCCGGTACGGGTGGCGGATCGGGCGGTGGATCGGGCGGCGGATCGGGCGGCGCCCGGAACAAGTCCGCGGCGGGCAGGAAGCCCCAGTCGGGCGGCCGGGCCGGCGGCCAGGGCGGCAAGCGCGGAAAGCCGCGGGGTCGGTAGAGCTCGGTAGAGCGTAGAGCAACGGTCCGGTGGCGCAACGCCACCCCACGCAGGTTCTCTCGTTGATGGGACAACCGCCGTTTGCAGGGGAGCGTTCCGTCCGATGCCGCACATCCGCAGAATCTGCAGAATCCGCACAGCCCGCAGAACCCGGCACCTCGGACTCATCGGGATGCTGCTCATCGCCGTGGCCTTCGCCGGACTCCAGCTGACGGCGGTCACCGGACGGGCCTCGCCCGATACGAAGAACTACCTCTCCTACGCCCTGAGTCTCAGCGGCGAGAGCCGTCAGGACGCGGGTCGCCTGGCCATCGGCTACTCGTGCGCCAGCGGGCAGCAAGGGACCCTGACCTCCATCCCCTGGACCAGCAGGAAGGCCGCGGGCGAATCGGAGGAACAGTGCGTGCGCCGGCTGAACGACTCGGTCGCGTACTGGTCCCGCCACGGCAACACCTCGGGGATGACCGCCCCGTTCGCCAACCAGCGGTTCATGGCCATCTTCGAGGCCAGGCCCGGCTATCCGCTGTTCCTGGTCCCCTTCGTGACCGCCTTCGGCGCCACCTGGGGCCTCTGGCTCGCCGGGCTCGTCGTGGCGCTGGCCGGAAGCGTCTGCGGCCTGCTCGCCCTCCGTGCGGCAGGTGCTTCCCGGCGCGCCGGTCTGGCCGGGCAGGCCCTGTACCTCGCCCTGCCCACCGGCACCGTCGCCATGAACCCCCTGAGCGACGGGCTCTCCCTGGCGCTCGGCACGGCGGTCGTCCTCGGCTGCGTCCTGCTGCTGCGGGACCGGCCCCGTACCGGCGGGGCATCCGGTACGAGCGTGGGGGCCTGGGCGGGCGCGGCCGGGCCCCGTACCGGCGCGACGCTCGTCGCGGGCGGCCTCGCCCTGATGTTCCTCGTCCGGTACTCGCAGGCACTGCTGCTGGCAGCCGCTCTCGCGGGCGTCTTCCTGGCCCGGGCCGGGTGGCTCCGCCTGAAGGGGCGGCGGTCCACCCCCGTACTCCGGGCGGCCGGACTGTGCGGTGTGCTGGCGGCGGCCGTCTACGCCGGGGCGCATCTCCTGTCCTGGCCCATGGGCCAGGACAGCGCCCAGGACCTGCTGACCCACCACTACCAGCGCCCCGACCGGCCCGATCCCTGGCCCGAGTTCTTCGTCCAGGAGCGCGTCTTCTGGTCGGCGTGGCTCCGGCGCCAGGCCACGTACCCGGTCCTGCCCGTCCTGCTCGCGCTCTCGGCCTGGGCGCTGCTGAGACGGCGCTCCGTGGTGCTGCCCGTCGCCCTGGCGGCAGGGGCGGCGGGTCTCCTCAACCAGGCGGGCCATCCGAACCTGGACCAGCTCCTCGGCCACCGCCTCATCGTGTTCGTCTGGCTGCTGCCCGTCCTGGCGATTCCGCTGCTCCTGGACCGGCCACGGCCCGACCCCGCGTCCGGGCCAGGCCCGTCACTCCGTATCGCGCAGCTGAAGAACGTACGCAGCGGTCAGCGCGACGGCACGGTCCGCGTCGTGGAGCAGATCCCCGAGAGCACGTGAGGCGGCCGCCCCCGGCCCGTCTGCCAGGGCCTGGGCCAGCCGCCCGCGCGCCGACACGGGGGCGGAGCCGTGGGCGAGACGGTCGACGAGCACGGCCGTGATCCGGTCCGCCGCCGTGTCGTCGCCGGCCAGCACGCTCAGCGCGTCGGCCGCGTCCGTGTCGTTCCTCCCCGCCACGACCATGTCGACGAGCTCCGGGACCGCATCCGCCGCACCCCGTGTCCCGAGCGCGAGAGCGGCGTGGCCGCGGACCGCGGCGTCGGTGTGCGCGAGGGCGTCCCGCAGCAGCGCGGTGGCCTCGTCGCCGGGCATCTCGGCGAGCGACCGTACGGCACGCTCCCGCACCGCGGCCTCCGGTGCGCCGAGCCCCTCCGCCAGCAGCGCCGGTCCGCCGCCGCCCGATCGCGCCAGCGCCCAGCGGAGGGCGCCGGCCACGTTCGGGTCGGCCTCGCCGAGCGCCGCCTCGGCCAGGGCCTCCACCGGAACCTCGTCGGCCGATGCGAGGGCCGCGCGCTGGCGTGCGTCGGCGCTGGGGGACCCCAGGGCCCGCAGGAGCGTGACGACCTGGAGGACGTCCTCCCAGCCGGCCGGGTCCGTGGCGTGGACCCGATGCAGCCGCGTGAGCAACGCGGTCTCCGCCGCGATGCGTTCGCGCGTCCGACGGATGAGGTCGTCGACGAGCGCCAAGGGCGTGAAACCGGGATCGTCGAGCGCGCGCCCGATCTCCCGCAGCGAAAGCCCCACCGCCCGCAGGCTCTCGACATGGAAGATCCGCTGGATGTCCGCCCCGGAGTACTCCCGGTAGCCGGACCCGGTGCGGCCCGAGGGCCGCACCAGACCGAGCGACTCGTAGTGCCGGAGCATGCGGGAGCTGATCCCGGACCGCCGCGCCACCTCACCGATCAGCACGCTTCACGGTCCTTCCCCGTCGGCGCCGAGGGCGACGACACGCTTCGCCTCCTCCAGCGCGAACGTGAATCCGGCGTCCGGGTCGCGCAGCAACCGGTCCGTGGCGAGCGCGTGCGCGCGTACGCGCGGATCGGGGGCCCTCGTCGCGGCGGCCAGAGCCGGCGCCATCGCGTCCCCCAGCGCGACCAGCGCCCGGCTGAGACTGAGCCGCGTCTCCCGCCCACCGCGCCCGAGCTGCGTCGCCAGCACCGCCGCCAACGCGCCTTCCTCCCCTTCCGGCACGAGCACGACCGCCGCCCGCCAGGCACTCCGCGCCACCTCGTCGTCGGCGTCGGACAGGAGCGCCCGGGTGATCGCCGGCCACGCCCGCCGGTCCCCGACCTTGGACAACGTGTGCAGCGCCTGGCTCCGCGCCCGCGAGTGCTCCGAGCGGACTTCGCGGAGCAGCCGGGGAAGCGTGACGGACACCGGGTGGCGGGTGAGCGCCCAGGTCAGCATGGACCGCACGAAGAAATCGGGCTCGACCGCGCACCGGTCGACGAGCGTGTCGACGCAGCGCGGGTCCGGCCTCGTGCCGACGGCCAGCGCGGCCCGCAGCCGTACGGCCGAACGATCGCCCTCCAGCCCACGAAGCGCTCGTACCGCGGTGGTGTCGGCGTCCGCGCCCGCGCCCGTACCCGTACCCGAGTCCGTGCCGTGTCCCGTGACCGTCATCGAGACCACCTCCTCGACCAGCAGTGAAGAGCTTGTCACCGTGTCAAGGTCAAACCGGAGCGGCCGGGCCCCGGCTCACGGTCCGCGCCAGACGTTGGCGAAGGCCGTGTTCTCGATGGTCCGCCGCTGGCGTACGGACTCCAGCTCCATCACCGCTTCGTGGACGGTGGCGACCACGGCCGTCACCGTCTCGTCGTCGAGAGGGGGTTCGTCGTCGTCGGATCGTCCGCCGTCGATGCCCACGGCCGATGCGAGGGCGGCCAGGACGGGCTCGGCCTCCGCCCAGCGGTCGGCGGCCCGGCGGCGGCCGGGTGTATCGACCAGCTCCACGCGCTTGGGGCCGAAGGGCAACCGGCCGCTCCTCTTCTGCGTGAGCTCGCCGGCCTCCTCCAGCGCGTCCTGGTAGGTGGCCGAGAGGTCGCGGCCGCGCCGCCAGAGCCAGTCCTCGATCCGCTCGTGGGGCGGTTGCCGGGTGATCAGCGCGGCGGCCTCACCGAGCAGCCGGTCGTCCGGCGCCGACGCCTCACCCGGCACGATGAGGTCGCCGTCCACGGTGATGGCTCCCGCACCGATGAGATCGAGGAGTTCGGCTCCCGCGAGCGCGAGCGACAGGTCGCCCTGCCCCACGGTGTGCTCCGGCTCCGGGTCCATGGCGATGATGAACAGGTCTTTCGCCGTGGTCATGAACGGCTCCCCTCAGAGACATCGACAACGCGGGTCCCCACCGGCCCGCCCCGGCCGGGAGCCGGTTCGGCGTCGGAGTGACTGCCACGACCAGTATCGCCTCGGCCCGGGCGGGATCCGAAAGAAATCGATGGCCGTTTCCCGGAGCGATCTCCAGACTGATCCGATGAGCCATGGGAAAACCTCGTACGTCTGCCTCTCCTGCCGGGTCTCGTACAAGCAGCCCCATGACCGGGCTAGGCAGCGGAGCTGTCCGCGCTGCGCGGAGCCGATGATCCACGCGGGATCGGCGTTCGCGGCACCGCGGCGGCGGGACGTCGCGGCGTGGCGGGTCCTCACCGTGCTGCTGAACGCGGGCGTGGGGTTTCACAAGAGCTGTTGCGGCGGGCCCGGATACCGGCCCCGGGGGCTGCGTGAGGTGCGCGAGCGGATGACGTACGCGCGGCGCAGCGGCACGCCGGTCGCCAAGGCGCTCGTACGGTTCAACGTGCCGTAGCGCGCGAGGGCCGCGGTTCGGTACGGGCCGGCCGCAGCCGGTCGTGGAGGACCGCGAAGGCCGTGTACGCCACGGGAAGGGTCACGGCGGCGGTGACGAGGACGCCGACGGCGACGGGCGCGAGGATGCCGGCGTAGTACGCGGCGAAGAAGTTGCCCGTGGCCGGTTCGAGGAGGCTTCGGACGAGGGGCCGCAGGGGCAGGGCGAGCTGCACCGCCAGCCGGAACACCCCGGCGGCGAGCGCGGCCAGAGGCAGCGCGAGGGCGAGGACGCGGGGTGCTCCGGCACGCGTCCACGTCAGCGACCAGGAACGGCGCAGAGCCGCGCGGGGCCCGAGGCCATCGGCCGCGGCGGCCGGCGCGAGGGTGAGGGCGAGGCGCAGCAGCACGGCGACGAACACGGCGGCGGCGGGGGAGACTTCGACCATCGTGTGGGGCCACGATCCGCGTTCCAGGGGCTCCGGGGTGTCGAGGTGGTAGCCGGTGAGACGGTCCGCCACGAAGGCGACGAGCAGGGGCAGGGGCCAGACGATCAGGCCGCGCAACGCGTACACGGCGAGCACCGGTCGCAGCCGCTCGGAGACCGGGGCCCGCTGTGGCCGGGCCGCGCGCGGGAGTTCGCGGGACCGGCCCGCGACCGCCCGCGAGCACACCGTCTGCAGGGCCGCGCTGCCGGTGCCGAGGAGCACCAGGAAGAGCGGGAGCGCGCCGAGGGCGACCAACGTCAGATCGGTGTGGTCGTGCAGATAGGGGTCCTCGATGTGCTGGTACCAGATGCGTTGGTTCCGCATACGGGTGAAGACGGGCCAGGCGAGTGCGAAGACCGCGGCCGTCACCAGCAGTCCGGCCAGGCCGGACAGACCGACGACGCGCGCCGTCGCACCCGCCAAGGTGCCCCGCTGCCGCCGCAGGACGCCGAACGTCGTTGCCAGGAGGCCGAGTTGAGGGCTCCCGCTCGTCGGTGGTGCCGGGCGGTCGTGCTGTGGGGTCATGGGGCGAGCCTTCCGCACGTTCCGTTCGGTCCCGTTCTTCCGTCTTCTGTCTTCCGTTTCGGGAAGGACGCCGAGGGGACCCGGCACGGTTCTGGATCATGGTCGGTCGCTTTGTGTGCCACCATGGGTACGCAACGTCACGGCGCGGTCGCTTCGGTGGCCCGTGCGTCCGTGCGTCTGCGGAAACACGTACCCGCGTGTGGCCCCCACCCGTGACCGGCCCTGCCTGCCGGGAAGAGAGGGCCACGGCAACACCCCCATCACCAGAAGGATTTCACCCATGCGCTTTCGCTCCGCCCTCCCCGCCGTCCTCGGCGCCGCGCTGCTCCTCGCCGCCGTCCCCTCCTCCGCCTCGGCGGCCGAGGGGCAGTTCCGCTACGACTACGTGACCGTCGAGGGATACGAGGCGACCGGCTTCCTGAACAGCCCGCCGAGCGGCCAGTGCGTCAATCTGCCGGGCGTCGACCAGGAGAACCCCGAGCCCGGACACTCCCCGAAGAACCGCACGGACGCCTGGGCGCAGGTCTTCACCGACACCGACTGCGAGGGTGACTCCTTCCCCCTCCGCCCGCACACCGGCGGGGCGTCGGAGCGGCTGAAGGTGCGTTCGGTGCTCTTCATCTGACGAGCCGCTATGCGTGTTGCCCGGGCCGGACGGTCGGCTCCGGGCAACACGTCCCCGTAAGCGTCAAGTCGCTGTATTCGCCCGGTCCTGCGAACCGTCCTCCTCTTTCTCCTTCTCTTCCTTCTCCTCGGTTCGCCGCCGCGGCGCGCCTCGCCCACGCGTCCGGTCCATCTCGCGCCACTCCGGCCGCAGTCCGGCCAGATTGGTGGTGAGGAAGTACGCGGCTCCGCAGGCGAGCAGAACCGGTGTGAGTCCGACGGCGGTCACCGCCGCACCGGCGAGCAGCCCGCCGAGCGGGATGCCGGACCAGGACAGCGAGTCGCCGAGGGCGTTGACGCGGCCCAGCATCCTGCGTGGCACCCGTTCGATGAGGACGGCCCCCAGTACGGGGTTGATGAACCCGGCCCCGAACCCGCTGACGGCGAAGACGGCGAGCACCGCCCCCAGCGGAGCGTCGACGGCCAGCACCAGGAACCTCGGCGCCCCGGCCAGCAGGAACCCGCCGAGGAACACCATCCTGCGCCGCAGTCGGTGCGCGGCCATCGCGGCGATGAGGCTCCCGGCGACCGCGGCGGCCCCCATCACACTGCCGATCAGGCCGATCGCCGTCGGGCCGTTCCCGGATTCCCTGGCCCAGACGGGCAGCAGCAGGGTGGTCAGCGCCGCGTCCAGGAAGTTGGTGATCCCGACCATGACGATGACGGCCAGCAGCAACGGCTCGCCCCGCAGGAAGGCGAAACCCTCGCCGAACCGGCGCCAGTAGCCCGGTTCCGGTTCCGCCCCGTCGACCGGTGCCGCGGTGTCCACGGCCGGACGCCCCATACCGCGAGGCAGCGCGACGGCGACGATCACCGAGCCTAGGGCGAAGCAGACCGCGTTGAGGACCAGGCCGGGCAGGGGGCCGAGCAGGGCCACCAGGACGCCGCCCGCCGCCGGGCCGACGGTGGAGGCCAGCCGCTCGACCACGCCGGACAGGCCGGTGGCCCGCTCCAGCGGTATCCCGCCACGCTCGGCCGCTTCCGGCACCATGACTTCCTTGGCCAGATCGCCCGGGCCACGAGCCGCGCCGATCACCGCGACCAGGCCCAGCAGGACCGGGAAGGACAGCAGGTCCAGGGTGTGGAGCAGCGGGATCGACGCGGCGGCGACCGCGCTGGCCAGGTCCGTGGTCCAGGAGACGGCCCGCGGTCCGGTCCGGTCCACCAGGGGGCCGGTGAAGGCCTTGACCAGGACGTAGGGCGCCATCTCGCAGAAGGCGACCAGCCCGGTCAGGGTCGCGCTGCCGGTCGTGACGAGCACGAACCAGGGCAGGGCCACCAAGGAGATGCGGGTGCCGGTCAGGGACACGGCGATGGCCGCCAGCACCCCGCCCAGCGGCCGTAAGGACTTCTCGCCGGATATGCCGCCGAGGTCGCCCGGGGCGGCCGCCGTCATGAGGTCCCCGTGTCCGCCGCGGGGGTGTCCAGCTCGGGAAGGATGTGCGTGATCACGGCGACCCGTTCGGCTCCCTCGGGGGCGCTCGCCGCCGCACCCGGGTCGTCCCGCCGGTAACGCGAGATGACGTCCTTCAACTCCCGTTCCAGCGCGACGGCTTCCTCGGGGGTGAGCCGCAGGGCCCAGTCGCTCATGTCGAAGGTGTTGCGCCACACGCGAGGCATCGTCTGCAGCCCGTTCAGGGTCTGTTGCGTGCGCAGGGTATAGATGGCGGCGACGGACTGCTGGTAGGCCAGCGCGGCCTCGGGCTCCCGCTCGGTCAGCTCCGGATCGTTGAACCAGGTCGTCCGGTGCACCGAACGCCACCAGCGCTCCCGCGCGTTGCCGCGTTCGGTGTCCTCCTCGACGAAACCGGCCGCGCCGAGCTGACGCAGGTGGTAACTGGCAGTCCCGGAGTTCACGCCCAGCCGCTCCGCGAGGCGCGTGGCCGTCGACGGGCCGTACTTCCGCAGCAGCCCGACCAGTTGCACGCGTACCGGATGCGCCAGGGCACGGAGCCCCTTGGCATCCAGAACCACCGAGTCCTCTTCGACGTCCGGGCCGTCCGGTCTCTCCACCGCATCAGTCATGGGATACAAGGTAGACCGCAAAGGGTTCTTCGCAAAGGGGTCTTCGCGAAGAACTCTTTGCGAAGACCCCTTTGCGGAGGTCTCTACGGTTCGTTCGTGAAGCGCTGCGCCCGAACGGCTGCCCGGACCCGCTCAGCTCTTCCGCTCACCCAGGACGCAGAATTCGTTGCCCTCCGGGTCGAGGAGGGTCACCCAGTGCTGCTCGTCCCGCACGGTGTCGGCGCGCCGGGCGCCGAGGGAGAGCAGCCGGGCGCTTTGCATAAAAGTGCGTCGATGCGTATAGTCATGCCATCGATCAGGAGGGTTACCGATGGTGGTACGAGCAGCAGTGGCAGGGGCGAGCGGATACGCCGGCGGGGAGCTGCTCCGCCTTCTGCTGGCGCACCCGGAGGTCGAGATCGGCGCCCTCACCGGGCACTCCAACGCCGGGCAGGCGCTCGGATCGCTCCAGCCGCATCTGCGGCCGCTGGCCGACCGGGTGCTGGAGCCCACCACCGCCGAGGTCCTCGCCGGGCACGACGTCGTCTTCCTGGCGCTCCCGCACGGGCAGTCCGCCGCCGTCGCCGAGCAGCTCGGGGAGGAGGTCCTCGTCGTCGATATGGGGGCCGACTTCCGGCTCAAGGACGCCGGTGACTGGGAGACGTTCTACGGGTCCGCGCACGCCGGGACCTGGCCCTACGGGCTGCCCGAGCTGCCGGGCGGGCGGGCCGCGCTCGCCGGGTCGCGGCGGATCGCCGTGCCCGGGTGCTACCCGACCGCCGTGTCCCTCGCGCTCTTCCCCGCGTACGAGGCCGCCCTCGCCGAGCCCGAGGCCGTGATCGTCGCCGCGTCGGGCACCTCAGGGGCGGGCAAGGCGGCCAAGCCGCATCTGCTCGGCTCCGAGGTGATGGGCAACATGACCCCGTACGGCGTCGGCGGCGGGCACCGTCACACGCCCGAGATGATCCAGAACCTCAGCGCCGCCGCCGGTGAGCCGGTCACCGTCTCCTTCACGCCCACCCTCGCGCCCATGCCGCGCGGCATCCTCGCCACGTGCAGCGCGAAGGCGAAGCCCGGCGTGAGCGCCGAGAGCCTGCGCGCGGTGTATGAGAAGGCCTTCGCGGACGAGCCGTTCGTGGACCTCCTGCCCGAGGGGCAGTGGCCCGCCACCGCCGCGGTGTACGGCTCCAACGCCGTACAGGTCCAGGTCGCCCACGACCCCGCCGCCGGTCGGATCATCGTCATCTGCGCCATCGACAATCTCGCCAAGGGCACCGCGGGCGGCGCCCTCCAGAGCATGAACATCGCCCTCGGACTCCCCGAGGACACAGGTCTTTCGACGATCGGAGTCGCACCGTGAGCGTCACGGCAGCACAGGGATTCACCGCGGCGGGCATCGCCGCGGGAATCAAGGACAGCGGGAACCCGGACCTGGCCCTCGTGGTCAACAACGGGCCGCGCCGCGCCGCCGCGGGCGTCTTCACCTCCAACCGTGTCAAGGCCGCCCCGGTGCTCTGGTCGGAGCAGGTTCTCAAGGGCGGCGAGGTCACCGCCGTCGTCCTCAACTCCGGTGGCGCCAACGCTTGTACGGGACCCCAGGGGTTCCAGGACACCCACGCGACCGCCGAGAAGGTGGCCGAGGTGCTGGAGGGCCACAGCGCGGGTGAGGTCGCCGTCGCCTCCACCGGGCTCATCGGTCTCCTGCTCCCCATGGACAAGCTGCTCCCCGGTATCGAGCAGGCCGCGGCCGCGCTCAGCGAGCACGGCGGTGAGAAGGCCGCCATCGCCATCAAGACCACCGACACCGTGCACAAGACGGCCGTCGCGGGCGGCGAGGGCTGGACCGTCGGCGGCATGGCCAAGGGCGCGGGCATGCTCGCCCCGGGCCTCGCCACCATGCTCGTCGTCCTCACCACCGACGCCGATGTGCCCGCGGAACAGCTGGACGCCGCCCTCCGCGACGCCACCCGCACCACCTTCGACCGGGTCGACTCCGACGGCTGCATGTCCACCAACGACACCGTGCTGCTGCTCGCCTCCGGCGCCAGCGGCATCACCCCGGAGCGGGGCGCGTTCGCCGAGGCCGTACGGGCTGTCTGCGACGACCTCGCCCGGCAGCTCATCGGCGACGCCGAAGGCGCGTCCAAGGACATCCGGATCGAGGTGATCAACGCGGCCACCGAGGACGACGCCGTCGAGGTCGGCCGGTCCATCGCCCGGAACAACCTCCTCAAGTGCGCGATCCACGGCGAGGACCCCAACTGGGGCCGCGTCCTCTCCGCCATCGGCACCACGAAGGCCGCCTTCGAGCCGGACCGGCTCAATGTCGCCATCAACGACGTCTGGGTCTGCAAGAACGGGGGAGTGGGCGAGGACCGCGACCTCGTCGACATGCGCTTCCGGGAGGTCAAGGTCACCGCCGACCTCGCCGCGGGTACCGAGTCCGCTGTCATCTGGGCCAACGACCTCACCGCGGACTACGTCCACGAGAACAGCGCGTACAGCTCATGAGCGCCGCGCGGAAGCACACCGCACTCCCGAAGGCGCAGATCCTCATCGAGGCGCTGCCCTGGCTGACCCGGCACAACGGCAAGACCGTCGTCATCAAGTTCGGCGGCAACGCCATGATCGACGAGGAGCTGAAGGCGGCCTTCGCCCAGGACGTCGTCTTCCTGCGGCACGCCGGCCTCAAGCCCGTCGTCGTGCACGGCGGCGGCCCGCAGATCAGCGCCCAGCTCGACAAGCAGGGCCTGGTCAGCGAGTTCAAGGCCGGGCTGCGCGTCACCACCCCCGAGGCGATGGACGTCGTCCGGATGGTGCTCGCCGGACAGGTCCAGCGCGAGCTGGTCGGCCTCCTCAACCAGCACGGCCCCCTCGCCGTCGGCATGACCGGCGAGGACGCCCACACCATCACCGCCACCCAGCACCGGCCCACCATCGACGGCGAGTCCGTCGACATCGGCCGGGTCGGCGAGATCACCGCCATCGACACCGGGGCCATCCAGGCGCTGCTGGACGACGGCCGCATCCCGGTCGTCTCCTCCATCGCCCGCTCCGCCGACGACCACCACGTCTACAACGTCAACGCCGACACCGCGGCCGCCGCGCTCGCCGCCGCCCTGAACGCCGAGACGCTGATGGTCCTCACCGACGTCGAGGGGCTGTACGAGGACTGGCCCAACAGCGACGACGTCATCAGCCGGCTCACCGCGAGCCAGCTGGAGAAGCTGCTGCCGGAGCTGTCCAGTGGCATGGTCCCCAAGATGCAGGGCTGTCTGCACGCCGTGCGCAACGGCGTCGAGACCGCCCGCGTCATCGACGGCCGGGTCCAGCACTCGATCCTGCTGGAGATCTTCACCGACGAGGGCATCGGCACCATGGTCGTGCCGGACGCCCCCATCGACGTACACGCAGCCGACGTACACACAGGGCCTGAACAGGGGGCATCATGACCGGCACCGACAGCAGCGGACTCACCTCGCGCTGGCAGGGCGCGCTGATGGACAACTACGGCACGCCCCGCCTGCCGCTCGTCCGCGGCGAAGGCGCGTACGTCTGGGACGAGGACGGCACCCGTTACCTCGACTTCGTCGGCGGCATCGCGGTCAACGCCCTCGGCCACGCCCACCCCGCCGTCGTCGAGGCCGTCTCCACCCAGATCGCCTCCCTCGGTCACGTATCGAACCTGTTCATCGCCGAGCCGCCGGTCGCGCTCGCCGAGCGGCTGCTCCAGCTGTTCGGCCGTCAGGGCCGGGTCTTCTTCGCCAACTCCGGCGCGGAGGCCAACGAGGCCGCCTTCAAGATCGGCCGGCTCACCGGGCGCACCCACATGGTCGCCACCGACGGCGGCTTCCACGGCCGGACGATGGGCGCGCTCGCCCTCACCGGCCAGCCGGGGAAGCAGGAGCCGTTCCGGCCGCTGCCCGGCGATGTCACGCATGTGCCGTACGGGGACGTGGACGCCCTGCGCGCAGCCGTCACCACCGACACCGCGCTGGTCATCATCGAGCCGGTGCAGGGCGAGAACGGTGTCGTCGTTCCGCCCAAGGGCTATCTGGAGGCCGTCAGGGAGATCACGCGTGCCACCGGCACCCTCCTCGTCCTCGACGAGGTGCAGACCGGGATCGGCCGCTGCGGCCACTGGTTCGAGCACCAGGCCCGCCAAGGCGTCGAGCCGGACATCGTCACCCTCGCCAAGGGACTCGGCGGCGGACTGCCGATCGGTGCGACCGTCGCCTTCGGCCCGGCCGCCGACCTGCTGAAGCCCGGGCACCACGGCACCACCTTCGGCGGCAACCCCGTCGCCTGCGCCGCCGGACTCGCCGTCATCGACACCCTCGCGGCCGACGGCGCGCTCGACGAGGTCAAGCGGCTCGGGGAGAAGATCCGCGACGGCGTGGAGGCGCTGGGACACCCGCTGGTCTCCCATGTCCGCGGCAGTGGCCTGCTGCTGGGTATCGTGCTCACCGGACCCCTCGCACCGCAGGTGCAGCAGGCGGCCCAGGGAGCCGGCCTCCTGGTGAACGCGCCCGCCCCCGATGTCGTACGGCTCATGCCGCCGCTGATCATCGGTGACGCGGAGGTGGACGCGTTCCTGGAGATCCTGCCGAGCGCTCTCGACGCGGCACACGGGGACGGACGATCCGGAGCATGACCCTCCGGAGAATGAGGCGACGACGATGACCGAGGCGCAGGAAACCGAGCACGGCGGGCCGTCCGTGCCGCAGACCCGCACCGCCCGCCACCGCCGGATCGTGGACATCCTGAACCGGCAGCCGGTCCGCTCGCAGAGCCAGCTGGCCAAGCTCCTCGCCGACGACGGGCTGAGCGTCACCCAGGCGACGCTCTCCCGCGACCTCGACGAGCTGGGAGCGGTGAAGATCCGCAACACCGGCGGCGAGCTGATCTACGCGGTGCCGAGCGAGGGCGGATTCCGCACCCCGCAGGCCCCGCTGGGCGGCTCGGCCAAGGAGGAGCGGATGCGCAGGCTCTCCTCCGAACTGCTCATCTCGGCGGAGGCCTCGGCCAACCTCGTGGTGCTGCGCACCCCGCCGGGCGCCGCCCAGTTCCTCGCCTCGGCCATCGACCAGGCCGAACTGCACGACATCCTCGGCACCATCGCGGGCGACGACACGCTGATGCTCATCAGCCGCGACCCGAACGGCGGTCAGGCGCTCGCCGACCACCTGCTGAGGCTCGCTCAGAACGACCGCTGAGCGGTTCCGTTCAGTAGCGCGTGATCGCGGTCGGGCCCGAGCTGGTCCCGACCGCGATGTGCGGTGCGCGCTCCGGGTCCGCCCAGGCCAGGATCCGCGCCATCGCGTCCGCCGGGACCGAGACACAGCCGGCCGTCGCCCCGCGCCCGTTCACATGCAGGAAGATCCCCGCGCCCCGGCCGCGTACCGGACGGTCGTAGTTGAAACCGATCACCAGCGCCCGGGCGTACTGCGTGCCGTAGGAGACCAGATGCTCGGCCTCCGCCGCCCGGCAGTCCGCCGGGCGCGGCTCCACCCAACGGTTGTACGCGCCCGAGGCGTTGTCCTGGCACCACCAGGAGTCCTCGGTGACCTCGCGGTACGGATACGTCGTCCCCGCCGGGGCGTCCTCGATGCCGAAGGCGTACGGCAGGTCGTAAAGACCGGTCGGCGTGGTGTTCGTGCCCTGCTCCCGGGTCGCGCCATCGGCGAGCCCGTTCGCCCCGAACCGTGCGGGCGCGGATCCCGCCTCCGCCCACCGGCCCCCGCGCCGCTCCCACCAGGTCACCGTGCCCGTCGTGGAGCCGGTGTCCGGGGCCTCGGCGGTGATCAGTTGGGAGCCGCCGCCCGTGTCCGCCAGCCGGTCCGGCAGGGGCGGTACGTCGGTGGCGGAGGCGGCGGCGGGCCCGGCCCCGAGGGAGCCGGCCAGGGCGAGGAGTACGGCGGCGGTCACCAGTGATCTGCGCATGCTCCGGACCGTACGGCGGCCGGCGGACCCGCCCCACCGGACCTGCTCCGTACGGCCCAGCGGCTCACTTTGGAGGCGCGGCCCGGCTCACTCCGGAAGGGCGGCCGGCAGCGGCGGGAGCGGGAGCGGCAGGCCCGGCAGTCCGTCGATGCTCGTCGCGATGTCCGGCTTCTTCGCGAAGTAGGCGCTGAGGCTCTCGTCGTCGTCGCGCTCGAACCGGTCCGCGTGCAGTGTGCGGTCCTCGTCGTAGCTCAGGAACGGCACGCCGAACCCGCAGGTGTCACGGATCAGTTCGGCGGTCACCACGATGATCGCGCGCAGCCCGTGCGGGGCCGGGTCGACGCCGGGGAAGCGGTCGAGGAGCCCGGGGAAACGGGGGTCGTCGCGGAAGACCGGCTCACCGCGGCCGTGCACCCGCACGATGTTCGGCGGGCCCTGGAACGCGCACCACATCAGGGTGATGCGGCCGTTCTCGCGGAGGTGGGCGACGGTCTCGGCGTTGCTCCCGGCGAAGTCCAGATAGGCGACGGTCCGCTCGTCGAGGACGGCGAAGGAGCCGGTGAGGCCCTTGGGGGAGAGGTTCACCGTGCCGTCGGAGTCCAGCGGGGCGGTGGCCGTGAAGAAGATGTGCTGTTCCTCGATGAAGGTTCTGAGGCGTCCTTCGATACGCTCATGCGTTTTTCCCATGAGGTGATTATCCGCTCCGGCAGGGTTGCTGATCAGGGCATTTCAGTATCCGGGCGGCGGCCGGTGGTGCCGCTCCGCCGCCCGCAGCAACCGCGCGGCCGCCACCCGCACCGCGCGCGGCCGGTCCGGCGCGGACCGCTCGCGCAGCAGGGACTCCGGAATCCCGGCGGCCTCCGGCAACAGGGCCCGGGTCGCCGCCCGCACCACGGCCGGGCTCGGGTCGTCCAGCAACGGCGTCAGCCGCTCCCGTACCGCCTCGTCGAGTGCGCGCAGTCCGGTGATCGCGTTCAGGCGCACGACGGGCAGCGGGTGTTCGACCAGAAGCCACAGCGTTCGGGCGTCCGTCGCGCGTTCGCCGCACTCGCCGAGTCCGGCGGCCGCCGCCGGATGCGCGTCCGGTTCGGCGCACAGGGTCCGGTAGACCGGAAGCGGATCGACGCCGCCCTGCCGCAGCACATAGCGCGCGCAGGCCCGTACGACGGGGGAGCGATCGGCGAGGAACGTCCGCGCCTCACCGTGCCGCCCGGCCCGCCGCAACGCGGTCACTCCCGCCGCGCGCACCCGCGC
This sequence comes from Streptomyces sp. NPDC091289, assembly GCF_044757365.1. NCBI lineage: Bacteria > Bacillati > Actinomycetota > Actinomycetes > Kitasatosporales > Streptomycetaceae > Streptomyces > Streptomyces sp. NPDC091289. The sequence goes on from NZ_JBIVUT010000025.1 coordinate 65,463, forward strand.
GGCCCGGGCCGTCAGCAGCCGGTCCAGCACGGCGGCCTGCTCCGCCGCGCCGGTCGGCGCCGCGACGGCGGCCTCCGCGCAGAGGTCCTGCAGCGTGACATCGCCGCAGGTCGCCGCCGTGGCGGCCAGCTCCGACGGCGTCAGTAGCCCGCGGTCCACCGCGCCCCGGTACGCGAACCGGTACGTCGCACGGTCCGGATGTGCCGCCAGCGCCAGGACGTCCGCCGCCGGCCACTCCCGCAGCGCGCGCTCCAGCAGCGCGCGGGCGAAGTGGCCCTGAGCGCGCCGGGACAACCGCAGGGTCAGCTCGGTGAGCGGGACCAGCTCACGCGCGGACAGCTTGCCGAGCAGCAGCCTGGCGCGCTCGCGCACCGGCTCGGCCCAGTCCGCGCACCGCACCACCAGGAGCGGATGCAGCTCCGGGGCGGCGTCGATCCCGTCCAGCGCCGCCTCGCGGACCCTTCCGTCCGGGTGGCACAGGGCCAGCGCCGGTGGACGCGGTGGCGGCGGCGAGGGACGAAAGCCGAACAGGGCCGAAAGCCCCGGCCGCTTCTCGTCCAGGTGCGGCAGTCTCCAGGGCCGGTGGGCGAGTTCCCGTACGGCGGTGTCGAAGGCCACCCATGCCTCGGCCGAACCCGTGTCCAGCGCCTCGTGCGGCGGCACGCCTTCGGACACGAGCACCACGGCCTCCAACGCCTCCCGCTCGCCGTCCCTCACCGCGGCCCCTCCCTGTCGTCGGATGCCGATGCTAGTGCCGGATCAGGCAACGTTTGCCCTGTTGTGATGTGACGTGCCGTCCGGGTGCTGTGCCGCACGGCGCGTGACGGTCACCCTGTCTGGGTGGCAGAACGAGTACGCGTGCGCGAGATCGATGACGCCGAGGGAAGGCGGCTGCTGCGGATCATCCGCAGGGGCACCGGGTCGGTAGTGACCTGGCGGCGTGCCCAGATGGTGTTGCTGTCCGCGCAGGGCATGCCGGTGGCGAAGATCGCCGAGGTGTCGTTCACCGGCCATGACCGGGTACGGGATGTGATCCACAACTTCAATACGGACGGCTTCGACTCGCTGTATCCGAAGTACTCCGGCGGCCGTCCCAGGACCTTCACCCTGCCCGAGCGCCGGGAGATCAAGAAGATCGCGAAGTCCAAGCCGACCGAGCACGACCTGCCGTTTTCGACGTGGAGCCTGACCAGGCCGGCGGAATTCCTGGTCGCCGAGGGGGTGGTCGACGACATCAGCCACGAGGGCCTGCGCATCCTGCTTCGCGAGGAAGGCGTCTCCTTTCAACGCCTGAAGACCTGGAAGGCCTCCCGTGACCCGGACTACGCGGCCAAGAAGGCCCGCGTCGAGCACCTCTATGCAATCGCCGACGGCGAGGTCATACCCGAGGACGGCGAGCCCGAAGTCATCTTCTGCATGGACGAGTTCGGCCCGCTCAACCTGATGCCCCACCCCGGACGGCAATGGGCCGAGCGTGGCGGCAAGCACAGGGACCCCGACCGCGAACCACGACGGCGGGCGACCTACAACCGCTACGGCGGAGTGCGGCACCTGTTCGCCGCACTCGACCTGGCCAAGGACAAGCTCTACGGCCACATCAAACCGATCAAGAAACGCACCCAGTTCCTGGAGTTCTGCCGCTATCTGCGCAGCCTCTACCCGCCCGAGGTCCGGATCGCGATCGTGAGTGACAACTTCTCACCGCACCTGACCACGAAGAGGTGCCAGCGCGTCGGCACCTGGGCTGCGGCGAACAACGTCGAGATGGCCTGCACCCCGACCAACAGCTCCTGGCTCAACCGCATCGAGGCCCAGTTCACGGCCCTGCGCTACTTCACCCTCGACGGCACGGAACACGCCGATCACAAAGAGCAGGGCAGCATGATCCGTCGCTACATCATCTGGCGGAACAATCATGCTGCTGACCAGCGCCTCCGGAAGGTCGTGGCCAGAGCGAATGTCGCCTGAACCCGACTTCGTCGGCGGTCACTACTGCCGGTCCGGCCACAGTCCGTCCGGCACCACGGTTGCCTGGGTCTGAGCGGCCAGCCATGTCTTAACCTCGTGCCAGGCAGCCTGTTCCTGCGCCGCGGTGCCCCACCACCAGGTAAACGGCGAGTCGTCGGACGTCAGCTCCTCCCGCACCAGCCGACGCTCTCAGTCAGATGGTGGCGGGCGACCGTGCCCCTCTCCGCCTCCCAGCGGGCGAGCCACGGGGCGACTGAGGAACTCGCGGTCACACAGCTCTCGAAGACCTTGCACGCCGGGGTCGGTAGCGACTCCATCCGCAGGGTGGCTCTGTCGAGCAGTAGTGAAGTCACTTGTCGACGTGTTCGGGAGGTGCCTGGATCAGCGGTCCGGCGATATCGATGAGTTCGGGAGGCACTGGGATTCTTGCCAGGGGCGGTATCCAGGTGCTCATGGTTCGAGGCGCGTCGGCGATGGCACGGGCGTCGTTCACGGCGCCTCTCTTGGCGCACCACTGCTGCCGAGGTGGCCCGCTCCGTTCGCCTTTCTGCGGGGAGCGCTCACTGGAGAGTGAGGTGCCAGTTCCTGCTGGAGCGAACGCGGATCAGGGTAGGGCCGGTCAGGCGGGCCTGGCCGTTGCAGGTGCCGTTGCCTGTGAACAGCGGTAGCCCCGTCTCGAAGGCTTCCGTCAGCTCGTGGAGGCGGAGCGTGCCGCTTCCGTGCTGTCTGAGCATCAGGGTGGCCGGGCCGCCGGTGTACCGGAAGACGTATGGGCCGCGGGAGTTGAGCCGGGACTCCAGAACGGGGATGTGCTGGGGTGGATGGAGCCAGGCACGCCACGGCCCTGTCGTCCGGATCCGGACCCCGATGTACTCACTGCCGTCCGCAGGCAGTGGGACGATCATGCGGCGCAGGCTGGAACCGGCCGTGACGCTGCGGGAGGCTGGGAAGCCGGGGAGGTCCACGCGGCCGGGACCGTCGAGCCGGACCACCAGGAGCACCGGCTGGCCCGGTTCCGGGCGCCGGAGCCTCGCCTTGCCCTCGCCCTGGCCCTCTGCGCGCTGTGCGACGGGGGTGCCAGGTGGCCAGATGCGGTAGGGATGCCGACGCCCGCCCGGCGCAGGGGCGGAGAACCGCCCCACGGGCTCGGCAGACTGCTCCTTGGGCTGGGCACGATCCGGGCCCCGACCCAAGGGCCCGCCGGTGGCGATGGGGGGCCGGTTCTCCCTGAGTCGAACCGCATCCGCCGCGCAGACGTCGATGGGACGCGGCTCCCCCTCCGGAGGCTTCCAGGAGACCCGGGTCACCGACGGTCCGTGGCGCGGGTCGAAGAAGCATGGGAGCTGGAGTTTCGGCAGGGGCATCCCTGCAGCACTCGCCTGCGCGCAGGCCAGTGCGTGTCGCCCCTCCTCCAAGGCGAGCACGGCGGCCTCGGCCTTCTGATTGTTGCGGCCGTGGTCGCCCGCCACGTTCCGCTTCGCCCGCTCGTAGGCATCGAGCGCCCGCTCGTAGTCGCCAAGGGCGAGAGCGGCGGTTCCCTGGTCGACCGGGACGAATTCATAGCGCGCCAGCTCCTCGCCGAAGGCTGTTATGTCGGCTTCGAGCACCGCCGCCTCCTGCGGGCGTTGCTGCCGGAACAGCCCACGCCACCTGCCGAACACAACCTCGGCCACCCGTTCGCCTCCCCGCCCACGTCCTTCCCAACCCCAGGCACAAGATCGTAGACGCGTTTGGCCGGCCACAGAAGTGCCTTCCCATCCGCGCGGGCACGAGGATTGTTCGGCCGTAGGCATTGAGTGTCTCGCCGACCAACCCTCCGCGTACCCGAGGCGAAGCCCCGCTGTGCCCGACTCCGGCCTCCGAGTGCCCGCAGCGCCGTCGGAACTCGTCAACATTCTCTCGCCCCTCGAGTGCTGAATGCCGCTCAGAACCATCGACAACTGCTGTCACTTGCAGTCGACGAAGCCAGCAGGGCCTGTGTCCACCATGCCTCCAGGAAACCAGCCACCGCCCCAGCCTGCTCGCGGGGCCCCCGCGACCAGCCCGCCGCGGCCAGTCCACGAGCCATGAGAGCGGACTCGACCGCGCCCTCGGCGAGCACCACGACGAGCTGCGGCAGGACCCGACGGATGATCGCGGGCTGGTCGTCCCAATGGAAAGGATCCTTCTGCGCGACCCGGCCGACAAGATCCGTCGGGAGACGGACGTCAGGAGTCCGCAGCAGCTCGACCTCGACCTCATCGAAGCACCGGCCGCACACGGTCTCGTCCGCTTGGGCCGTCATGCCGCCGAAGGTCGTCGCGGCCCTTGCCACCGCAGCGGCAAGGACATCGCCATCTGGAGAAGTCACCGTGCACCCCATCAAGACTCCAGCAGGCTGCCCCAGCCGAAGAGAGCGACGCTGCCAGGCGGCAACCCACCCATCAGAACAGGGCGAACATTGCCTGATACGGCACTAGAGGCCTTCCGGCCGAAGAGCACCGAAGATTTCCGCCCGCGCTACCACTTCCACTGCCCTGACCTGCCACTTTGACAAAGCATACGGAGGAACGCATAGTTATACCCATCAGTGATTGCACCGTAAGGAGAAACTCGTGACCGAGCGCGTCGTACTCGCCTACTCGGGCGGTCTGGACACCTCCGTCGCCATCGGCTGGATCGCCGAGGAGACGGGCGCCGAGGTCATCGCCGTTGCCGTGGACGTCGGCCAGGGCGGCGAGGACCTGGACGTCATCCGCAAGCGCGCGCTCGCCTGCGGTGCCGTCGAAGCCGAGGTCGCGGACGCCAAGGACGAGTTCGCCGAGGAGTACTGCCTCCCGGCGATCAAGGCCAACGCGCTCTACATGGACCGCTACCCGCTGGTCTCGGCCCTCTCCCGGCCGACCATCGTCAAGCACCTCGTCGCCGCCGCCCACAAGCACAACGCCGGGATCGTCGCCCACGGCTGCACCGGCAAGGGCAACGACCAGGTCCGCTTCGAGGCCGGTATCTCCGCGCTCGGCCCCGACCTGAAGTGCATCGCCCCGGTCCGCGACTACGCGATGACCCGGGACAAGGCGATCGCCTTCTGCGAGGAGAAGAACCTCCCGATCGCGACCACCAAGAAGTCCCCGTACTCCATCGACCAGAACGTCTTCGGGCGCGCCGTCGAGACGGGCTTCCTGGAGGACATCTGGAACGCGCCGATCGAGGACATCTACGAGTACACCGCCGACCCCGCCACCCCGCGCGAGGCCGACGAGGTCGTCATCTCCTTCAAGGAGGGCGTGCCCGTCGCCCTCGACGGCCGTCCCGTCACCGTCCTCCAGGCGATCCAGCAGCTCAACGAGCGGGCCGGCGCCCAGGGCATCGGCCGGATCGACATGGTCGAGGACCGGCTCGTGGGCATCAAGTCCCGCGAGGTGTACGAGGCGCCCGGCGCGATCGCGCTGATCACCGCCCACCAGGAGCTGGAGAACGTCACCGTCGAGCGCGAGCTGGCCCGCTACAAGCGGCAGGTCGAGCAGCGCTGGGGCGAGATGGTCTACGACGGCCTGTGGTTCTCCCCGCTGAAGCGGGCCCTGGACGGCTTCATCAACGAGGCCAACCAGCACGTCACCGGCGACATCCGGATGACCCTGCACGCGGGCCGCGCCGTCGTCACCGGCCGGAAGTCCAGCGAGTCGCTGTACGACTTCAACCTCGCCACCTACGACTCGGGCGACACCTTCGACCAGTCCAAGGCGCAGGGCTTCATCGAGATCTTCGGCCTCTCCTCGAAGATCGCGGCGAAGCGCGATCTGCAGGCATAGCCCGACGCGACCTCGCCCCACCTCCCCTCGTTGAACAGCCGCCTCCCCGTCCAGCGCGGCAGGGAGGCGGCCGCATACCCGCACCTTTGCCTTTGTCTTTGAGGAGCACGCAGTGAGCAGCAACAACGGTGACGTCCGGCTCTGGGGCGCGCGTTTCGCCGACGGACCGGCCGAGGCGCTGGCCAGGCTGTCGGCCTCCGTCCACTTCGACTGGCGGCTCGCGCCGTACGACATCGCCGGCTCCCGCGCCCACGCCCGCGTCCTCAACAAGGCGGGCCTGCTCACCGAGGACGAGCTGACCCGGATGCGGGAAGGCCTCGACCGGCTCGAAGCCGATGTGGCGGACGGCTCCTTCACCGGAACCATCGCGGACGAGGACGTCCACACCGCCCTGGAGCGCGGACTCCTCGAGCGCCTCGGCGCGGACCTCGGCGGCAAGCTGCGGGCCGGCCGGTCCCGGAACGACCAGATCGCCACGCTCTTCCGGATGTACCTGCGCGACCACGCCCGGACCATCGGCGGCCTGATCGCCGACCTCCAGAGCGCACTGGTCGGCCTCGCCGAGGCGCACGCGGACGTCGCGATGCCGGGCCGGACCCACCTCCAGCACGCCCAGCCCGTCCTCTTCGCCCACCATGTGCTCGCCCACGTCCAGTCCCTCTCCCGGGACGCCGAGCGGCTGCGCCAGTGGGACGAGCGCACCGCCGTCTCCCCGTACGGTTCCGGGGCGCTCGCCGGGTCCTCGCTCGGGCTCGACCCGGAGGCGGTCGCCGCCGACCTGGGATTCGAGCACGGCTCGGTCGCCAACTCCATCGACGGCACCGCCGCGCGGGACTTCGTCGCGGAGTTCGCCTTCATCACCGCGATGATCGGCGTCAACCTCTCCCGGATCGCCGAGGAGATCATCATCTGGAACACGAAGGAGTTCTCCTTCGTCACCCTCCACGACGCCTTCTCCACCGGCTCCTCGATCATGCCGCAGAAGAAGAACCCGGACATCGCGGAGCTGGCCCGGGGCAAGTCCGGTCGCCTCATCGGCAATCTGACCGGCCTGCTCGCCACGCTCAAGGCGCTCCCGCTCGCGTACAACCGGGACCTCCAGGAGGACAAGGAACCCGTCTTCGACTCCTGCGACCAGCTGGAGGTCCTGCTGCCCGCCTTCACCGGCATGATGGCCACCCTCACCGTCAACCGTGAGCGCATGGAGGAGCTGGCCCCGGCGGGCTTCTCGCTCGCCACCGACATCGCGGAGTGGCTGGTCAAGCAGGGTGTCCCCTTCCGGGTGGCGCACGAGGTGGCCGGCGCCTGCGTCAAGGAGTGCGAGCGGCACGGCATCGAGCTGGACCAGCTCACCGACGAGCAGTTCGCCACGATCTCCGAGCACCTCACCCCCGAGGTCCGCACCGTCCTCAATGTGCGGGGCGCCCTCGCCTCCCGCGACGGCCGGGGCGGAACGGCCCCCTCCGCCGTCGCCGTCCAGCTCGCCGAGGTGAAGGAAGACCTGGCCGCCCAGCACGCCTGGGCGACCGCCCGCCAGTAGGAGTACCGGGCGGGGTGCGCGCCGAAGCGGTGTCGCGCGCCGGATGGACGAGGTGTCGCGCCGGATGGACGAAGGGTGTCGCGGGCCGCGCTCACCGGGGTAGGAGTAACCGAAACCCGACCCCGAGGAGCCCGCGATGCCCTTCGCCGCCCTGGCCGCCGCGACGACCCCGACCGCCCACATCGGACTGGGCCTGGCCGCCGTCGGGAGGCCCGGCTACATCAATCTCCACCGAGACCGGGACCTGCCCGCCGACCGGGACGTCGACGCCCTGCGCGCCCGCACCCACGAGCTGCTGGACGCCGCCTACGCCCAGGGCGTCCGGTACGTCGACACCGCCCGCTCCTACGGCCGCGCCGAGGAGTTCCTCGCCGAGTGGCTGAACGCCCGGCCCTCGTTCACCGACCTCGTCGTCGGCTCCAAATGGGGCTACACGTACACCGCCGACTGGGGCGTCGAGGCCGAGGAACACGAGGTCAAGGACCACGGGCTCGCCACCTTCGAGCGCCAGTACGCCGAGACCCGGGCCCTGATCGGCGACCGGCTCAGCCTCTACCAGATCCACTCGCTCACCCCCGACAGCCCGGCCCTCGCCGACAAGGAGCTCCACGAACGCCTCGCCGCCCTGGCCGCCGACGGCGTCACCGTCGGCCTCTCCACCAGCGGGCCCGCCCAGGCCGAGGCGATCCGGGCGGCCCTGGCCGTCACGGTCGACGGCGAACCCCTCTTCCGTACGGTCCAGGCCACCTTCAACGCCCTGGAGACCTCGGCCGCGCCCGCGCTCGCCGAGGCCCACGACGCCGGGCTCACCGTGATCGTCAAGGAGGGCATGGCCAACGGGCGCCTCGCCGGGGACGAGGCCCCCGCCGTGTTCCAGGAGATCGCCGCCGGCGCGGGTGTGGGCGGCGATGCGGTCGCCCTCGCCCTGGTCCTGCACCAGCCCTGGGCGGACGTCGTGCTCTCCGGCGCCGCCACGGTGGGCCAGCTCTCCGGCAATCTGCACGCCGCCGTCGTCGACCTGGACGACGAGCAGCGGGCCCGCCTCGACGCCCTGGTCGAGGAGCCGGAGGCCTACTGGCGGCACCGCGCCGGCCTGCCCTGGCACTGAGATCCCGACCCGCCGACCCTCAGGACTCGTCAGGAGCTCATCAGGAACTCGTCAGGACGACGAGTTCCCGGGTCGCCCGGGTCATCGCGACATAGCGGTCCACCGCCCCCTCGACGCCCTCCCCGAACCGCTCCGGGTCGACGAGCACGACCAGGTCGAACTCCAGGCCCTTCGACAGCTCCGGGGTCAGCGACCGCACGCGGGGCGTCGCCCGGAACGCCGGGTCGCCGATGACACAGGCGATCCCGTCGTCGTGCGCGGCGAGCCAGTCGGCCAGGACCGTGTCCAGGTCCTCCACGGACCCGTGGGCGACGGGGATGCCGCTGCCGCGGACGGAGACCGGCACATTGGCGTCGGGGAGCACGGCCCGGACGACCGGCTCCGCCTCCGCCATGATCTCCTCCGGCGTCCGGTAGTTGATGGTCAGCGAGGCCAACGTGATCCGGTCCAGCCCGACCCGCTCCAGCCGCTCCCGCCACGACTCGGGGAACCCGTGCCGGGCCTGCGCCCGGTCCCCGACGACGGTGAAGCTCCGGGACGGGCACCGCTGGATCAGCATCTGCCACTGCGCGTCGGTCAGCTCCTGGGCCTCGTCCACGACGATGTGCGCGAAGGGCCCGGCCAGCAGGTCGGGTTCCACCCCGCTCGGCCGGTCGGCGGTGGCCAGCGACTCCCGCAGATCCGCCCCGCGCAGCATCACCAGCGCGCCCTCGCCGTCCGCGTCCGCGTCGACCAGGGTCTCGTCGGCGAGCAGGCTGTCGACGACGTCGTCCATCCGCGCGCGTTCGGCGGCGGCCGCCGCCTCGTGACGCCGTCTGCGCCGGGACGCTTCCGGGTCGCCGAGCCGCTGCCGGGCCGCGTCCAGAATCGGCAGGTCGGACACCGTCCACGCCTGGGCGTCCGCGCGCCGCAACCGCCGGACCTCCTCGGGGGTCAGCCAGGGGGCGCACTTACGCAGGTACGCGGGTACGGACCAGAGGTCGCCGACCAGGTCGGCCGCCTCGACCAGCGGCCAGGCCCGGTCGAAGAGGGCGAACAGCTCCCGGTTCCGCCGCAGCGAGGCACGCAGCGCCTCCTCCGGGGCGTCGCCGTCGTGCTTGTCCACCAGGATCGTGATCAGCTCCTCCCAGATCTGGTCGCGCGCCTCGTTGTGCGGGGTGCCCGGGTCCGCCGCCCCGAACGCCGAGGCCCAGTCGGCGGCGCTCAGCCAGAGGTCGGCCCCGTGCGCCTCCACCCGTACGCCCTCGGCGGGCGGCTCCTCGTAGAACCGGACGGCCGGCTCGATGGCCCTCACCAAGTCCGCCGACGCCTTCAGACGCGCCACCTCCGGATCGGTCTCGGCCACGGCTGCCGCTCCCTCGGCGACCAGGTCCCGCAGGGTGCACGTCTGCACGCCCTCCTCCCCGAGGCTCGGCAGGACATCGGCGACGTACCCGAGATAGGGCTCGTGCGGGCCGACGAACAGCACCCCACCGCGACGGTGGCCCAGGCGCGGGTCGGCGTACAGGAGATAGGCGGAGCGGTGCAGCGCGACGACGGTCTTCCCGGTGCCGGGCCCGCCGTCGACGACGAGCGTGCCCCGGGAGCCCGCCCGGATGACGGCGTCCTGGTCGGCCTGGATGGTGCCCAGCACATCGCGCATCCGGGCCGACCGGTTGCCGCCGAGACTGGCGATGAACGCGGACTGGTCGTCCAGCGCGGCATGCCCGGCGAACCCCTCCGGGGCGAACACCTCGTCCCAGTAGTCGTTGATCCGGCCGCCGTTCCAGCGGTAGCGGCGGCGGCTCACCAGGCCCATCGGGTCGGCATGGGTGGCCCCGAAGAACGGCTCGGCCGCCGGGGAGCGCCAGTCGACCAGCAGTCGGCGGCCCGCGCTGTCGGTCAGCCCGAGCCGGCCCACGTACAGCGGCCCGGAGCCGTCGGCGGGGACCATGTGCCCGAGGCACAGGTCGAGGCCGAACCGGCGCAGGGTGCGCAGCCGGGCGGTCAGCCGGTGGATCTCCACGTCCCGGTCCATCGCCTGTCGGCTTGCCCCGCCGGGCGCCCTGCGTTCGGCCGCGAGCCGGTCGGTCAGCTCGGCGATCGACTGTTCCAGGCGGTGGGCGATGGCCGCGAAATGCCCCTCGTCATCGGCGATCAGCGCCGGGTCGGCCTTGGGGGAGAGACGGTCGGGGAGGTCGAACGCGCTGGTGGTCAGGGGTGTCACGTCGTCGGTTCCGATCTGCGGTGCGTAGGCGTACGTATAGGGGCGGCATTCCCCCGGGGGTGAGATGGGGCGAGGCCGGGAGGGTGCGGCGCGTCCTCAGGCGGCGGGTGCCCCGAACCACCGGGCCATCGCGTCGAACAGCTCCGCCCGCTCCTGGCCGGCCCAGGCCACATGGCCGTCCGGCCGCAGCAGTACGGCGGGGGCGTCGAGGCCCTCGGCGACGTCGACGACATGGTCGACCCGGTCCGCCCAGCCCGCCACGGACAGCCGGCCGGTGGTGTCGAGGAGCAGCCCGCGGCCCTCGTGCGTGAGGTCGTAGAGACGGCCCCGCTTCAGCGGCAGGTCACGCAGCCGCCGGCCGAGCAGGTCGTGGCCCGCGCCGAAGTCGTAACGGACGTCGACCGCGGTGACCATCCCGGTCAGATACACGTTGACCTCCTCGAAGTCCATCAGCCGGGAGAGCAGCTCCCGCAGCGCGACGGCGCCCGGATCGGTGCCCAGCAGGGTGATCTGCGCCCGGGTGTTGTCCAGGACCCGCGCGCCCACCGGGTGCCGCTCGGCGTGGTAGCTGTCCAGCAGACCGTCCGGCGCCCGGCCGTCGACCGCCGCGCCCAGCTTCCAGCCGAGGTTGAACGCGTCCTGCACCCCGAGGTTGAGCCCCTGCCCGCCGGTCGGCGGGTGGATGTGCGCCGCGTCGCCGGCCAGGAAGACCCGGCCGACCCGATAGCGCTCGGCCTGCCGGGTGGCATCGCCGAACCGGGAGAGCCAACGGGGCGAGTGGACGCCGAAGTCGGTGCCCGCGACGGCCCGCAGCCGCTGCCTGAACTCCTCCAGGGTCGGCGCCTTGGACCGGTCATCGGACACCGCTTCGGCGGGCACGATCACCCGGAACGTGCCGTCGCCGTTGGGGATGGCGCCGAAGCGGAGCTGCGTCCTGCGGACCTCCTCGACGGCGGCGGCGACCGTCGCCGGGTCCTCGGTCATCTCCATGTCGCCGAGCAGCGTCTCGACCGTGGCGGGCTGTCCGGGGAAGTCGACGCCGAGCTGCTTGCGCACCGTGCTGCGGCCACCGTCGCACCCGACGACGTACCGCGAACGCAGCTGTGTGCCGTCCGCCAGCTCGACGGTCACTTCCTCCGCGCCCTGACTCAGCCCGGCCACCTCCCAGCCGCGCCGGATCTCGGCGCCCAGCTCGACGGCACGTTCGCGGAGCAGCCGCTCGGTCACCGGCTGCAGGGTGGAAAGGCCGTACGGATGCGCGGTGTCCAGGCGGTCCGGCCAGGGCTTCCGGATGCCGCCGAAGAAGCCGCCCACCTGGAATTTCTCACTGACCGCGAGGAACCGGTCCAGCAGTCCGCGCTGGTCCATCACCTCGACGCTGCGCACATGCAGTCCACGCCCCCGGGTCTCCCGGGTCGGCTCCGCCAGCTTCTCCAGCACGACCGTGTGCGCTCCGGTCAGCCGCAGCTCGGTGGCGAGCATCAGTCCGGTGGGCCCGCCGCCGACGACGATTACGTCGATCATCACCATTCCGCCTTCGTCGACGTCGAATGCGGACGATTCTGCGGCATATGGGGGGTCTTGCCGCAAGGCCCCCCATCCGCTATAAATTAAGAGTGGCAAGGAGTGGTTTTACCTCCGGCCACTTTTTTTTGTTTCCCCACCGGGCCTTCCTCGCGTGCGACGCCTCACCGGATCCACCGATGCCTCCGATGAGACGATGATGTCTCACATGGGTTATGGTCGTCTCATGACTCTCGACCGTGAGCAGGTGCTGCGCAGCGCCGCCGCCCTGCTGACCCACAAATCGACCGCCACCATGGACGAGGTCGCCAAGGCGGCGGGCATCGGCCGGGCCACCCTCCACCGCCACTTCGCCGGGCGCGACGCGCTGGTGAAGGCGCTGGAGGATCTCGGCATCCAGGAGTTCGAGGCGGCCCTGGACGCCGCCCGGCTCGACGAGGACACCTCCGAGGAGGGGCTGCGCCGCCTCATCGCGGCCGTCGAGCCCAGCGCCGGACTGCTGTCGTTCCTCGTCAACGAGAACCAGCTCTTCGAGGGCGACGTCAACGAGGGCTGGAACCGGGCCGACGCCCGTGTCTCCGCCTTCTTCCGCCGCGGCCAGGAACGCGGCGAATTCCGTATCGACCTCACCCCCGCCTGGCTGACGGAAGCCCTCTACGGGCTCGTCGGCACCGGCGCCTGGGCCGTCCAGGCGGGACGGGTCGCCGCACAGGACTTCCAACACATGATCGTCGAGTTGCTGCTCGGCGGAGCACGCCGGAGCGTTGAGCCATGACCAGCACCGACCAGAACCCGGACACCACGGACGAGGTGCGCCGCCCGGGGCGGTGGATCGCACTCGCCGTCCTCGTCCTCGCCGTGCTGCTGGTGGCCGTGGACGCGACCGTCCTCGGTCTCGCCACCCCGTTCCTCAGCGAGGACCTCGAACCGACCGGCAACCAGCTGCTCTGGATCGGTGACGTCTACTCCTTCGTCATCGCCGGTCTGCTCGTCTCGATGGGCAGCCTCGGCGACCGCATCGGCCGCAAGAAGCTGCTGCTGGTCGGCGCCGTCGCGTTCGGCGCGGTCTCCGTGCTCAACGCGTACGCGACCACGCCCGAGATGATGATCGTGGCCCGGGCGCTGCTCGGTGTCGCGGGCGCCACCCTGATGCCGTCCACCCTCGCCCTGATCCGCAACCTCTTCCACGACCCGCGCGAGCGCAGCCTCGCCATCGGGATCTGGGGCGCCATGGCCTCGGCGGGTGCGGCCGTCGGCCCGGTCGTCGGCGGGTTTCTGCTCGAACACTTCTGGTGGGGTTCGGTCTTCCTCATCAACCTGCCCGTGATGGCCGTCCTCGTCGTCGTCGGCATCAAGCTGATCCCCGAGTCCAAGAACCCGGCCCCCGGCCCCTGGGACATGCTCAGTGTCGGGCTCTCGCTGGTCGGCATGATCGGTGTCGTGTACGCCATCAAGGAGACGGCCTCGCACGGGCTGAGCTGGGAGGCCGGGGCGGCGGCCGTCCTCGGCGTCGGCGCGCTCGCCTGGTTCGTCCGCAGACAACTGCGGCTGCCCGCGCCCCTGCTGGACATGCGGCTCTTCCACCACCGGGGCTTCTCCGGCGCGGTCCTCGCCGACCTGCTGACCATCCTCGGCCTGTCGGGCCTGGTCTTCTTCCTCTCCCAGTTCCTGCAACTGGTGCAGGGCCGGGGCCCGCTGGAGGCCGGACTCGCCGAACTTCCCGCCGCGATCGGCGCGGTGACCGCCGGTCTGCTGGCCGGATTCGCCGCCCGCCGCTTCTCGGTCCGCTCGGTCGTCTCGGGCGGCCTGGCCGCGGTCGGTCTCGCCCTGGGCAGTGTGACCCTGCTCGACCAGCACACCGGCTACCCGCTGCTCGGCGCCATGCTGCTGGTCGTCGGCGTCGGCGCGGGCTTCGCCTTCACCGTCACCGCCGATGTGATCCTCTCCAGCGTCCCGAAGGAGCAGGCGGGCTCCGCGTCCGCCGTCTCCGAGACCGCGTACGAACTGGGCGCGGCCCTCGGCATCGCCCTGCTCGGCTCCATCGTCACCGGCGTCTACCGGGGCTTCCCGACCCCGTCCGGCATCCCCGCCGACATCGAGTCGGCCGCCCATGAGTCGCTGGGCGGGGCGGTCGAGGCCGCCGGGGCACTGCCCGCCGCCCAGGCGGGGCCGCTGGTGGCGGCGGCCCAGGAGGCGTTCGTCGACGGACTGCGGTCGGCCGCGGGCGTCGGCGCGGCGGTACTGCTGGCGGCGGCCGTCGCCGCCTGGTTCCTGCTGCGGGGCCAGAAGCTGGAGGACGGCATCGAGCACCCGTAGACCGCGCTACCGCACGGCGAAGGGCCCGCACTCCCTCCCCGGGGGTGCGGGCCCTTCGCCGTGACTGCCGTGACTGCCGTGACTGCCGTACGAGCGGTCAGGCGGCCTTCGCCTTCGTCGCGTACATGTCCACGTACTCCTGGCCGGACAGCCGCATCACCTCGGCCATCACCGAGTCCGTCACCGCCCGCAGCACATAGCGGTCGCGGTCCATGCCCTCGTAGCGCGAGAACTCCATCGGCTCGCCGAAGCGCACCGTGACCTTGCCCGGCCGGGGCAGGCCCGCGCCGCCCGGCTGCAGCTTGTCGGTGCCGATCATCGCGAACGGGATCACCGGCGCGCCCGTCATCAGGGTCAGCCGCGCGATGCCCGTACGGCCCCGGTAGAGCCGGCCGTCGGGGGAGCGGGTGCCCTCGGGGTAGATCGCGAAGGCCTGCCCCTCCTCCAGCACCCGGCGCCCGGTCATCAGCGCCGCGACCCCGCCCCGGCCGCCGTCCCGGTCCACCGGGATCATGCCGCAGCCGGTGAAGAACCAGGCCATCAGCCTGCCCTTGAGGCCCTTGCCCGTGACGTACTCGTCCTTGCCGATGTAGAACACCGGCCGGTCGCAGCAGATCGGCATGATCATCGAGTCGATGAACGTGAGGTGGTTGCCCGCGAGGATCACCGGCCCGGTCCCGGGAATGTTCTCGGCGCCTTCCACCTGTGGGCGGAACATCAGGCGCAGAATCGGTCCGAGCACTGCCTTGATGACCGTGAGACGGGACAACGGTTCCTCCGGTGTCGTGGCCGGGCCGGCCGCGGTGGGTGAGATCCACCGGGCGGTGGCCGGTGCCGACGGATGATGGTCGGTGCAGGTGAGGACGATACTCGCGGGTATGCGCTGATCGCACATCGGGTTCACGAAGCGGATACGCAGTGTTGACGTGTGTTTCCGCCATGTTGGCCGACGGTCCGTCCTTTCGTACGTCTCCCAGCCTACGATCGGGCCTCGCTGGACCGGTCCCGGACATCACCGAGCGAGGAGCATTCATGACGGAGCGTGCGCGGAAGACCCCTGGCCGGCGGACCCTTCTGGGCGCCGCGGTCCTCGGCACCGCGGCCCTGGGCCTGCCCGCCGCCCAGGCCGCCGAGCGGGGCCGCGGTCACGGCGGCGGCCACGGATCGCTGCGCGATCTGCCCGTGCCGACGGTGATCGGCCACCGCGGGGCCAGCGGCTACCGCCCCGAGCACACCCTCGGCTCCTACCAGCTGGCCCTCGACCTGGGGGCGCACATCGTCGAGCAGGACCTCGTGCCGACCAAGGACGGGCACCTCGTCTGCCGCCACGAGAACGACATCACCGCCACCACCGACGTCGCCGACCACCCCGAGTTCGCCGGCCGCAGGGCCACCAAGAGCATCGACGGCGTCTCCTACACCGGCTGGTTCACCGAGGACTTCACCCTCGCCGAGCTCAAGACCCTGCGGGCCACGGAGCGCATCCCCGGCAACCGCCCGGACAACACCCTCTACGACGGCCGCTGGGCCATCCCCACCTTCGAGGAGGTCCTGCGCTGGGCGGAGAAGGAGGGCCGCAAGCGCGGAAAGCCCGTCTGGCTGTACGTGGAGACCAAGCACCCCAGCTACTTCCGGGGCCTCGGCCTCGGCCTGGAGGAGCCCCTCGCCCGGCTGCTGCGCCGCCACGGCCGGGACCGGAAGAACTCCCCGCTCATCCTCCAGTCCTTCGAGCCCAGCTCCGTCCAGCGCCTCGCCCGGCTCGTCGACACCCCGCGCATCGTCCTGCTCTCCGGCCCGAACGAGCGCCCCTGGGACTTCGTCGAGTCGGGCGACCCGCGCACGGTGGCCGACCTGGTGAAGCCCGCCGGACTGAAGTGGCTGGCCTCCTTCGCGCAGGGCATCGGCCCGACGCTCGACCTGGTCATCCCGAAGGACGCCTCGGGACGGCTCACCACCCCGACCACGCTCGTACGGGACGCGCACGCCAAGGGCCTGCTGCTGCACCCGTACACGATGCGCAACGAGAACAGCTTCCTGCCCGCCGACTTCCGGCGCGGCACCGACCCCAACGCCTACGGGGACGTGTTCGGCGCCTACGCCGCCTACCTCGCCACCGGCATCGACGGCATCTTCGCCGACCACCCGGACACGGCCCTGCTCGCGGCGGCGGACCACGCCGGGCGCTGACACCGTACGGAAGCCGTCACCGGGCGCCCGCACGCGGGGCGGGCCGTCAGCCGCCCACCCCGGCATGCCCCGGTCGGGTGGTGCCGGGCGTCCGGGGCAACCGGCGGCCGCCACCCCTACGTCCGCCGGGGCATGACGCTTCTCGATCATGACCTCGACCCGGCCGCCGCCACCGCCCTCGTCGTCCGCGCCTTACACCCCCTGGTCCGCGCGGAGGCGAGGGCGGAGGCCCCGGCCGCCGGGGTCGATCCCGCCGACCTCGAACAGAGCGTCTGGGTGCGGCTGCTGGAGCGCCCCGCGGCCGCCGGGCCGCCCGCCGACGCGGCCCGCTGGGTGCGCGACACCGTACGGGCGGAGGCCCGCCGCGGACGCCGCACCGCCCGGCGGGAACGCCCGTACGCCGGAACGGAACCCGCCACCGGACCGGCCGACTGTCCGGAACGTGCCGCCCTCGGGGCCGCCGAACGCCGGGCGCTGCGCTCCGCGATGGCACGACTGCCCGGACGCTGCCCCCGGCTGCTGGAGGCGCTGCTCGCCCCCGGCGACCCGACCTACCGGGAAATCGCAGGGGAGTTGGGTATGTCACAGGGGAGCTTGGGCCCGATCCGTTCCCGTTGCCTTGGATGTCTGCGCAGAATGCTGGCTGCGGAGGTTGTCGCCCCATCCGTGCGGGGATAGGGAGCGGTAGGCAACCGGCGGACAGGTGAGCGGGAGGCGTGCACACATGGGCATGAGCGTGACCATCTCGGCGGCGACGGCACAGGACGTCGAGCAGATATTCAGACTTCAGTACCTCTGCTTCCAGCGCGAGGCGGAGCTGTACGACAACTACCGGATCGACCCGCTCGTCCAGAGCCTCGATTCGCTGCGCGCCGAAGTCGCCGACGACCTGGTGTTCGTGGCCAGGCTCGGGGACGAAGTCGTCGGCTCGGTCCGAGGATTCACCGACCCCGAGGGCACGGGCCTCATCGGCAAGCTCTGCGTCCACCCCCGGCTCCAGGGCCACGGCCTCGGCGCCCGGCTGCTGCTGGCCGCCGAGTCCGCGCTGACCGCCGAGCGGGCGGCGACCCGCTACCGGCTGCACAGCGGCCACCGCAGCGAGAGCAATCTGCGGCTCTACCGGAAGGCCGGATACGCCCAGGTCGGGGCCGTCACAGGAGCCGACGGCGTACGCCTCATCCTGCTGGAGAAGGACGCCGCCGACCGGGACTACGTGGCCAGCGCCTGACCGTGCGCCGCGCGCGGCGGGACGGAACGGGAGACCCTCAGACCGCCACCGTCTTCGCGCGGCGCAGCCAGATCATCCCGGTGACCGGCAGGATCACCGGGATGAAGAGGTAGCCCATCCCGAAGTCCGACCACACGGTCGCGTCCGGGAAGGCGGCCGGCTCGGCCAGCGTCCACGCGCCGACGACCAGCACGCCCAGCAGCTCCGCGGCACAGCACACCAGCGCCGCCCTGCGGGCCTTCTCCCCACCGCGCACCAGCGAGTACGTGATGAAGCCGTACACCACGGCCGCGACGGCCGACAGCACGTACGCCAGCGGCGCCCGGTCGAAATCGATGATGATCTGGACGATCGAGCGTGAGGCCGCCGCGACCGTGAACACCCCGTAGAACCAGACCAGGACCCGGCCCGGACCGGTGCCCAGCTCGAAGGCCGGCTTCGGGGCCGTGGCCACCTCGGGGCGGTCGGTGTCGCTCACGTCAGTTTCCCCAGATGTCATAGAGCCGGACTTCCAGCACCGCCAGCACGATCGCGCCCGCCGCCACCGTGATCGAGCCCCAGCGGGTCCGCTCGGTCAACGACAGGAATCCGGCCGCGGGCACGGCGGCGAACGAACCGATCAGATAGGCGATGAACACCGCCATCCCCTGCTCCGGCCGCTCCCCGCGCGCCAGCTGCACGACGCCCACCACCAACTGGGCCAGCGCCAGCACGGTGACGACCGCCATCCCGATGAAGTGCCAGTCCTTCGTCGGCTGGTCCCGGTAGGCGGCGTGTCCGCACCAGGCGGCGAGGGCGAGCGCGGCCACGGCGACCGCGACCGTCAGGGCGTCAAGCATGAGTCGAGGGTATTACGGACGGAACGCCCGCCCGCGTGCGGCCCCGGCCACCACGGAGGCGACCACGACCCCGGCGCCGAGCACCGTGGCCTTGGCCACAACCGGCGGACGAAGTTCCGCTCCCCGGCCACCCGGGCGGCACTGAACGTACCCCCGCAACACCCTTGTCATCGCAGGTCACAGACGCGTACGGGGCGGAGGGCGGCAGAACCGGAAGGGTGGCGTCCGACCATCCAGCACTGTCCGCTATCCGGACAGCCGGGATCGCGGAGACCTCACGTCTGTTTTACTTGGCCCATGACCACGACGAGCAGCCGCACCCTTGCGACCGAGGCGATCAGCACGCCCGGTGCTCGTTGTATGTGTCGAATGCGCGCCTTCTGAGGGCCCCCGCCCGATCCTCGCGCCCCGAAGCGAGACCGAGCCCGCGCCGTCCGCACCCCGCGGAAATGAGCGCGCCCGCGCATGTGCTGCCCCCCGGCCGACCGCCGCGTACAGCCATGCCGAGACCCCCGGCCGAACAGCCCGAACAGTCTCTTCGGACGAATGCCCCGTGCCCGGCGGACACCGCGCCGCGCACTCGACAGTGACGGAAACCCCTGTGATCACCACGACGGGCCTCACGAAGGTCTACCAGTCGCGCGACCGTGAGGTCACCGCACTCGACGGCGTCGACCTGCACGTCCGCGAAGGCGAGGTGTACGGCGTCATCGGACAGAGCGGCGCCGGAAAGTCCTCCCTCATCCGCTGCGTCAACCTCCTGGAACGCCCCACCTCCGGCACCGTGACGGTGGCCGGCCAGGACCTCACCGCGCTGGCCGGCCGCGGCCGGCGGGCGAGCGCCGAGCTGCGCCGGGCGCGCACCCGCATCGGCATGGTCTTCCAGCACTTCAACCTGCTGGACTCCCGCACCGTCCTGGACAACGTGGAACTGCCGCTGGAGATCCTCGGGATATCCGGCCAGGAGCGCACCCGCAAGGCCAAGGACCTCCTCGACCTGGTCGGCCTCGCCGACAAGGCGAAGGCCTACCCCGGTCAGCTCTCCGGCGGCCAGAAGCAGCGCGTGGGCATAGCCCGCGCCCTGGCGGGCGACCCCCAGGTGCTGCTCTCGGACGAGGCGACCTCCGCGCTCGACCCCGAGACCACCCGCTCCATCCTCCAGCTGCTGCGCGACCTCAACCAGCAGCTCGGCCTGACCGTCCTGCTCATCACCCACGAGATGGACGTCGTCAAGACCATCTGCGACTCCGCCGCCCTCATGCAGCGCGGCCGGATCGTCGAGTCCGGAACCGTCGGCGAACTCCTCGCCACCCCCGGCTCCGAACTGGCCCACGAGCTGTTCCCGGTCGGCGGGACCGCCTCCGGCCCGGACCGCACGGTCGTCGACGTCACCTTCCAGGGGGAGTCGGCCTCCCAGCCGGTCATCTCCCAGCTCTCCCGTACGTACAACATCGACATCTCGATCCTCGGCGCCGCGATGGACACCGTCGGCGGCAAGCAGATCGGCCGGATGCGCATCGAGCTGCCCGGCCGCTTCGAGGAGAACGTCGTCCCCATCGGCTTCCTGCGCGAGCAGGGCCTCCAGGCCGAGGTCGTCGAGGACGCGAACGCTCCGCAGGACACCATCACCGTCGTGCCGGAGCAGCAGACGCCCGCCCCGCTCACCAAGGAGGCCGTCAAGTGACCTGGTCCGAAATGCAGCCCCTGCTGACCCAGGGCACCGTCGACACCCTCTACATGGTGCTGTGGTCCGCGCTGGTCACCGTCGCCGGCGGACTGCCGCTCGGCGTTCTGCTGGTCCTCACCGACAAGGGCGGACTGCTCCAGAACACCGTGGTGAACAAGGTCATCGGCGTGATCGTGAACATCGGCCGCTCGCTGCCGTTCATCATCCTGCTGATCGCCCTGATCCCCTTCACCACCTGGGTCGTCGGCACCTTCATCGGCCCCACCGCGATGATCGTGCCGCTCGCCGTCGGCGCCATCCCGTTCTTCGCCCGGCTCGTCGAGACGGCGATCCGCGAGGTCGACCACGGACTCGTCGAAGCGGTCCAGTCGATGGGCGGTTCCATCCCCACGATCGTCCGCAAGGTGCTCCTCCCGCAGGCCCTGCCCTCGCTCGTCTCGGGTGTCACGACCACCCTCATCGTGCTCATCGGCTACTCCGCGATGGCCGGTGCGGTCGGCGGCGAAGGGCTCGGCTCCAAGGCCGTCACCTACGGATTCCAGCGCTTCGACAACCAGTTCATGCTGATCACCGTCGCGCTGCTGATCGTCATCGTCACCGTGATCCAGCTGATCGGCGACCTCACCGTCCGGCTGCTGGCCCGCCGCGGCCGCACCGTCTCCTGAGGCCACCGGCCCCCCCCGACTTTCTTCCCCACCGAGCCCGAACTCCTTGTCCGGGCGCACCACCACCACAAGAAAGAGGCACTTTTCGTGCGCAAGAACATCAAGATCACCGCAGCTGTCGCTTCCGCCGCCGCCCTCGCCCTGGGCCTGAGCGCCTGCGGTACGGACTCCGACCCGGCGTCCAAGAGCGAGACCGGCGCGAAGGCCGACACCTCCAAGGCCCTGGTCGTCGCCGCGTCCCCGACGCCGCACGCCGACATCCTGAACTTCGTCAAGAAGAACCTGGCGGAGAAGGAGGGCCTCAAGCTGGAGGTCAAGGAGTTCACGGACTACGTCCTGCCGAACACCGCCACCCAGGACGGCCAGGTCGACGCCAACTTCTTCCAGCACAAGCCCTACCTGGACGACTTCAACGCGAAGCAGAAGACCACCATCGTGCCCGTGGTCGACGTGCACCTGGAGCCGCTCGGCCTCTACTCCAAGAAGGTCAAGGACCTCAAGGACATCAAGGCCGGCCAGACCATCGCCGTCCCCAACGACACCACCAACGGCGGCCGCGCCCTCCAGCTGCTCGCCGAGAACGGCCTGATCACCCTCAAGGACGGCGTCGGCACCAGCGCCAAGCTGAGCGACATCACCGACAAGAAGGGCCTGGAGTTCAAGGAGCTGGAGGCCGCCACCGTGCCCCGCGCCCTGAACGACGTGGACGCCGCCGTCATCAACGGCAACTACGCCATCGAGGCCAAGCTCTCCCCGGCCAAGGACTCCCTCGCCCTGGAGAAGGCCGAGGGCAACCCGTACGCCAACTTCCTGGCGGTCAAGGCCGGCAACGAGAAGGACCCGCGCGTCGAGAAGCTCGCGAAGCTCCTCAACTCCGACGAGGTCAAGAAGTTCATCGAGGACACCTACCAGGGCTCGATCGTCCCGGCCTTCGGTACCCCCGCCAAGTCCTGACGCCTGCCCGGCACTTGCCGACCGAGCCCCGCACTTCCCTCCCCGGAGGTGCGGGGCTCCGTCGTGCCGACCCGCCCATGCACAAGGCGGACCCGATGCTGCATGCTGTGCTTTTACCCGGTCTTCGGCATGGAGCTGCGCATGACTACCACCTTTCCGTCCATCTCCATCAGTACGGACAGGTTGGTGATGCGCCCCTTCGAGATGGCCGACATCCCCGCGTACATCGAGATGATGAACGACGAGATGGTCACCGCCTGGATGGACGGGCCGAACCCCTACACCCAGGTCGACGCCGAACGCTGGGTCCGCAGGATCGCTCCTGCCGAACGCACCGCCGGCCACGGCATCGCCCTCGCCGTCACCGAATTCCTCACCCAGCGGCTCGTCGGCAGCGTCCGCCTGCTCAACACCGACTGGCGCACCCGGGCCACCGAGGTCCGCTACATCACCGCCCCCTGGGCCCGCGGCGAGGGGTACGCCACCGAATCCGTGCTCGCCATAGCCGAATGGCTCTTCCGCGACCAGGGCTTCGAACGCATCGAGCTGCGCACCCCCGCCGACAACACCGCATCCCAGCAGGTCGCCCAGAAGCTCGGCTGCATCAGCGAGGGCGTCCTGCGCAACGCCCGCATCGCCCGCACCCGGACCGAGAACGGCACCGACGGCGGCTGGACCGACATCCGCACCGACCTGATCGTCTGGGGACTCCTCCCCGAGGACCTGGAAGGCGTCGCCGAACAGCTCGCCGACGCCGGCGACTACGGCACGTACAACGACTGGCGTTAGCACCCGAGGCCACCCGCGGGCCCACGGTCCCGACCGGATAGCCTCACCCTGCCCGGCAGTGCACGGGCACACGCCCCGCTCCCTCCGACACCCCAGGAGACAGACGACGATGGCCGACCGGGTCACGGTGATCGGCTGGGACGGCTCGCCACTGACCAGAGCGGCCACGGCCGCACTCTCGGCCGCCACGCTCGTCGCGGGCGCCGCCCACCACCTCGCCCTGCCGGAAGTGCCCCCGAACGCCGAACGCATCCGCCTCGGCAGCGTCGACCTGGCCGCCCGCAGGATCGCCGGACACCGCGGCAGCGCCGTGGTCCTCGCCGACGGCGACCCCGGCTTCTTCGGCGTCGTCCGCACACTCCGCGCCCGCGAACACGGCCTGGAGGTCGAGGTCGTCCCCGCCGTCTCCTCCGTGGCCACCGCCTTCGCCCGGGCCGGCATGCCCTGGGACGACGCCCAGATCGTCGTCGCCCACCCCCGCACCCTGCGCCGCGCGGTCAACGTCTGCCGGGCCCACCACAAGGTCGCCGTCCTCACCTCGCCGGGCGCCGGACCCGCCGAACTGGCCCTCCTCCTCGACGGGATCCACCGCACCTTCGTCATCTGCGAGGAACTCGGCACCGACCGCGAGCGCGTCACCGTCCTCACCTCCGACAAAGCGGCCGACCACGTCTGGCGCGACCCCAACGTCGTCATCGTCATCGGCGGCGGCCCCGAGACCACCGCCGTCGGCGCCTGGATCGCCGGCCGCCAGCCCGCCTACCCCCAGGGGATACGGGGCTGGGCCCTGCCCGCCGAGGCCTACCGGGCCGCCGGGGCCGAGCGGATGCAGGAGTCCGGCGAAGGCGAGTTCCCCGGCCTGCGGGCCGCCCAGCTCGCCCGCCTCGGCCCCCGCACCGGCGACCTGGTCTGGGACATCGGGTCCGGCAGCGGCGCCCTGGCCGTCGAGGCGGCCCGCTTCGGCGCGGCGGTCCTCGCCGTGGACGCCGACCCGGCCGCCTGCGCCCGCACCGAGGCCGCCGCCCGCGCCTTCGGCGTCCCCGTCCAGGTCGTCCGCGGCCGCGCCCCGCACGTCCTGGAACGGCTGCCCGAACCGGACGTCGTACGGATCGGCGGCGGGGGAGTGCCGGTGGCCACCGCGGTCGCCGACCGCCGCCCCGAACGCATCGTGACCCACGCCTCGACCCGGGACGAGGCCGAGGCCCTCGGTGGGGCGCTCACCGGCAACGGCTATACGGTCGAATGCGCCCTGCTCCAGTCCGTCGACCTGGACACCACCGCCTGGACCGAGCGCGAAAGGTCGGTCGTGTTCCTGCTGTCCGCACGGCGTTCGGACCTCGCCCCCTGACCCGTTCGGCCCGGTACGCGAGGTAGGCTGGCCGATTGTTGTACCGCGCCCGGCCGTTCGTCGCTTCGTTCGTCAATGTCCGGAAAAGTGGACCGTTTTGGTCCGCACTGTGGTACGGCACCACCCGGGGGACGCGCAACGTGGCGCAGTCCACAGTGAGCCGTGGCAGAACTGCCTGTCGCGGCGGCGAACGGCCGCGAGAATAGGAAGCTCCGCGGGCGTTTCGTGCCGCGCGGCGAGCCCGCTCGTTCTTGATGACGAGCACCGGCGTGCCGTGGTTCGGCGTCCCGGGCGAAGGGCCGAAGGAGCACTGACGATGGGCGAGGGGTACGCATGACTGACACCGGCCAGATCCCGGGCGAGGGACTGCCGGAGAACGCAGGCATGGTGGAGCAGCCGGGCATCCCCGCCCCGGACGCGTACACCTTCCTCGACCCCTCCGAGCACACCCCCGAGGACGACGACCTTCTGCTGATGCCGACCTCCCAGGGCGCCTGGAGCGACCCGCAGGCCGCCCCGGCCCCCGCACAGGGCCAGCCCGGCGCGCCGGCCGCGCAGCCGCTCGCGCCGGAGAACGGTGGGCAGCAGCCCCAGCCCCAGGTTCCCGCGCAGCAGCTCCAGTCCGCCCCGGCCCCCGCTGCCGCCGAGACGCACGGCACCCATGAGTCCGGTGGCCGCGACACCGGCTCCGTGGACCTCAACGGCGTACGGATCCCGGCGCCCGCGCAGGCGCCGGCACCGGTCGGCGCCCACGCGGCCGCCGCTCCCGCCCGTCGCCCCCTGCACCGGGGCCCCGCCTCCGCCGAGGCCCCGACGTACGGCGGTACGCAGGGCGGCGTCGTGCGCTCGCTGGCCGACCGCGGCCCGGCCGGAGCCACCCGGACCGCCGCTCCCGCACGCCACGCGGGCCCACCGACGACGGGCCCCGAGTACTTCGACATCCCGGCCGAGGACCCCTCGGCCCTGCCGGGCCCGCAGCTGGGCGAGATCCCGCCGCAGGCCGGCGCCCCGTGGGGGGCCCAGCCGGCGCAGCCGGAGCCGGAGCAGGCCGTCGCGGAGGCGGCGGTCGCAGAGGCGGTTCAGCCGCTGGAGCAGCCGGCCGAGGCCGAGCAGCCGGTGGCGGAGCCCGCGGTGGCCGAGCAGCCGGTGGCCGAGCCGCTCGTCGCGGAGCCTGCGGTGGCCGAGGCCCAGGCCGAGCAGTCGGTCGAGGCGGCCCAGGTGGTTCCGCCGGTTCAGCCGGTTCAGTCGGCCGAGCCGGTGACGGTGTCCGCCCCGGTGGCTGAGGTGGCTGAGGTGGCTGAGGCGGCCCCGGTCGAGCATCTGGACCAGGCGACGCAGCCGACGCAGCCGGACCAGGCGGTGCAGGCCGCTGCCGCTGCGCAGCCGGAGTCGGCCCCGGAGGCCGTTCCGGCAGAAACGGTCGTTCCCGAGCCGGTCGTTCCCGAGCCGGCCGCCGCCGTGGAGCTGCCTTCCGCCGGACCGGTCGTCGTCCCGGCGCCCGAGGCGACCCAGCCGGAGACTCCTGCGGACGCACCTGTCCAGCACCCGGCCGACGAGATGGCGGCCACCTCCGAGGCGCACGCCGTGGCGGTGGCCCCGGAGCCCGAGGCACAGGCCGCCCCGGCGGAGACCCCTGCCCCCGAACTCCAGGTCCAGGCTCAGCCCCAGGCCCAGACCCCGGCCCCGGCACAGGCTCCGCCCGTCGCCGAGCCGGTGGTACGGCCCGAGCAGGAACAGCCTGTGCCGGTGGTGCTGCCCGAGCAGGAGCAGCCCGTCGAGCCGGCCCCCGAGCCGGTGCCGGCCGTAGCGGTGACCGAGATCCCGGAGGCCGTCGCGGTTCCGGAGCCGGTGACCGAGAGCCCGGTCGCCCCCGAGCCGGTACAGCCCGAGCCCGTCGCCGAGGAGCCCGTGGCTGAGGCGGTGGCCCAGCAGCTCCCCGTAACGGAGCAGGAAGCCACCCCGGCCCCGGCCCCCGAGCCGGCAGAGGCAACGACGGCAGTAGCGGCAGCAGAAGCCGAAGCAGAGGCAGAGGCAGAAGCAGCCCAAGTGGTCGCGCCCGACGCCGAGGACGGCACCGGCCCCGAGGTCATCGAGACCCCGGAGCTCCCGGAGCCGCTGGAGCCCGCCCAGCAGACGGAGCCCGCCGCCCCGCAGACACAGGCCGAGGCACCGCAGGACACCGAGGCACCGCAGACGCAGGCCGACGCACCGCAGCAGGCCGTGCCGACAGAGCAGCCCGAGGAGCCCGCCGAGCCGTTCACCCCGCCCGCCCCCGGCTACGACGACGCCGAACGGGAAGCGGTGCTCCGGGTCATGCGCGAGCGCCGGGACATCCGCAACGGCTTCCGCAGCGACCCGATTCCGCACGAGGTCCTGCTCCGGGTGCTGGAGGCGGCGCACACCGCGCCGAGCGTCGGCCACTCGCAGCCGTGGGACTTCGTCGTCATCCGCTCGGCGGAGACGCGTCGCTCCATGCACGAACTGGCCCAGAGCCAGCGCGACGCCTACGCCAAATCGCTGCCCAAGGGCCGGGCGAAGCAGTTCAAGGAACTGAAGATCGAGGCGATCCTCGACACCCCGGTCAACATCGTCGTGACCGCCGACCCCACCCGCGGCGGGCGCCACACCCTCGGCCGGCACACCCAGCCGCAGATGGCGCCGTACTCCTCGGCCCTCGCCGTCGAGAACCTGTGGCTCGCGGCCCGCGCCGAGGGCCTCGGCGTCGGCTGGGTCAGCTTCTTCGACGAGCGGGAGATGGTGCGGGCCCTGGGCCTGCCCGAGCACCTCGAAGTGGTCGCCTATCTCTGCGTCGGTTACGTCGACGAGTTCCCCGAGGAGCCCGAGCTGATGCAGGCGGGCTGGTCGAAGCGCCGCCCGCTGTCGTGGGTCGTCCACGAGGAGACGTACGGCCGTCGCGCGCTGCCCGGCGCCGAACCGCACGACCTGCTGCAGGAGACGATCTCGGCGATCCGCCCGCTGGACGCGAAGGCGCTCGGCGAGGCGTGGGAACGCCAGAAGCGGATGACGAAGCCCGCCGGCGCGCTCGGCATGCTGGAGATCATCTCCGCGCAGCTGTCCGGGCTCTCCCGGATGTGCCCGCCGCCGATCCCGGAGCCCGCGGCCGTCGCGATCTTCGCCGGTGACCACGGGGTGCACGCCCAGGGCGTCACCGCCTGGCCGCAGGAGGTCACCGCCCAGATGGTGGCGAACTTCCTGGGCGGCGGAGCCGTCTGCAACGCGTTCGCGGCCCAGGTCGGCGCGGAGGTCTGCGTCGTGGACGTCGGCGTGGCCTCGGACCTGCCCGCGACCCCCGGCCTGCTGCCCCGCAAGGTGCGCCCGGGGACGGCGGACTTCACGACGGGCCCCGCGCTCAGCCGCGATGAGGTCCTCGCCGCGATCGAGGTGGGCATCGAGACCGCCCGCGACCTGGTGGCGGCGGGCAACAAGGCCCTGCTCACCGGCGAGATGGGCATCGCCAACACCACCGCGTCGGCCGCGCTGATCTGCGTGTACACGGGGATCGACGCCTCCGAGGTGACCGGCCGGGGGACCGGCATCAACGACGAGATGCACGCCCGCAAGGTCGACGTCGTCCGCCGCGCCCTCGACCTGCACCAGCCGGACCCGGCCGACCCGATCGGCGTGCTCGCGGCGGTCGGCGGCCTGGAGCACGCGGCGATGGCCGGCTTCCTCCTCGGCGGAGCCTCCCTGCGTACGCCGGTGATCCTGGACGGCGTGAGCGCGGGCGCGGCGGCCCTGGTCGCCCGCGCCATCGCGCCCGAGGCACTGGCCGCCTGCATCGCGGGCCACCGCAGCGCGGAGCCCGGCCACGTCGCCGCGCTCAACAAGCTGGGCCTGCGCCCGCTGGTCGACCTCGACCTGCGCCTGGGCGAGGGCACCGGCGCGCTGCTGGCGCTCCCGATCGTGCAGAGCGCGGCGCGCGCGATGCACGAGGTGGCGACGTTCGACTCGGCGGGCGTAACGGAGAAGTAGGGCGCCACCCGGCCGGTCTTTGGAAGTTCCTGCCCCGCTCCCCGCTCCCCGCTCCCCGCTCCCCGCTCCTGTCCAGAGGCTTGGGCATATCCAGCCCCTCCGGCGCTTGAGGAGCGGGGTCCGGGGCGGAGCCCCGGTTTCGGGAAGGGGCGGGTAGGGGAGAGGGCCCGCCGCAGGCGGGGGGGGGCCCCCCCCCCCCCCCCCCCGGGGGCGCCCCCCCCCCCCCCCCCCCCCCCCCCCCCCCCCCCCCCCGCCACTCCCGTCCACCGCCCACCGTCCACCGTCCGCCGTCCGCCGCCCGACGGGGCGGCTCGCGACGGCCAGGTCACTCCTGGGGGAGCATCCCGTTCCGCAGCTTGCCCAGCATCCGGCTCAGCAGCCGGGACACATGCATCTGCGATATCCCGAGCTCCGCGCCGATCTGCGCCTGGGTCATCTCCTGGCCGAAACGCATGTCGATGATCCGGCGCTCCCGCTCGTCCAGTTCGCCCAGCAGGGGTGCGAGTGCGTGGAGGTTCTCCACGGTCTCCATGGCGGGGTCCGGCTCGCCCAGCACATCGGCGAAGGTCCGTCCCGCGTTCTGACCGGGCCCGGCCTCGGCGGTGTCGGTCGGCATGTCCAGGGAGCCCGCCGTGTAGCCGTTGGAGGCGACGATCCCCTCCGTGACCTCGGACTCCTCGATCCCCAGGTCCTCTGCCAGTTCCCGCACCGTGGGGTCCCGGTCGAGGTCGCCCGCCAGGGACTCCTTCGCCTTGGCGAGGTCGACCCGCAGCTCCTGGAGACGCCGCGGCACATGCACCGCCCAGCTCGTGTCACGGAAGAACCGCTTGATCTCCCCGACGATGTACGGCACCGCGAATGACGTGAACTCGACCTCCCGCGAGAGGTCGAAGCGGTCGATCGCCTTGATCAGCCCGATGGTGCCGACCTGGATGATGTCCTCCATGTCGCCGCTGCCACGGTTACGGAAGCGGTTGGCGGCGAAGCGGACGAGGGACAGGTTCATCTCGATGAGGGTGTTGCGCGCGTACTGGTACTCGTGCGTGCCCTCCTCCAGGACCTGGAGGCGGTCGAAGAAGAGACGTGACAGCCGGCGCGCGTCCATCGGGGCGATCTTCCCGGCATCCTCGATCCACGGAAGAAGCTCCTCGGTGGCGGCCGCCCGCTCCGTACCGGCCGTCCGCGCGGTCCGCGCGGTCTGCGCACTGTGCACGGTCATGTCGCTTCACGCTCCCTGGTTCCTGGTTCGTGGGCCCTGAGGTCTGTTCGCCTTCCCGGGGGCGCGCTTCTCATGCGCGGCGGAGGGAGTTGATCCGGCCACACGGTGCGAGTGGGCCGGAAGCAGGCCTGGTTCGGTTCTGAGGTGCCGTCACCTGAAGGGCGGGCCAAGGGCACCGGCCACGGAGGCGCAAAGAACCGCCCCACCGGTACGGGGGAGCCCGGTGGGGCGGTCGCCACCAGAGTGCCACAGGCGGGCGGCCGTTGGGACCGCAGCGGCGCGTATTGGCCTACGGATGAGTCGATTTCGCCGCTCGCCCACGCGGGCGCGCGCCGGGGCAATCTGCACGCCCCCTTGATTGCGGTGTGATGAACAGACTCCCCTCGCGGAATACGTGCCGGACCCACCGGCTTTCCGCTTTTGGCGGGGCATAGCCCCCCGGCGCCGGGCACCCGCCGTCCGGGGGACCGGGCGACCGCCGCCGAGGAACCGCGCGAAGCGAAGGACGGAACGAGGAAGACCATGACCCAGAACCCCACCCGGCCCCGGCCCCGGACCGATGCCCCCTCCCGGCTCCATCCGCTGGACAACCCCGCCCGGTCCTCGCTCACCGGTCCGCACGCCCACTTCGCCGAGAGCCGCGGGCGGATCCTGCGCTATCCCGTCGACGTCTCCCCCTGGATCGCGCTGCCCGACGCCCCGGAGGACCAGGACTGGGCGGATCTCGCGGCGCTCGCCGGGCCGGGCGGTTCCGTCGCCCTGGCCGCGCTCCAGGCACCGCCGCCGCCGGACTGGGAGATCGTCTTCCGGGCCGATGGCGTCCAGCTGGTCGACGACTCGGTGGACGCGGCACCCGACCCGGAGGCGGTCCGGCTGGGCCCGCAGGACGTGCCGGAGATGCTGGACCTGGTGGCGCGCACCCGCCCCGGCCCCTTCCTGCCGCGCACGGTCGAGATGGGTACGTATCTGGGCATCCGCCGGGGCGGCACCCTGGTGGCGATGGCGGGGGAGCGGCTGCACCCGCCCGGCTGGACCGAGATCAGCGGCGTCTGCACCGACGAGTCCGTACGGGGGCAGGGGCTGGCGAGCCGGCTGGTCCTGGCGGTCGCACACGGCGTCCGGGAGCGCGGCGAGACGCCGTTCCTGCATGCCTCCGCCTCCAACACCGGAGCCGTACGGCTCTACGAGTCCCTCGGCTTCCGGCTCCGCCGGCGTACGGAATTCCTCGCCGCCCTCGTCCCCGCCACGCTCCCGTCGGCCGACGGGACCCGCAGCCCCTCGCTGCGCTGACCGGGTGGCCGAAAACGGGCGCCGGTGCCGGTAGGGCGGGACCTGAGTCACCCCGTACCGGGGCGGAGGTCCCGGGCCGGAAGTCCCGAGCGGGACCTTCGGCGCCCGCTCGGGGCCCTAAGCCCTCCTGCGCGGACGTCCGCACCCCGGTCAACTGGAAGGGACCGGCCGAAACTGCGGGCGGCGCCGAGAGACCAGCGGGAGGACAGGCCGTGCCCATGAGGTTGCTGGACATGGCACAGAAGCGGAGCGAGGTACGGCGCCGGAGCGGTGCCGGGCCCGGCCCGGACACGGGCATCGAGGCGGCGTCCCGGAGCCGGATCGGCAACGGGGCGCTGGTCTGCGGTCTTGCACTGCTGACGGTGCTGGTCGTGTTCCTCGACGTCAGAACGGGCAACGACCTGCGGGTGGTCCCGCTGCTCGTGGTCGTCCCGGCGCTGGCCTCCGTCTACTGCAGTCTCCGCCAGACGATCTGGGTCGCGGTGTGGATCACCACGGTCGTCGTCGGCTTCCGGGTCGGCGCGGACGGGACCTTCTGGGACTTCGTCTTCGGCATCGGCTTCGCCGTACTGGCCTGCGCCCTCGGGGTCGCCGCCTGCGCCGCACGTATCCGGCACGCCACCGAGATGGCGCGGCTGCGGTCCGCCGCCGTCACCCTGCAGCGCCAGATCCTGCGGCCGCTCCCCGTCGTGACCGACCACGTCTTCGCGCACGGGCTCTACGAGCCGATCGAGGAGGACCGCTTCGTCGGCGGCGACATCTACGAGGTCGTCGAGTCGCCCTACGGGACCCGCGTGATCATCGGGGACGTCCAGGGCAAGGGGCTCGCGGCCATCGGCGCCGGATTCGCGGCCATCGCCGCGTTCCGCGAGGCGGCCATCCGCGAACCCACGCTCACCGGTGTGGTGGAGGCGCTGGAGGACGCCGTCGTCCGGCACAACGTGTTCTCCGCCCAGACCGGTGAGACCGAACGCTTCGTCACCGCGCTCGTGCTCGGGTTCGACGGGAGCGGCCGGGTGGAGGCCGTGAACTGCGGCCACCTCCCGCCGCGCCTGCTGCACGACGGCCGGACCTCGGCCGTCACGCTCCATCGGACGTACGTCCCCCTCGGCCTCGCCGGACTCAGCCGGGAGGCCCGGACGACCGAGTCCTTCGACTTCCCGCGGGGCGCGACGCTCCTCGTCGTCACCGACGGGGTGACCGAGGCCCGCGACGCCGCCGGTGACTTCTACCCGCTGGACGAGCGGATCGGGTCCTGGGCCGGGCACGGGCCCCGCGAACTGCTCGACGCGCTCCACGTCGATCTGGAGGACTTCTCCGGAGGCGTCCGGCGCGACGATGTCGCCGCGCTCGCCCTGCGCCGCGCCACCGCCGACGGAAGCGGGCGGCCCGGGGCCGCCGACGAGGCGGCCCTGCGCGTAGCGGCGGTCTGACCTCCGGCACGAGACGAGTGATGTCCCCACGAGACTGATGTCTCGTGGGGACATTTTCAGGTGTACGGTGCATGTATGACTCCGGAACGGAAGATCCCGGAACGGCGCAGCCGCAAGGCGCGCCGCACCCGCGACACCCTGGCGCAGGCCGCGTTCGAGCTGGTGCTCGACCGGGGGCTGCGGAACGTGACGGTCGAGGAGATCGCGGAAGCCGCGGACGTCGACCGCCGTACGTTCAGCCGGTACTTCACGAGCAAGGAGGCCGCCGCCCTCGACTCCCTGCGGGGCGACGGCGACCGCATCAACGCGGCCCTCCGCGCCCGCCCGGCCCCGGAACCCCCGCTCCTCGCCTACCGGCGGGCCGTCCTCGACTGGCTCGCCGACCCCGGGGCGGAGCCCTGGCACCGCCGCCCCCGGATCTTCGACCTGCTGGTCGTCGCCGAGGAGGAACCGACCCTCTACGCCGTCTTCCACCACATCCGGGTGGACGCCCAGGAGGACTCGGTCGCCATCGTCGCCGACCGGCTCGGCGTCGATCCGCGGCAGGACATCCGGCCCGCCGTGACCGTCGCCGCGGGAGCGGGCGCCTTGCTCGCCGCCCAGGCCGCCTGGGTGCGCGGGGGCCGCCCGGACGCCCTGCCCGACCTGGTCACCGAGGCATTCGACGCGCTCTCCGCCGACCTGCTCGGCGCACCGCGCCCCGCTCCGGAGCAGCACCGCACCACAGAAGCAGCAGAAACAGCAGAAACAGCAGAAACAGCAGAAACAGCAGCAGAACAAGCAGCAGCAGAAACAGAGGCACCCTCATGAGCACCCCCACCGAGCACAGCTCCACCCCTGCGGCCTCGACATCGACATCGACCTCGGCTTCGGCCGAATTCGAGGGCCGCACCGCCCTCGTCACCGGCGGCGCCTCCGGCATCGGCCTCGCCCTGGCCCGGCGGCTCGCCGCCGGCGGTGCGGCGGTCGTCGTCGCCGACCACGACGAGGGGAACGCGCGCAAGGCCGCGGCCGAGCTGGAGAGCACCGGAGCCAGGGCCGCCGCCGTCGCGATGGATGTCACCGACCCGGCCTCCGTCGAAGCGGGCGTGCGGTTCGCGGTGGACACCTTCGGCGCCCTGCACCTGGCCGTGAACAACGCCGGCATCGCGGGCCCCAGCAGCCCCACCGGTGAGTACCCGGTCGAGGACTGGAACCGCGTCGTCGCCACCAACCTCAGCGGCGTCTTCCACTCGATGCGCTACGAACTGCCCGCCATCGTCGCCGCGGGCGGCGGCGCGATCGTCAACATGTCCTCCATCCTCGGCACCAACGGCTTCGCGGGATCGCCCGCCTACGTCGCGGCCAAGCACGGCGTCGTCGGCCTCACCAAGACCGCGGCGCTCGAGTACGCCGGGCAGAACGTCCGGATCAACGCGGTCGGCCCCGGCTTCATCGACACCCCGCTCCTGCGGAACACCGACCCGGGGGCCCGCGAGCACCTGATCTCCCTGCACCCGGCCGGACGCCTCGGCACCGCCGAGGAGGTCGCCGAACTCGCCGCCTTCCTGCTCTCCGACAAGGCCTCCTTCATCCACGGCAGCTACCACCTCGTGGACGGCGGCTACTCCGCTCCGTGACCGGAGCCCTGTGACGGAGCCCTGTGACGGAGCCCGAGTGGCGCACGGGGGACACAGGGGCGACAAAGGGAGCGACGAACACACGGGGCGACAAGAGAGCAAGTAAAGAAGAGAAGAAGCGAGGAAAGCACCCATGAGAGCCGTTCAGTACCGAGCCGCAGGCGCCGCCCCCGAGGTGGTCACCGTCCCGGACCCCGAGCCCGGCCCCGGCCAGGTCCTGCTGAAGGTCACCGCCGCCGGCGTCTGCCACTCCGACATCGCCGTGATGAGTTGGCCCGCCGACCAGATCCCCTTCCCGCTGCCCCTCACGCTGGGCCACGAGGGCGTCGGCACGGTCGCCGCCCTCGGTGACGGCGTCGACGGCTTCGCGGTCGGCGACTCCGTCGCGGTGTACGGGCCCTGGGGCTGCGGCACCTGTGTGAACTGCGCCGAGGGCAAGGAGAACTACTGCCTGCGCGCCAAGGAGCTCGGCATCATGCCGCCCGGACTCGGCGCACCCGGCGCGATGGCCGAGTACATGATCGTCGACGACCCCCGCCACCTGATCGCGATCGGCGACCTCGACCCGGTGAAGACGGTGCCCCTCACCGACGCCGGACTCACCCCGTACCACGCGATCGTGCGCTCCCTGGCGAAGCTGGTGCCCGGCTCCACCGCCGTCGTCATCGGCACCGGCGGCCTCGGTCACGTCGCGATCCAGCTGCTGCGCGCCATGACGGCCGCCCGGGTGATCGCCCTCGACGTCACCGAGGACAAGCTCGCCCTGGCCAGGACCGTCGGCGCGCACGAAGCCGTCCTCTCCGACGAGAAGGCGGCCGCCCGCGTCCTGGAACTGACCGGCGGACTCGGCGCCCATGTGGTCCTCGACTTCGTCGGAGCGCCGCCCACCGTGCGGACGGCCGGAGCCGTCGCCCGCGTGGACGGCGACGTCACCATCGTCGGCATCGGCGGCGGCGCGCTCCCGGTCGGCTTCGGGACGCTTCCGTACGGAGCCAACGTCTGCGCCCCCTACTGGGGCTCGCGCAAGGAGCTCGCCGAGGTCCTCGACCTGGCCCACGCCGGGGCGGTGGACGTCCATGTGGAGACGTACTCCCTCGACGAGGCCCCGCTCGCCTACGAGCGCCTGCACGACGGCAGGATCAACGGCCGGGCCGTCATCCTCCCCAACGGCTGAACTCCTCGGGGCGGGCGGAAACTCTCGGCAGGTCCGCCCGCCCGCCGTTAGACTGGCCGACATGGGTTCGTACCGCTTCTACTTCTTCCGCTGATTCCCGGCCCGGACGGCCGCCGCGCGCCGCACCACGCGTCCCGCTGAGACGCCCGGTGACGCTGACGATGTCACCGTCACCCCGCGCGCCCGCCGCCGTCCCCTCCGCCGTCCGGCATCCACGCCCCGCCACCGCGCGTCTCCGCACGCGCCGCCGCGGGCCGTCACCCAGGAAACAGGGAAAAGGCACCCATGCACCCCCAGCGCGACCGCGCCCAACTGGCCATGAAGGACGTCTCCAAGGCGTACGGGGACCGCTCCGTACTCGACCAGGTGACCCTCACCGTCCGGCCCGGTGAGAAGACCGCCGTCATCGGCGAGAACGGCTCCGGAAAGTCCACCCTGCTCCGGCTGCTGGCCGGAACGGAACAACCGGACACCGGAGAGATCACCGTCCGGTTCCCCGGCTCCACCGGCTACCTCGCCCAGACCCTCGACCTCGACCCGGCCGACACCGTGCAGGACGCCGTCGACGCGGCGCTCGCCGAACTGCGCGACCTCGAGCACCGTATCCGCGCGGCGGAGGCGGGCCTCTCGGAGCGGAAGCCCGGCGACCCGGGGCCCACCGACGAAGAACTCGCCGCGTACGGAGACCTCCTCACCGCCTACGAGGACCGCGACGGCTACCGGGCGGACGCCCGCACCGAAGCGGCTCTGCACGGACTGGGCCTCGCCCACCTCACCCGGGACCGCGCCCTCGCCACACTCTCCGGCGGCGAGCAGTCCCGGCTCGCCCTCGCCTGCGTCCTGGCCGCCGCCCCGGAGCTGCTGCTGCTCGACGAGCCGACCAACCACCTCGACGCCCGCGCCGTCGGCTGGCTGGAGGACCACCTGCGCGCCCACCGGGGCACCGTCGTGGCGATCACCCACGACCGGGCGTTCCTGGAGCGCGTCACCTCGGTGATCCTGGAGGTCGACCGGGACCTGCGCACGGTCACCCGGTACGGGGACGGCTGGGACGGCTACCGCACCGCCAAGGCCGCCGCCCGCCGCCGCTGGGTCCAGGCGCGCGAGGAGTACCTGGCGGACCTGGCCCGCACCGAGGAGCTGGTCGAGGCGGCCGGAGCGCGGCTCGCGGCCACCGGAGGGGACCCGAAACAGGGCTTCGGCAAGCACCGCCGCTCGCACGAGGCGAAGCTGTCCGGCCAGGTCAGAGCCGCCCGGACCCGGCTGGACGCCCTGCGCAGGTCTCCCGTGCCGCCCCCGCCCCGCCCGCTCGCCTTCACCGGCCGCCCGGCCGTGGCCACCGGCACCGGCGCGGCGGACCCCGCGATGAGCGTCACCGGGGCCGGTGCGGCGGGCGGCGCGAGGACACTCGTCGAGCTGGACGCCGTCTCCGTCGGGGACCGCCTCCACCTCCCCTCCCTGCGCGTGGCATCGGGCGCCCGCCTCCTGGTGACCGGGGAGAACGGGGCCGGCAAGACCACCCTGCTGCGGGTCCTCGCGGGCGACCTGGCCCCCGACACGGGCACGGTCACCCGCCACGCCCGCATCGGCTACCTCCCGCAGGAACTGCCCGCCCGGCCGACCCGGCGCACCCTGCTCGCCACCTTCGCGGCGGGCCGCCCCGGCTTCCCCGACGAGTACGCCGACGAGCTCCTGGCCCTCGGCCTGTTCCGCCCCGAGGACCTCGACGTGCCCGTCGCGTCGCTCTCCGTCGGCCAGCAGCGCAGGCTGGCCCTGGCCCGGCTGGTGACCCGGCCGGCCGATCTGCTGGTGCTGGACGAGCCGACGAACCACATCGCGCTG
Source organism: Streptomyces sp. NPDC091289 (assembly GCF_044757365.1). Taxonomy (NCBI): domain Bacteria; kingdom Bacillati; phylum Actinomycetota; class Actinomycetes; order Kitasatosporales; family Streptomycetaceae; genus Streptomyces; species Streptomyces sp. NPDC091289. Next base: position 102,183 of record NZ_JBIVUT010000025.1, read on the forward strand.
AGCCTGGTCGAGGAGCTGGAGCAGGCCCTCGACCAGTACCCGGGCGCGGTCGTCGTCGTCTCGCACGACCGCAGCTTCCGGTCCCGCTTCACCGGCGACGTCCTGGAACTGCGGGCCGGCCGCCAGGTGGGCACGGTTCCGGTCCCGGCCCCGGCCTACGCGTCGGAGGAGGAGGCCGTCCCGCGCACCTGAGCGCGCAGCCGGTCGACGAACACCCGCTGACCGGCGATCAGCCGCTCGGCGGCCTGCTCCGGCGTGCACCAGGCGAACCGGTCCATCTCCGGGAACTCCTGCTGCACGCCGGACCCGCGCGGCCACTCCATCGTGAACGTCCCCGGCACGACGGACGCCACATCCAGCTCCGCCTCCAGGGCCCACACGGTCACCGTCTTGCCGCTGCGCTGCCGGGACTCGCCGAGCGCGATCCACTCACCCGGCGGCACCGGAACGCCGAGCTCCTCCGTGAACTCCCGGCGGGCGGCCGCCTCCGCGCTCTCCTCCGACCCGTACTCGCCCTTCGGCACCGACCAGGCGGCCGCCTCCCGCCCCGCCCAGAACGGCCCGCCCATGTGCCCGATCAGCACCTCGACATCCCGCTCGCCCCCGGCGTCCGTGACCCGGAAGAGAAGAAGCCCCGCACTGCGCCTGCCGGTCGACATGGCGTCAAGTCTGCTGCGGCGGAGTGCGGGGCGCCAGGCGAGGCGTCACGTCTTGCGGTAGCCGTACGCCTCCGAGGCCGCCGCCTCCACCGCGGCGAGGTCGCCGCCCGACGAGGCGGTCACCACGGCGGCCACCGCGCCCTCCAGGAACGGCGCGTCCACGAGCCGGGTGTTCTCGGGCAGCTCGTCGCCCTCGGCGAGCATGGCCTTCACCGTGAGGACCGCGCTCCCCAGATCGACCAGGACCGCGACGCCCGCACCCCGGTCCACCGAGGCGGCGGCCCGGCCGATCAGCTCCGCGCTCGTCCCGAGCCCGCCGTTCGGCAGCCCGCCGGCCGGGGCGACCGGCGCGGTCACCCCTCCGGCGGCGAGCCCCCGGGCCAGCTCGGCGACCGACTCGGCGACCGGACCGCTGTGGGAGACCAGCACGATGCCCACCTGCGCCTCGCCGCTCATGCGCCCGCTCCGTCCGCCGCGGTCGCCGCCAGGGCCTCGACCAGCAGCGCCGACGAGGTCGCGCCCGGGTCCTGATGCCCGATGCTGCGCTCGCCGAGATAGCTGGCCCGGCCCTTGCGTGCCTGCAACGGCACCGTCGCCTCCGCTCCCGCACGGGCCGCGTTCGCGGCGCCGTCGAACGAGGTGGCGAGGGCCTCCGCCGCGGGCAGCAACGCGTCGAGCATCGTCTTGTCCCCGCCCTGCGCGCCGCCCAGCTGCCCCACCGCGGCGACCCCCGCCGCGAACGCCTGGGCGAGCTGCTCCTGCGTCACCTCGGCATCGTCCCCGAGCGCCTTGCCCGTACGGCGCAGCAACGTCCCGTACAGCGGTCCGGACGCCCCGCCGACGGTGGAGATGAGCTGCCGCCCGGCCAGGGTGAGCACCGCACCGGGAGTGGCGGGGGCGTCCTTCTCGAGCACTGCCGTCACCGCCGTGAAGCCGCGCTGGAGGTTGCTGCCGTGATCGGCGTCCCCGATCGCCGAGTCCAGCTCGGTCAGATGGTTCGCCTCACGCTCCACGGACGCCGCGACAGCGGTCATCCAGCGGCGGAAGAAGTCGGTGTCGAGCACATGATCTCCTGTTCCTCGGTCCCGCCGGAACGGATCGTCCCGGCGGCACGGGCAGTGCGGTACGGGCAGTACGGCCGGCCGACCCCGCACCGGGGGTCGCGTACCCGGTCACGGGATCCGCCGGCGAATCGTCAGCAGCCCCAGCGGAGCGCGGCCGTCCGCACGGGCGCGTCCCACAGTCGCAGCAGCTCCTCGTCGACCTGGCACAGCGTCACCGAGCAGCCTGCCATGTCGAGCGACGTCACATAGTTCCCCACGAGCGTACGAGCCACCGCGACGCCCCGCTCGGACAGGACCCGGTGGACCTCGGCGTTGAACCCGTACAGCTCCAGCAGCGGTGTCGCACCCATGCCGTTCACCAGCGCCAGCACCGGACCGGTGGGGCGCAGATCCTCCAGCACCGCGTTCACGGCGAAGTCGGCGATCTCCCCGGACGTCATCATCGGCCGCCGCTCACGGCCCGGCTCCCCATGGATCCCGATGCCCAACTCCAGTTCCCCGGTGGGCAGATCGAAGGTGGGGCTGCCCTTGGCCGGTGTGGTGACGGCGCCGAGCGCCACCCCGAAACTGCGCGAGGCCCCGTTCACCTGCCGCGCGACCGCGGCCACCCGCTCCAGCGGAGCGCCCTCGTCCGCCAGCGCTCCGGCGATCTTCTCGACGAACAGCGTCGCTCCCGTACCGCGCCGCCCGGCGGTGAACGTGCTGTCGCTCACGGCCACGTCGTCGTCCACCACCACCTGGGCGACCTGGACCCCCTCGTCCTCGGCGAGCTCGGCGGCCATCTCGAAGTTGAGCACGTCACCGGTGTAGTTCTTGACGACGAACAGCACGCCCGCCCCACTGTCGACGGCGGCCGCCGCCCGCACCATCTGATCCGGCACGGGGGAGGTGAACACCTCCCCGGGGCAGGCGGCCGACAGCATCCCGGGCCCGACGAACCCGGCGTGCAGCGGCTCGTGCCCGGACCCGCCCCCGGAGACGAGGCCCACCTTCCCCGCCACGGGCGCGTCCCGCCGGGCGACGACCCGGTTCTCCACATCGACGGTCAGCTCGGGATGCGCGGCCGCGATGCCCCGCAGGGCATCGGCGACCACGGTCTCGGGAACGTTGATCAACATTTTCATGTCTGTCTCCTGGTGGGCTCAGCAGAGGGCTTCGGGATCTGCGTTCTGCCTGGCGGGACGGGATGAAGGGAAGGGGTGATCCTGGCGGTCCACGGCGGTCGAAGGCGTACCGTAGCGGTACGGACGCTGACTGCTCGCCGACCTTCTCGACCGCTCCTCACCCAACTCTAGGACGCGACCTCCGCTCATGGCGGGAAGCCGATCAAGGTCTCACCCGGGCCCGGGTGAGACCAGGCTGCCCGGGTCTGCCGTTTGCTTGTTCGGTTAGGGTGGCCTTGCCTGGCGTGTGGACCCGGGCGTTCGGGTTCCGGTGCCGCGGGCGGGAGCCCGGCGGACAGAACAGGCAGGGGCGAAGCGCAGGTGAGAGACGGTGACTGGGCGCGTGCGCGTCGTGCGCCCGGTGGGGCGGGAGCGCCCGTGCGGGTGACGGGGGACGTGGGTTTCGGGTCGGCGCCCGGGACGGGGCGTCGTGGATAAGATCGCGCTCGCGGCCGGAGCCCTGTATGTCATCGTCCTGCTGCGCGCCGGAGGGACGTTCGCCGTCGGATGGCTCGCCGGTGCCGGCGCCCGGCGCGGCAGGTTCGCCGGGCGGATCTCTTCGGCGAAGTTCCGGCGTGCCGAGCGGGCGATCCAGCGGTGGGGAGCGCCGGTGGTGGCCGTCTCCTTCCTGACGGTCGGCTTCCAGACCGCCGCCAACTTCCTCGCGGGCACCATGCGCATGCCGTTGTCGCGCTACCTCCCCGCTCTGTTCGTGGGCGGAGCGGCCTGGTCGCTGATCTACGCGACTGCGGGGCTCGGCGTGTTCAAGGTGCTGGGAAGACTTTTCGCCGAGCGGACGGCCTTCGGGGTGTCCGCCGTGGCAGTGGTCCTGCTCGCGGTGTGCGGGGTGGTGGTGTACCGCAGAAGAAGGGCGGTCCCGTCCTCGTCCTCGGGTGACGCCGCGGCCGACGCATCGTGAGCCCGTCGGTGACCGCGTGCTGCACGGCACCGCCGGTTGACGTGCGCGGCGGACACCGATGTGCTGTTCCGATGAACGATCTTCGTATCCGAGCGGTGGATGACGCCTCGATCCGCGATTGGCAGTACGTCCACAACCTGATCATCCCCGGCGACGTGCTGTCGCTCGACGACGTCCGTGCCCGCACCGGCCGAAACCGCATGGAGGTCGCCTACCTCGGCGACGTCCTGATCGGATGTACCACCGTGCGCCCGCCGACCGAGGGCAACGGCGCCACCGCGACGGTCATCGCGCGCGTTCTGCCCGAGCACCGCCGCCGCGGGTTCGGCACTCGGCTCTACGAGCGCGCCCTGGGCCAGGCCCGTGAGCTGGACGCTCAGGTGATCGAGACGGTGGTACTGGCGTCCAATACGGACGGGCTGCGCTTCGCCGAACAGCACGGTTTCGTCGAGCTCGAACGCTATCTGCTGCGCGAGGGGGACACCGTGCACTGGATCGACCTGCGTCTGAGCTGATCCGCCGGACATCGCGCGGCGGAACTGTTCCGAACCGCGGAGCGACCACTCGGGGCCGCCGCCTGTTCCGCCATCCCCCGCAAGGAGTACGTACGTTGTCGTCATCATCCGGGTCCGGCCTGGTCGCAGGTATGGAGCGTCATCAGGTCGCCGTCTATGTGGGGGCCCTGGCCGCCGGGGGCCTGGTGGGCTGGGCCGCCCCCGGTGCGGGGCCGGGCCTGGAGCACGCGATCAACCCGGTGCTGGCCGCGCTGCTGTACGTGACGTTCCTCCAGGTGCCCGCCGCTGAGCTGGTCCGCTCGGTGCGGGCGGGCCGGTTCCTGGCCGCGACGCTGGTGGTGAACTTCGTCGTCGTGCCGCTCGTGGTCGCCGCGATGTTCACCTTCCTCCCGGACGACCAGGCCGTCCGCCTCGGCGTGCTGCTGGTCCTCCTGGCCCCGTGCATCGACTACGTGATCGTCTTCAGCGGACTCGCCGGCGGCAGCAGCGAACGCCTGCTCGCCGCCACCCCGTTGCTCCTCCTCGCCCAGATGGTGCTGCTGCCCGTCTACCTGTTCCTGTTCATGGGCCCGGACCTGGCCGACGTGGTGGAGGCCGGGCCGTTCGTCGAGGCGTTCGTCGTACTGATCGTCATCCCGCTCGCGCTGGCCTGGCTCACCCAGGCGTGGGCCGCGCGCCGCCCGGCCGGACAGAAGGCCGCCGACGCGGTGGGCACGACGATGGTGCCGCTGATGGCCGCCGTCCTGCTCACCGTGGTCGCCTCCCAGGTACCGAAGCTCAGCGACTCCGGCAGCCTGGGGGACGTGGGCCGTGTCGTGCCGTTCTACGTCGCGTTCCTCGTCGTGATGGCGTTCGCCGGGTTCGGCGTCGCCCGTCTGTTCCGGCTGCCGGCCCGGGACGGGCGGGCGATCGTCTTCACCGGCGCGACCCGCAACTCCCTGGTCGTCCTGCCCCTCGCCCTGGCGCTGCCGGACGCGCTGGCCGTCGCCGCGGTGGTCGTGGTCACCCAGACCCTGGTCGAGGTGATCGGCATGGTGATCTACGTCCGGGCCGTCCCCCGACTGCTGCCGCTCCGGGGCTGATCCGCACGGGCCGCCGGGCGCCCGGCGGCCCGTGTCCGGTGGCCGCGTCGCTGCCCCGGCCTGCCGATTCGGTCAGCAGCCGGGGTCGTCATGACGGCTCTCCTCGGCGAGGCCGGTGAAGGGGATGGGGCAGCACGCGCTGGACGCGCAGACGGTCAGGTCGTCGCAGCCCGCGTCGACGGCGGCGGCCAGAGTGGTACGGATCGTGGTCAGGTCCGCGATCTTCGCGTCGACCTCGGCGAGCTTCGTCGCGGCCCGCTCCCGCAGGCCGGCGGCCGGGCGGCCGTGGCGGTGACGGCCGGTCTCCAGCAGCTCGGCGACCTCCTCCAGCGTGAACCCGAGACGTTGCGCGGCCTTGATCACCCGCAGCGTGGTCACCGCGTCCTGGTCGTACACCCGGTGTCCGCCGTTGGTTCGCTGCGGCTCGGCCAGCAGCCCCCGGCGTTCGTAGTAGCGCAGCGTCTGGACGTTGACCCCGGCCGCCTCGGCCACCTGCCCGCTGCGCAGGCCCTGGCTCACCGCCGTGCCCCCGCGCCCGCCCTCACGGAGAGGGCCTCCAGAACCGCCGCGTGGGCCCGGTCCACGGAGATGTCCAGGTGAACCAGGTCGCTGCCCCTGGTGACGGTGAAGGTGAAGAACGAGCAGCAGGCGCCCTCGCGCGACGCCAGTTCACGGACCCGTTCCGCCACCCCCGGACCGTCCGCCAGGTCGAGGCGTAGCCGCAGCGAGTTCGGGCGGGACAGTGCGGTCAGCCGCTCGGCGAACAGGGCGTCCCACTCGGCGACCCGCAGGGGCCGCTCCTCGGTGGGCAGGGTGCAGGACGGCGGTACCCAGGCCGGCTCGGTCATCGTGCTCACTCCTGTCGCCATGGCCCAGCAGGGGACACTCCCGACGGTAGACCTGTACCCGGGTACCGGATGCAACTCCTCCCCTATATGCGTAGCCGCGCCCATATACGCCTGGCTTGAATTATTCGAACGTTCGAGCGAATATCGAAGAGTGTGGACAGGTCAGCAGGTAGTCGAGGAGCGAGGCGCGGGAGCCGGTGCGGTGGCGTCGCCACTCTCCGGCCTGCTGCCGGGAGGAGGTATTCGCCCTGGTACGGCAGTAGGCGCGGGCGGGGATCTGCCGTTGCTGCTGGCGCTGGCCGCTCTGGCGGCAGCGGAGTCGGTGGCGTGGGCGGCGGTGGGGGTGCCCGAGCTGGGCGGGCTGGCCGCGGCGCAGGCGGGTCTGGATCTGGCCACCGGCCTGGTGGTGAGCGACCCGGGGCCGCGCGCCGCCCAGGTGCTCGCCGTGCTGCTGGAGTCGGTGCCGGTGGTGCTCGTCGGCGCCTCGGTACGGGTGCCGGAGCGGGCGGTGCGCCGGCTGCGGGCCGTGATGCGGCGCAGCGGAGCGGTGCTGCTGGCGGCGGGCCGGTGGCCCGGGGCGGACGTGCAGCTCCGGGTGGCGCCGGTGGGCTGGGCCGGGGTGGGCCGGGGGCACGGGCTGTTGCGCGGCCGCCGGGTGACGGTGACGGCGGGCGGGCGCGGCGCGGCCGCCGCGCCCCGGAGCGCGGAGCTGTGGCTGCCCGGCCCGGACGGTCTGGTGGGCAGGGTGGGCCGGGTGGAGCGGGGGACGGCGGAGGCCGTGCGGAGCGGGGCGCGGGCGGACCTCCGCGTCGTCGGATGACCGGGGCATCCGATTCCGTACGGGTGGTCGTGGTCTGGGTGCCCGACTTCCCGGTGCTGGCGTGCGGTGCGCAGGACGGTGTGCCGGTGGCGGTGGTGCACCGGGGCGCGGTGGTGGCGTGCTCCGCGGCCGCGCGGGCGGCCGGGGTCCGGCGACGCATGCGGCTGCGGGCCGCACAGGCCCGGTGCCCCGGGCTGCGGGTCGTCGAGCGGGACCTCGCCGCCGAGGTGAGGATGTTCGAACAGGTGGTGCACCGCGTGGAAACCGACGTGGTGCCGCGGCTGGAGGTGATCCGTCCCGGGCTGATCGCGGCCCCGGCTCGCGGCGCCGCGCGGTACTGGGGCGGTGAGCCGCAGCTGTCCGTACGGCTGGTCACCACCGTCGCCGAACGGGGGCTGCCCGCCCGTGTCGGGATCGCCGACAGCACGTTCGTGGCGGCGCTCGCGGCCCGTCGCGGCGACGGGGTGATCGTCCCGGCGGACGGGAACGCCGCGTTCCTGTCCCCGTACCCGGTGGGTGTGCTGGGCGTGCCCGGCCTGGCCGAACTGCTGAAGCAGCTCGGCATCCGTACCGTCGGGGACTTCGCACGGCTGCCGACGGGCCGGATCGCGGAACGGCTCGGCCCGGAGGGCATCGGCGCCCACCGCGTCGCCCGTGGGGGCCCGGCCCGGCCGGTATCCGTACGGACCGCCGTCCAGGACCACACGGTGCGGCGGCTGTTCGAGGTCCCCGAGGAGCAGACGGACGCGGTCGTGTTCGTGGCGGTCGCGCTCGCGGACGAACTGCATGGGCGCCTGGCGGCGGCGGGGGTGGTGTGCGCGCGGCTGGAGGCCGTGATCGAGACGGCCGACGGCCGGACGCTGACGCGGATCTTCCGGCACGAGGGGCGGCTGTCCTCCCGGGCGGTGGCCGAGCGCGTACGCGGTGTGCTGGCCGCCTGGTCCGAGGCGGGCCTGCTGGACACCGGCGGCGGCGAACCGGGAATCCGCCGCCTCGCCCTGCGCCCCGACGGGCTCTCTCCGGACACCGGCTCGCAGGGCGCGTTCGACGGTGAACGGGACACCCCGGTGGAGGTGGAGCGGGCCGCCGCCCGGGTGCAGGCGGTACTCGGGCACCGGGCGGTCACCCGGATCGTCGAGGCCGGCGGCCGGGGACCGGGCGACCGCATCCGGCTCGTCCCGGTCGGCGACGTTCCCGACGACGGCCCGGGTGCCGCGGGTGCCGCGAGCGGTCCGTGGCCGGGACGGCTGCCCGCCCCGCACCCGGCCGCGGTCTATCCGGTGCGGCGTCCGGCCCGGCTGACCGGGACCGACGGCGTACCGGTCGGCGTGGCCGGCCGGCTGGAGCTGTCGGCCGAGCCCGCGTTCCTCTCGGTCGACGGGCGACGCCGGGCCGGGGTGAACGGGTGGGCCGGACCCTGGCCCGTACTGGAGCAGTGGTGGACACGGGACGGCGGCCGGCGGATCGCCCGGATGCAGGTCACCACCGACGACGGGCACGCATGGCTGCTCCTCGTCGACCGGGGCCGATGGTGGGTGGAGGCCCACTATGGGTGAACTCCTGCGCCTCCCCACCGCCGATCACCCGGAGGAGGGGGACGGCTGGGCCGAACTGCACGCACACAGCGCGTTCTCCTTCCTCCGGGGGGCGAGCAGTCCGGAGGACCTGGTCGCCGAGGCCGCCCGGCTCGGCATCGGCGTGCTGGCGGTGACGGACGTGGACGGTCTCCACGCCGCGCGCCGCCTGCACACCGCCGCCCGCGAGCACGGGATCGACACCGTCCACGGCGCCGAACTCACCCTCGGCGACCCCGTACGGGGAACCGGCGACCCCGTGCTGGGAACGCCGGTGGTGCTCGCCCGCACCGTGGAGGGGTTCCAGCTGCTGTCGGCGGTGATCTCCGCCGCGCAGCTCGCCGGGTCGAAGAACTCCCCGGTCCACGACCTGGACGAGGTGGCCCGGGCGGCCGCCGCGGGGCACTGGGCCGTCCTGCCCGGCTGCCCGCCGCCGGGCACGGACCGGTGCGACGTCGCCGCCGTCGCCCACCGGCTCGCCCGGCTCACCGACGTCTTCGGCACGAGCGGCACCTACGCCGAGCTGGTCGACCACCGGCTCCCGGAGGACTCGGTCGCCGCCGACGCGATGTGGGTGGCCGCCCACCGGGCCGGGATCCCCGTGGTGGCCACCGGCGCCGTGCACTACGCGGCCCCCCGCCAGGCCCGCGTGGCCCAGGCGCTCACCGCGCTGCGCCGCCGCGAGACCCTGGACCGGGCCGCCGGACATCTGATGGCCGCCCCGACCGCCCATCTGCGCCCCCGGGCCGAACGGGCGGCGTTCCTGTCGCGGTATCCCGGCGTCGCGGACGCCACCGTCGCCCTGGGCCGCGCCTGCGTGATCGACCTCGGCGAACTGCGCCCCGAACTCCCGGAGTTCGCGGTGCCCGCCGGGCATACGCAGGACTCGTGGCTGCGGGACCGCGCCGAGACCGCCTGCGCCGACCGCTACGGCCCCCGCACCGACCCGGGAGCCCGGGCGGCCTGGCGGCAGCTCGGCCACGAACTCGAACTCGTCGCCGGACTCGGGCTCGCGGGCTACTTCCTGATCGTCCACGACATCGTCCGGCACGCCGCCGAACAGGGGATCTGGTGCCAGGGCCGCGGCTCGGCCGCCAGCAGCGTGATCTGCTACGTCCTCGGCATCACCGCCGTCGACCCGCTCCGGCACGGCCTGCTCTTCGAACGGTTCCTGTCCCTGGAGAAGGCGGGCCCGCCGGACATCGACCTCGACCTGGAGTCCGGGCGCCGCGAGGAGGTCATCCAGTACGTCTACACCCGCTACGGACGCCGGCACGCCGCCCAGGTCGCCAACATGATCACCTATCAGCCCAGGCTCGCGGTCCGCGACGCCGCCCGCGTCCTCGGCTACCCGGAAGCGCAGACCCGGGAGATGACCCGGCACATCCACCACACCCCACCCGGCCCCGACGCCGCCCTCCCCGACGACGTCCGCGATCTCGCCGCCCAGCTCCACACCCTCCCGAGACACCTCGGAGTGCACTCGGGCGGCATGGTCCTCACCCGGCAGCCCATCGGCGAGATCATGCCCGTGGAATGGGCGACCGCCGAGGGCCGCAGCGTTCTCCAGGGCGACAAGGACGACGTCGCCGCCGCCCGGCTCGTCAAGATCGACCTGCTGGGTCTCGGGATGCTGTCCGCTCTCCACACCGCCTGCGACCTCATCCACGCGTACCACGGCGTCCGTTACGACCTCACGTCCATCCCCCAGGACGATCCGGACGTCTACGAGATGATCGCGAACGGGGACACCATCGGCGTCTTCCAGGTCGAGTCCCGCGCCCAGATCTCCACCCTTCCCCAACTGCGGCCGACGAAGTTCGAGGACCTGGCCGTCGCCGCGTCCATCATCCGCCCCGGCCCCATCCAGGCCGGCAGCAAACACCCCCTGCTCCGCCGACGGCGCGGCGAGGAGGCGGTGACGTACCCCCACCCGCTCGCGAAGGCAGCGCTGGAGCCGACCCTCGGCGTCGCCCTCTGGCAGGAGCAGGCCATGCAACTCGCGATCGACTGCGCGGGGTTCAGCCCGGGTGAGGCCGACCGGCTCAGGAAGGCGATGGCGGCCAAGCACGCCCCGGAGAAGGTCGCCGCGATGCGTGACCGTCTGCTGACCGGCATGGCCGGACGCGGCATCCCCCCGGCCGCCGCCGAGAAGATCGTCTCGATGATCGAGGCCTTCTCCGACTACGGGTTCCCGCAGTCCCACGCCCAGTCGATGGCCGGGCTCATCTACGCCAGCGCCTGGATCAAACGCCACCACCCCGCCGCGCTCCTCGCGGCGATCATGGCGCACCAGCCGATGGGTTTCTACGACACCCAGACCCTCATCGGCGACGCGGTACGCCACGGCATCACCGTCCGCGGACCCGCCGTCCTGACCTCCCAGGTCCACGCCACCCTCGAACCCGGCCCGATGCCCGGCCCGATGCCCGGCCCGATGCCCGGGGCGGCGGCGGGTTCGGCATCCGGCCCGGCGCCCGGTGCGCGGCCACCGGCGATCCGTCGCGGCCTGACCAGCGTCACCGGCCTCGGCGAACAGGCCGCCGAGGAGATCGTCGCCCTCCGTACGGAGCGGCCGTTCGCCGGCCTGGACGACTTCGCCGCCCGCACCCGCCTGCCACCCCGGATCCTGGAGCACCTGGCCACCGCGGGCGCGCTCGACGGTCTGGGCGGGCACCGTCGCACCGCCCTGTGGAGCGCGGGCACCGCACCCGGCCGCACCCGTCAGCCACCGCTCCCCGGACTCGCCACCCCCGGGACCGCGCCCGAACTCACCTCCATGACCACCGCCGAGGAGACCACCGCCGACATCACCGCCACCGGCGCCAGCACCGCCGCCCACCCCGTCCAGCCCATCCGCCCCCACCTGGACCGCCTCGGCACGCTCGCCACGGCCACCGCCCGCACGCTTCCCGACCGGGCCGCGGTCCGGATCGGCGGGCTGCCGAAGTACCTCCAACGCCCCCCGACCGCGCACGGGGTGGCCTTCGGCGCGATCGAGGACGAGACCGGCATGATCAATCTCGTCTTCGCCCCGCATGTCTGGGACCGCTGCTACCGGACCCTCCTCGACGCCCCCGCCGTCCTCGTCACCGGCCGGATCGAGCGCTCCGACGGCACGGTGAACGTCGCCGTCGGCCGGGTGGAGGCGCTCACCGTGGCCGGGCCCGTTCCCCGGCGCCAGGTCGGACGACGTTAGACGACGCCGGGGGCGGCTCCCGACCGATCCGCGTCCCGTGCCGGGGGGCCTCTACCGGGGGCCATCATGGGGCCCATGTCCTCTCCCTCACCACGCTGGGCGCGAGTCGAGCGTCTCGATGCCGCCGAGACGCTCGACGCCCTTCACGCCCGGACCGGTGTCCGTCTGACGCTGGACGGCCCCTGCCCGGGCGGGCAGGTCGGCACCGCCTATGTGCGCTGGCCGGACCGTCGCCGTTCCGTGCTCAAGTGGCGACCGCACAGCCGCGTGGGTGACCTGGAGGCGGGGCCGCTCACCGTCAGCCGGGTGCTACGGAGCGCGGGCTGTCCCGCCCCGGCCACCGAGCTCGTGGCCCAGGTCGGCCACGCGGTCGTCATGGTCCAGGAACTCCTGCCCGGCACGACGATCGACCACCTGGACCACCGCACCCTGGTCCAGGCCCTCGAACTCAACCGCCTGCAGGCCGGCCGGCTCGCCGGCCACCCCGACGTTCCCGCCACGGAGCTGTTCCTGCGTCAGGACGGCCCCGGTTACTGCCTGCACGATCCGCTGCGCCGCCACAACCCCCGCAGTGCCGCGCTCGAACGCCGGGTCGCGGAGGTCGGCGCGGGCCACCCCGACCGGCTGTCCGGCGACGACGCCGTGCACATGGACTTCCACCCCGGAAACCTGCTGGCCGCCGACGGCTCGATCACCGGCGTCGTCGACTGGGACGGAGCCGCCCGCGGCGACCACCGGTTCGACCTGGTCACCCTGCGCTTCGGTATCCACGGCGGGGGAGCGGACCCGGAGGTGACGCGACACCTCGACGCCGTACTCGACGCGCTGCCCGAAGACATCCTGCGGCCCGCTTGGGCCCATATGAGCCTCCGCATGGTCGACTGGGCCATCAGGCACTTCGCCCCGTCCGACGTGGAGCACTGGCTCGACCTCGCCGAACAACGCGCGAGCTGACGGAGACGGAGACCGAGACGGAGACCACCGCGCCGCACCATGTCACCATCCGGTCCACAGAAGGTGGTTGATCAGCAGCGCCGGAACGGCCGACGCGACCAGCCAGTACCGCACCTTCCGGCGGGGGAGCAGCGCCGCCGCGGGCAGCAGCCACAGCAGGAACGGCTGCCAGATGCGCTCGGTCTCCGCCTTGCTCATGCCGGAGAGGTCCGCGACGAGCAGCGCCGCCAGCGCCGCCAGCACGAGCAACGCCAGCCGCCCTTCCGGCGAGGCCGTCGTGGGCCGGCTCCTCCACTCCCGTACGGCACCGGGCGCGGCCACCGCGCTCCGGCGCAGCCCGGCGACGGCGGCGAGCCCGGCCGCGAGCGTCGCGCAGGCCAGGTTGGCCCAGACCCAGTAGCCGTACGGGCGGACGCCGCCCGCGCCCTGGTAGTAGCGCTCGACCAGCAGGTGGTAGGCGGTCCACCAGTTGAACCCGGCGAGGGCGAAGGCCACCGGGACCACCAGCGCGCCGAGCAGGAACAGCGGCACCGGGCGGGCGGTCCGGGCGAGCACCAGCACGGCCAGCAGCACGGCGGCCATCAGCCCCAGCCCGTAACTGAGGTAGCAGGTCCACCCGAACAGCAGACCCCCGCCGAGCGCCGCCACGGCCGGGAAGCGGACCCGGCGGGTGGCGGCCAGGGCGAGCAGCGCCACCGACCAGGCGGCGACCGCCGCGAAGTAGCCGTCGGCCGACACGCCCGCCCAGACGGCGGCCGGGGCGAGGACGAGGAAGGGCGCGGCGCGTCGCGCCAGCCGCTCGTCGGCCAGCACACGCACGGTGATCAGGGCGGCCAGCACGGCCGAACCGCCCACCACGACACACCAGAGCGCCGCCCAGGCGCCGCCGCCGAGACCGATGCGGTCCAGCCACACGAAGGTCAGCGTCGCGCCCGGCGGGTGCCCGGCGACATGGGCGGGCCAGTTGCCGGGCTCGCCGATCACGATGTGGTTCGTGAAGTCGCGCAGGGTGGCGGGGATGTCCTCGAAGCGGTCGATGACCCGCAGGTACTCGTGCTTCGTGGTGAGCCGCTTCGCGACGCCCCGGTGCCAGCCGTCGATCAGCGCCATCGAGAAGACCCAGGCCGTCGACCCGGCCCAGGCCGCCGCCAGCAGCCCGCGCCAGGGCAGCCGGGCGGCGAGCGGCGGTCCGTAGGCGACCACCAGGACCGCCATGACCAGGGCGGCCGGAGTACCGGGACCCAGATGCGGGTCCCAGGAGGCCAGCAGCGGCGGCCACTGCGCGCGCAGACTCCCGTCCCGGTTCTGGATGACATGGCCGACGACCACTGCGGCCGCGACCAGCAGCACGCCCGCGCCGGCGGCGATCAGGTCCGCCCGCCCCGCGCGCCGGGCGCGGTCGTCGGTGCGGTCCGGCGGCGCGGGCGGGCCGTGCCCCGTGCCGCCGGTGGTGTCCGTGGGGGTGGCGTCCTCGGTCTTCACGCTGGCACGCTATGCACACCGGGCGGCGATCCGGTGGCAATCGGGCGGTACGGCGGGGCCGCGTCACCGAACCGTCAGATTTCCCGCCGGCCGGGATGCCGGTCCCCTCCTGACCGTGGCATCGGGTCCTCCCTCCCGGCCGCGACGTCAGAATTTCGTCAGGAGTCGCAGCCGCCCACCGGCAGGGTCTCCCGCTTAGCGTCGGCCCCATGCCCGAACGCCGCCCCCTCCGCCCCGTCCGCCCCCTCCGCTCCCTCCCCGCCCTCCCGGCTCTCCTCCGCGCCCAGCGCACGCCCGCCGACCCGGGATTCTGGCGCAGCCCCGTGCGCGGAGCGCGCTTCACCGCCGTGCTCGGCGTCGTCCTGCTCGCCGGGCTCACGCTGCTGTTCGTCACCGGTCTGCTCTCGTACGCCGCCTACAACCCGGACCTGAACCGGGTCAACGACAAGACCCCGGGCAAGGGGTGGCTCGGCTTCTACCTGTTCTCCTGGCCGACCGGCCCGCACTGGCTCTACCGGCTGACCCAGGGCCTGCACGTCACCGTCGGCATCGTGCTCGTGCCCGTCCTGCTCGCCAAGCTCTGGTCGGTGATCCCCCGGCTCTTCGCGCTGCCGCCCGCCCGTTCCGTGGGGCACGCGCTGGAGCGGATCTCCCTGCTGCTGCTCGTGGGCGGGGCGCTGTTCGAGTTCCTCACCGGGCTGCTCAACATCCAGCTGGACTACCTCTTTCCCGGGTCGTTCTACACCCTGCACTTCTACGGGGCCTGGGTCTTCCTCGCCGGGTTCATCACCCATGTGGTGCTCAAGATGCCCCAGGCCGTACGGGTGCTGCGCAACGGCATCCCGCGCGGCGAACCCGAACCGGACACCCTCGCCGCCCCCGATCCGCTGCCCGCCACCCTGTCCCGGCGCGGCGCACTGGCCATGGTGGGGGCCGGTTCGCTCCTTCTGCTGATCACCTCGGCCGGTCGCAGCTTCGACGGGCCGCTGCGCCGCATCGCGCTCCTCACCCCGCGCGGCGGCACCGACCCGGGGCCGGGCCCGAACGCCTTCCAGATCAACAAGACCGCCGCCGCCGTACGGATCAGGCCCGCCGACACCGGTGAGCGCTGGCGGCTGACGGTACGGGGGCCGGCCGGGGAGTTCCGCTTCTCCCGGGCCGAACTGCTGGCCATGGAACAGCACAGCGCGGCGCTCCCGATCGCCTGTGTGGAGGGCTGGTCGACCTCGGACCAGCAGTGGCGCGGGGTCCGGCTCTCCGACCTCGCCGCGCTCGCCGGACACCCGGACCGGCCGCCGGGCGTGTTCGTCGAGTCGCTCCAGCGCGGCGGCTCCTTCCGCAAGGCCGCGCTGCGCGACAACCAGGTCCGCGACGGCCGCTCGCTGCTCGCCCTGGAGGTGAACGGCGCGCCGCTGTCGCCCGACCACGGCTACCCGGCCCGGATCATCGTCCCCGCCGCGCCCGGGGTGCTGAACACCAAGTGGGTCGAGACCCTGACGTTCGGAGAGCTGTGATGTCCACCCGAGCCGTACCGCCCCCGCCCCCGTCCGCGCCTCCGGTCGGCGCACCCCGTCGCCCGCGCTTCTCGCCGCGCCGCTTCTACGGCGAGGGGCCGCTCCATCTGCTTCTGCTCACCGCCACGTTCTGCCTCGCCGGCTACGCGGGCGTACGGCTGCTGGACGGGGACACCGTCGGCGTGCTGCTCTGGTTCGCCGGGTCGGCCGTCCTGCACGACCTGGTGCTGCTGCCGGTGTACGCCGGGGCCGACCGGGCGCTGCGCGCCGCGCTCGGCCCCCGGCCGGCCCTGGTGAACTTCGTCCGGGTGCCGGCGTTCCTCTCCGGGCTGCTCCTGCTGATCTGGTTCCCGCTGATCGCCCGGCGGACCGAACGGCGGTACGAAGCCGCCGCCGGCACCACCCCGGACGTCTACCTCGGCAACTGGCTGCTCATCACCGGCGCGCTGTTCGCATTCTCCGCGCTCTGGCTGCTGGTCCGGGCGCTCCGCTCCCGTACGGGCCGGCGCAACGAGACGAAGGTCCGTCCCTCCGCACCCCACTGATCGGCCGTACGCCAGCCACCCGCGCGGGCGTGCCGCAGCAGCGCGGGCGTCCCGATCCGCGCCCAGGGGAACGGCTCGGCCGCGCCGTCGGCCGCGGGGGCGGTCCTCCCGTCCGGTCCGCCCCGGCCGTCGTCGAGCCGGACCCGGACCCGTTCGTCCACGTCGACGGGGGCGGTCTCGGCGATCAGCAGCCCGCCGGCCCCGAGCAGATCGGCCGCCCGCTCCAGCAGGGCGGCCGGGTCGCCCCCGATGCCGATGTTGCCGTCGAGGAGCAGGAGGGTGCCCCAACGGCCCTCGCCGGGCAGCGGGTCGAACACACTGCGGAGCAGCGCCGCGCCGCCGAGACCGCGGGTCCGGGCCACCGCCGCCTCGCTGACGTCGATGCCCAGCGCCCGGTGCCCGAGCGAGGCCAGCTCGGCGACCAGCCGCCCCGGCCCGCAGCCGATGTCCAGCACCGGCCCCTCGCACCGGTGCAGCGCGGACAGATCGGCGGAGCCCGCGTCGGAGCACCAGCGCTCCACGTCCAGGGGCAGCAGCCAGCCGTCGCTGCGCCGGAGGAAGAGCGGACCCCGGCCGGTGCGCAGGGCGTTGGCGTACGGGTCGGCGCCCCAGGTGGCGGTACGGGCCGGGCCCGACCGGGTCGGCGTGCCGGAGGCGTACACGCCGTCGGCGGCCGTCCCCTGGGTGCCGGGCGCTCCGGCGGAGGCGGGGGAGTCGGCCGGGTCGGCCGGGTCGGCGGGGGCCGGTGCGGTGAGCCCGGAGGAGGGCACGGTCGTACTCATCGCACCCCCGCCCCGGTCAGCCGGCCGAGCGCCGCGGCGAACCGGCCGCCCGGCGCGGCCGACGCGACCCGGTGGGCGTCGGCAGCGGTGTCCACGTCGACCAGGACCGGCAGATCGCGCACGGCGAGCCCCGCATCCACCAGCCTGCGCCGCTGCACCGCACCGGTCTCCGGGACGGACATCGGCACCCCGCGCACCAGGGCGGGATCGGGTTCCGCCAGGCCCAGGGCCCAGAAGCCGCCGTCCTCGGCCGGACCGAACCACGCCCCGGCGCCGTCCCAGGCGTCCGGGGCGAGAGCGGGGGCGAGCAGCGCGGCCGTGATCTGCGGGGTATCCATGCCGACCAGGAGGGCCGGCCCCGTACATCCGCCGAAGGCCGCCGCGAGCCGCTCGTCGAGACCGCCCGCGCTCTGCGGCACCACCTCGAACCCCGGCGGCACCCAGGGGCCCGGCCGCCCTTCGAGGACCAGGACGCGCCGCCGGGCGGGGAGGGTGAGCACGGTCTCCAGGGTGTCGGCGAGCGCGGCGGCGGCCAGCTCGGCGGCCTCGACGGGGGAGAAGGGCGGACAGAGCCGGGTCTTGACCCGTCCGGCCACCGGCTCCTTCGCGATGACCAGCAACTCCGTGGGCCCGGACGCGCCCGTGGGACGTCCCCCGTCTCGGTACGCGTCGGTCGGACGCGCCTCGTCTCCGTACACGTTGGCCGGGCGGCCCTCTTCTCCGTACGGGCCCTTCCAGCGTCCCTCGTCTCCGTACGCGCTCATCGGACGGCCCCCGTTCCCGCGCGTGCTGCCCGGTCCGCCGTCCGGTCCGCCGGTGGTTCCCGCAGGACTCCCCGCATGTCGCGTACCGCGTTCCAGGTCCCGCGCCAGGTGCCGGTCACCTTCGACTTCCCGGTGCGCGGCCGGTAGGGGACGTCGCTCTCGGCGACCCGCAGCCCGGCGTCCGAGGCCCGGACCACCATCTGGAGCGGATAGCCGCTGCGCCGGTCGGTGAGATCCAGGGCGAGCAGGTCGCTGCGGCGGGCCGCCCGCAGCGGGCCGAGGTCGTGCAGGCGCAGGCCGGTGCGGCGGCGCAGCATCCGGGCCAGCGCCAGATTGCCGGCGCGCGCGTGCGGTGGCCAGGCGCCCCGGCCCTCGGGGCGGCGGCGGCCGAGCAGCAAGTCGCACTCGCCGTCCGCGACCCGCCGCACGAAGCCGGCCAGGAGCGCGGGATCCAGTGAGCCGTCGCAGTCGCAGAAACAGACGAACTCGGCCTCGGCGGCGAGCAGCCCGGCATGGCAGGCCGCGCCGAACCCTCGCCTCTCCTCCGTGACGACGCTCGCACCGAGGGAACGGGCGAGCTCGGCCGAACCGTCGGTCGAGCCGTTGTCGACCACGATCGCGCGCCAGCCGTCGGGGATGCGATCGAGCACCCAGGGCAGTGCGGCCGCCTCGTCGAGGCAGGGCAGAACGATGTCGGCCTTCGGGAGGCCGGTGTGCGGGGCGGGCGGAAACGGATGGGCGGCAGAAGAATCGGTCACCCGCCTCACCCTACGGAGACAACTCCGGCATTCAGGGCATCAGGTTCTTACGAAACATGGACATCGGCCGGATGGGGGTGGTCGTCTCCCGACGCGCCCGGACGCGGGTGTCACAGTGGAGGTCATGGAGAACACCCCGCCCGCCCGGCGTCCGGAGCCCGTCCCCCAGGGGGCGCGTGGCCGGGTCCTCGTCGTGGACGACGACCCGACCGTCGCCGAGGTCGTCGTCGGCTATCTGCACCGCGCCGGCTACGCCGTCGAACAGGCAGGCGACGGGCCCGCCGCGCTCGAACGGTTCGCGGCACGCCGGCCCGACCTCGTCGTCCTGGACCTGATGCTCCCCGCCATGGACGGGTTCGAGGTCTGCCGCCGGATGCGCGAACACGGGCCGGTCCCCGTCATCATGCTCACCGCACGCGGCGACGAGGAGGACCGCATCCTCGGCCTGGAGACCGGCGCCGACGACTACGTCACCAAGCCGTTCAGCCCGCGCGAACTGGTCCTGCGGGTCGACTCCGTGCTGCGCCGCGCCCGGGCCGCCGCCCCGGCGGACGTGGCCGGTCCGCTGTCCGGCGGCGGGCTGAGCCTCGACCCGGCGGCCAGGCAGGCCTACCGCGACGGGCGCGGACTCGCCCTGACGCTGCGGGAGTTCGACCTGCTCGCCTTCCTTCTCCGGCACCCCGGGAAGGCGTTCGGGCGGGAGGAGCTGATGCGGGAGGTCTGGGGGTGGGACTTCGGCGACCTGTCGACGGTCACCGTCCATATCCGCAGGCTGCGCGGCAAGGTCGAGAAGGACCCGGCCCGCCCCCGGCTGATCCGCACCGTGTGGGGCGTGGGGTACCGCTTGGACCTGGACGCGGAGGGCCCGGGCACAGAGGCCGACGACGACGCCGCCTCCGCCATTGTGCCCGTCGTGCCCGTCGTCCCCGTCGTCCCGCCGTCCGGGGGCCGTTCGCGGTGAACGACGTCCTGCTCATCGCGCTCTTCGCCTTCCTGGGAGCGGCGGCCGCCGGGCTCCTCGGCGCGGGCGTCCTGCGTCTGCTGCGCCACCGTTCGCTGGTGGTCTCGCTCAGCGTCGTCGCCGGGGTGGCCGTCACGGCGATGCTCGCCGGGACGCTGACGGTGGCCTGGGCGATGTTCCTCTCGTCCCATGATCTCTACGTCGTCACGACCGTCGTCGCGATGGCCGCCCTGGTCTCCCTGGCCACCGCCGTCCTGCTGGGCCGCTGGGTGGCCGCCCGGAGCCGTGAACTGACCCTCGCCACACGGTCGTTCGGCGACGGCGGCACCTTCGCCGCGCCCGCCGGGCAGCCCACCGCCGAGCTGGCCGCACTCGCCCGTGAACTGGCCGCCACCAGCGCCAAACTGGACAGCTCGCGGGAGCGGGAACGTGCGTTGGAGGCCTCGCGGCGCGAACTCGTCGCCTGGATCTCGCACGATCTGCGCACCCCGCTCGCCGGGCTGCGGGCGATGGCCGAGGCGCTGGAGGACGGCATGGCCGCCGACTCCGGACGCTATCTGCGGCAGATAAGGACCGAGGTCGAGCGGATGAACGGCATGGTCGGCGACCTCTTCGAACTCTCCCGGATCCAGGCCGGCTCGCTCACCCTGGCGACGGCCCGGATCTCCCTCTACGACCTGGTCGGCGACGCGCTGGCCGGGGCCGACCCGCTGGCCCGTGAGCACGGGGTGCGGCTGGTCGGCGACCGGGTCGACGAGGTGCCTGTGGAGGTCGACGGCAAGGAGATGAGCCGGGTCCTGGGCAATCTCCTGATCAACGCCATCCGCCGCACCCCGCCCGACGGCACCGTGGCTGTCGCGGCGCACCGCTCGGACGGCGGTGTCGTGCTGTCGGTGACCGACGGCTGCGGCGGCATCCCGGAGGAGGACCTGCCCCGGGTCTTCGACACCGGCTGGCGCGGCAGCCACGCCCGCACCCCGCCGGCCGGGGCGGGCCTCGGTCTGGCCATCGTGCGCGGCATCGTCGAGGCGCACGCCGGACGGGCCGAGGTCCGCAACGTCCAGGGCGGCTGCTGCTTCTCGGTCACGCTCCCGACAGCGTGACGGCGCCTTCCGCCCGGCGGCCCCCCGAACCGCGCAGCGGGGCCGCCGCGAAGTCGCCCATCCCCTCGGCGAAGGACACCCGAGGCCGCCAGCCCAGCTCCTCGCGCAGCGCCCGCGAGTCCGCCGTGACATGGCGTACGTCGCCGAGGCGGTACTCCCCGGTCACCACCGGGTCCGGCCCGCCGTGCGCGCCGGCCAGCGCGGCGGCCATCTCGCCGATGGTGTGCGGCTCGCCGCTGCCGGTGTTGTACGCGGCGAACGACGCGGGCCGCCGCTCCCGCACCGCCTCCAGGGCCACCGCGTTCGCCGCCGCCACATCGTGGACGTGGACGAAGTCGCGCCGCTGGCGCCCGTCCTCGTAGACCCGCGGGGCCTCGCCGCGCGCCAGGGCCGAGCGGAAGAACGAGGCGACACCGGCGTACGGGGTGTCGCGCGGCATCCCCGGCCCGTACACGTTGTGGTAGCGCAGGGACACTGCCCGGCCGCCCGTCGCCCGCACCCACGCGGCGGCCAGGTGTTCCTGGGCCAGCTTGGTCGACGCGTACACGTTGCGCGGGTCCGTGGGCGCGTCCTCGGCCACCAGGCCGGGCGCCAGTTCCGCTCCGCAGTCCGGGCAGCGCGGTTCGAAGCTTCCCGCCCGCAGGTCGGCCTCCGCGCGCGGTCCGGGGCGGACCGTGCCGTGGCGCGGGCAGTCGTAGCGGCCCTCGCCGTAGACCACCATCGACCCGGCCAGCACCAGGTCCCGGACCCCGGCCGCGGCCATCTCCGCCAGCAGCACCGCCGTACCGAGGTCGTTGCACCCGACGTACAGCGGTGCGTCCGCGAAGTCCTTGCCGAGGCCGACCATGGCCGCCTGGTGGCAGACGGCGTCCACCCCGGCCAGCGCGTCCGCCACCGCCTCCCGGTCCCGGACGTCCCCGACGGCCACCCGGTCGCCCGGCAGCTCCGGGGGAGCGGAGCCGGGGTGGGCCGAAGGCAGCAGGGCGTCCAGCACCACGCTCTCGTGCCCGGCCGCGGCGAGGGCGGCGACGACATGTGACCCGATGAACCCGGCTCCGCCGGTGACCAGTACGCGCATGGCCGCCACGCTAGGGCCCGGCGAGCCGTCGGGCCGGGCGCGGCGCGCACACGTCACGGGTCCGTAAGGACGTGGACGACCCTCCCGCCGGTGGACGTCACCCCATATAGTTGCATCTTGAACAACTTTTGTCATGAGGGAAGGGGCGGGCCTTGAGCGATCGGTCGGCGGGTGACGCGGAGGGTGACGCGGCGGGTGAGCGGCCGGATGCCTGGGCCGAGGCCGTGGTGGCCGGGCTCGATGCCGCGAAGGCCGCGGAGCGCGCTCTGGCGGACGCCCTGCGGCCGGCCATGTCGCTGAAGGAGGAGAAGGCGCAGCGGCGGGCCGAGGCGGTCCGGGCGGCGGCCATGGGGCTCGGCGCGGCCGGCTGTGCCTCCGCCGCGGGCGTGTCCGGGCGGCTGCTCGAATCCTGGCGCGCCGAGGACCCGGTCTTCGACGCCGCCCTGTCGGCGGCCAGGTCCCTGGCGCATGTGCACGACGTCGTACCGGACGTCACCACCAACCCCGCGGTGCTGAGGGTGGCGCTGGAGGCGATTCTGAGCGGCGTGCCGTTCGTCGCGGCCGGTGCTCTGGTGGGGGTGAAGCGTGACACCTTCTACCGCCTGAGGCGGGGCAACCCCCGGCTCGGCGCGCTGTTCGGCGCGGCGCAGAGCATGCGTCGCCGGAGCGTGCCGCCCGGCCGGAAGAGGAAAGCGGACCTCAAGGGGTACCGGCTGGTCCGCCTCGACGCGGCGGACGCGGTGGGTGTCGATCCCGACGTTTGAGCGACGAAAAGGCGTGGTTCGGGCGGTCGTTGACGGCGGGTCAGCGGGGCGCTGCCCCATTTATCCTATCGACAAGGCGGGTTGGTCAGCTTAGGCTCACCTAAGTTCGGGTGGGTGGGTCCGTTGGCGTGCCCACCCTCCGTACCTTCCCCTCACGCCTGACAGGCGGCTTTCCCAGACGATGGGAGTGACATGTCACAGGTTCTTCCTGGCGACACCCCACTGGTCCACGACCTCATCGGCATCGGCTTCGGCCCGTCCAATGTGGCCATGGCGATCGCGCTCAGCGAGCACAACAGCAAAGTCGGCAGGCAGGATTCGGTCACCGCCCACTTCTTCGAGCAGCAGTCGAGCTTCGGCTGGCACCGCGGCATGCTCATCGACGACGCCACCATGCAGGTGTCCTTCCTCAAGGACCTGGTGACGCTCCGGAACCCGGCCAGCGAGTTCAGCTTCCTCTGCTATCTGCAGAGCAAGGGCCGGCTGATCGACTTCATCAACCACAAGAACCTCTTCCCGCTGCGGGTGGAGTTCCACGACTACTTCGAGTGGGCCGCGTCCAAGGTCGACGACCTGGTCTCCTACGGCCACGAAGTCGTCGCCGTCACGCCGTATGTCCACGACGGGACCGTGGAGTACCTGGACGTGACCGTGCGGTCCGCGGAAGGACTCGCGGTCCACCGGGCCCGCAACCTCGTCATCGGGACCGGCCTGCGCCCCCTCATGCCGGAAGGCGTGGAACGCGGCGACCGGGTCTGGCACAACTCCGACCTGCTGCGGAAGGTCGACGCCCTGGAGAGCGCCTCGCCCTCTCCCTCGCGGTTCGTCGTCGTCGGCGCCGGGCAGAGCGCCGCCGAGAACGTCGCCTATCTGCACCGCCGGTTCCCCGGCGCCGAGGTCTGCGCGGTCTTCTCCCGCTACGGTTACAGCCCCGCGGACGACAGCAGTTTCGCCAACCGGATCTTCGACCCCGACGCGGTCGACGACTACTTCGCAGCCCCCGAGGAGGTCAAGAGCCGGCTGATGGCCTACCACGGCAACACCAACTACTCCGTGGTGGACATCGACCTGATCGACGACCTCTACCGGCAGATGTACCGGGAGAAGGTCCTCGGCACCGAACGGCTGCGCTTCCTCAACGTGTCCCGGGTCACCGGAGTGGAGGAGAAGCCCGACAGTGTCCGCGCCACCGTGAAATCCCTGGTGACCGACGAGGAGTCGGAACTGGACGCCGACGTCGTGGTGTTCGCCACCGGCTACAGCCCCGCCGATCCGCTCGGCCTCCTCGGCGAGGTCGGCGAGCGCTGCCTGCGCGACGACGCGGGCCGTGTCCGCGTGGAGCGCGACTACCGGATCGCGACCGACCCCGGCCTGCGGTGCGGCATCTACCTCCAGGGCGGTACGGAGCACACGCACGGCATCACCACCTCGCTGCTCTCCAACACCGCGATACGGGTCGGCGAGATCCTCGACTCGCTGCTCGGCCGCCGGGTCAAATCCACCTCCGACGCCTCCCGGCCGGTCGTCGGGAGCACCGGCGGCTAGAGCGGGTCCGGCGGGGCGACAAGCGCCGCCTGCCCACCGCGAGTTCCGCGCCCGGACCGCCCGCTGACCTGCCGGGCGGTCCGGGCGCAACCGATCCGATCAAAGGGATATCGTTCGTCGACATGTTCACCACCGCAGTGGAGCGCCCCGTGCCAGGGGGGACGACGGACACCCGCAGACGTCGGGTCGTGGGGCTGGGCGTCCTCACGGTGACGCTGGTGATCGCGGCAACGGTGTCGTTGGCCGTCGGGGCGCGCGCGCTCAGCCCCGGCGAGGTCTGGCACGGGCTGTTCGCGGAGCCCGACCCGGACCAGAAGCTCACCGAGATCCGGCTCATCGTGCAGACCGTGCGCGTGCCCCGGACGGTCCTCGCGATCGTGGCGGGCCTGGCCCTGGGGGTCGGCGGGGCACTGATCCAGGGGTACACGCGCAACCCCATCGCCGACACCGGGCTGTTGGGGGTGAACGCCGGAGCCTCCTTCGCCGTGGTGTCGGTCATCGCCCTGTTCGGGTTCACCAACCCGTTCCAGTACGTCTGGTTCGCCTTCGTGGGCGCGGGCGTCGCCGGCGCCGTCGTCTTCGGCCTGGCGAGCATCGGCAGGGGCGCGGGCAACCCGCTGACCCTCGCCCTGGCCGGTCAGGGCGTCACGGTGTTCCTCGCGGCGATGACCACGGCGGTGGCGCTGTCCGACCAGAAGTCGCTCAACGCACTGCGGTTCTGGAACGCGGGCTCCGTCGCCGGTGTCGGATTCGACGTCATCTGGCCGGTGACGGGATTCATCGCCGTCGGCCTGGTCCTGGCGCTGATCACGCTGCCCGCCCTCAACCTGCTCAATCTGGGCGACGACGTGGCGCGCGGTCTGGGAGTGAACATCGCGGCGAGCCGGACCATCGGCATCGTCGCCATCACGCTGCTGGCGGGCGCCGCCACGGCGGCCTGCGGGCCCATCGCCTTCCTCGGGCTCATGGTGGCCCATGTGGCCCGCTATCTGACCGGCCCCGACTATCGCTGGCTGGTGCCGTACGCGGGTCTGCTCGGCTCCTGCGTCCTGCTGGTCTGCGACATCGTGGGCCGGCTGGTCGTGCGGCCGGGCGAACTGGAATCGGGCGTCGTGGTCGCCCTTCTCGGGGCCCCCTTCTTCGCGGTCCTGGTGTGGCGAGGGAAGTTCAGGAGCGCATGAGGCAGGTTCACGAGCGCATGAAGGAAGCCCCGGAGTCCATGAACGGGACCGAAGCGAAAGCGTCGATGCCGCCGGGCGTACGGCTCGGCCAGATGTCGTTCGTCTGGCGGCCCTGGCTCGTGCTGGTCACGCTGGTGCTCGCGGCGGCGGCCTTCCTGGTCTTCAGCCTCTCCATCAGCATCGGGGACTTCCCCATCGGCCTCTCCCGGGTCATCGCCACCCTCTTCGGCCAGGGCGAACAGGTCGACGAATTCGTCGTGATGGACCTCCGGATGCCCCGGGCGCTGGCCGGCCTCATCGTGGGGATCGCCCTGGGCATGTCCGGGGCCATCACCCAGTCCGTGGCACGCAACCCGCTCGCCAGTCCCGACATCCTCGGGATCACCGCCGGAGCCGGCGCCGTCGCGGTGTTCCTGGTGACGGCGACGGGCGGGACCGCCGCGACGATCGCCGGCTCGGTCGGGCTGCCGACGGCGGCCCTCCTGGGCGGTCTCGGCACGGGGCTCCTGGTGTACTTCCTCGCCTGGCGGCGCGGCATCGACGGCTTCCGGCTCATCCTCATCGGCATCTCGGTGACCGCGATGATGCAGGCGATCACGACCTGGCTGCTGGTCTCGGCCGACATCCGGGACGTGGCGCGCGCCCAGGTATGGCTGGTCGGCTCGCTGGACAACCGGTCCTGGGACGAGGTCCGGGTGGCGTTCTGGTGCACCCTCGTCCTGCTCGTCGTCGTGGCCGCCGTGGCCTTCCCGTTCAAGCCGATGCACCTCGGCGACGACGTCGCCGCCGGGCTGGGCGTGCGGTTCGGCCGGGTGCGGGCCGTCCTGCTGCTCTGCGCCGTCCTGCTGGCCGCCGTGGGGGTGAGCGCGGCGGGACCGGTCCCGTTCGTCGCGCTGGTCGCGCCCCAGGTGGCGATGCGCCTGGCGAGGTGGCCGACGCCGCCGATCATCGCCTCCGGCCTGGTGGGCGCGCTGCTGCTGATCGGCTCGGACCTGGTGGCCCGAGCGGCGCTGCCGATCGGTCTGCCGGTCGGCGTGGTCACCGCCGTGATCGGCGGCCCGTTCCTCGTCTACCTGTTGGTACGGGCGAACCTGCGGTAGATGGTAAGAAGTAAGGCGAACCTCAGTAAGGGGGGCTTGTGGCCGCTCAGTTCACCGTCAAGGCCGATGCGGGCGTCAAGGACGTCGCACGGCTGGCCGCCAGGGGCATCACCGTCGGGTACGGCGACCGGACGGTCATCGACCAGCTCGACGTGGCCATTCCGCCCGGGGTGATCACCACGATCATCGGCCCCAACGGCTGCGGGAAGTCCACCCTGTTGCGCACCCTGACCCGCCTCCTCAAACCGGCCGGTGGCACCGTCGTACTGGACGGCGAGGACATCGGCAGGCTCCGCACCAGGGACGTGGCGAAGAAGCTCGGGCTGCTGCCGCAGGCGCCGGTCGCCCCGGAAGGGCTGACGGTCGCCGACCTGGTCGCCCGAGGACGCCACCCGCACCAGAGCTGGCTGCGGCAGTGGTCGTCGGACGACGCGGACGTGGTGCAGCGCGCGCTGGCCATGACGGGGGTGGCGGATCTGGCCGACCGGCCCGTCGACTCGCTGTCGGGTGGGCAACGCCAGCGCGTATGGATATCGATGACCCTCGCCCAGGGCACCGATCTCCTGCTGCTGGACGAGCCGACCACGTATCTCGACCTGGCGCACGCCATCGACGTACTCGACCTGGTCGACGATCTGCACGAGTCGGGCTGCACCGTCGTCATGGTGCTGCACGACCTCAATCTGGCCACGCGCTACAGCGACAACCTCGTCGTCATGCGAGCCGGGGCCATCCTGGCGCAGGGACACCCCCGGGACGTGATCACCGCCGAGCTGCTGTACGAGGCGTTCGGGCTGCAGGCCAAGGTGATCGACGACCCGGTGGGCGACCGGCCGCTCATCGTGCCGATCGGCCGGGCACACGTCCGGCTCGAACCGCAGACGGCAACCCGCGACGGGAGCTGACAGATGCTCACGAGATGTTACGGAACTGCTGGTTCCCCGGGGCATGGGCCAACTCATCCTGACCAGTGGAAAGTTATCCAGTAAGGCTAGGCTGACCTCACTTGCTCGGGGTACAGTCTGGCTGCCCTCATACCGGGGCGCAGTGGACAGCGCGAAAGCAAGGGATTCCGGATGTCTCTCCATAGAACGACGCTGGTGAAGCCGTGGCAGCGGCTGGCCGCGGCCGTGTCCGCCGCCACCCTCGGCGTCGGTCTCCTCGCGGGATGCGGCAGCGACTCGGCGGACGAGAAGAAGAACGACGACGCCCCGGCCGCGGCCGAGGGAGCGTTCCCGGTCACCGTGGAGCACGCGTTCGGATCCACCGAGGTCGCCAAGGCACCCAAGCGGGTCGTCACCGTCGGCTACACCGACGACCAGGCCGTCCTGGCGTTCGGCATCAAGCCGGTCGGCATGGTCGACCAGTACCCGAACCCCACCGGCCAGTCGCCCGACATCAACACGCAGTGGCCCTGGGTGAAGGACCAGTGGGGCGACACCCGCCCCGACGTCGTCATGAAGAACGGCGACGCCGGCCCCAACTTCGAGAAGATCGCCTCCCTGCGCCCGGACCTGATCATCGCGGTCTACTCCGAGGTCGACAAGGCGGCCTACGAGAAGCTCTCCAAGATCGCCCCGACCGTCGGCCGCACCAAGGGCGAGAAGGAACTCTTCAGCGCCCCGTGGCAGGACAACGCGGTGCACATCGCCAAGGCGCTCGGCAAGGAGAAGGAGGGCGCCGAACTGGTCAAGGGCATCCAGACCAAGCTGGACACCGCCAAGAAGGACCACCCCGAGTTCGGCGGTAAGACCGCCGTCGCGCTGTCCTGGTACAAGGACTCCATCTCGGCGTTCACCTCCACCGATGTACGTGGCCGGCTCGTGACGGGCACCGGATTCACCTACCAGACCGAGATCGACAAGATCGCGGACGGCAACTTCTCCACCGAACTCTCGCCCGAGCGCATCGACCTGATCGACGTCGACCGCATCTTCGTCATCAACGACAAGGCGGACACGGACGCGCTCAAGAAGTTCGAGCTGTTCAACAACCTGCCCGCCGTCAAGAACGGCAACGTCTCCTACCTGCTGGACAGCGAGGGCCCCGCGATCGGGGCGGCGATGTCCCAGGGCACCCTGCTCTCCCTGCCGTACGCGATCGACGAGCTCGTCACGTCGGTCAAGTAGAGATGACGACCCGCCGCCCCGCTCCCCGGCGAGATTTGGTCTCCGTGTGACTGCCACCGACACCCGCGTCGCCCCCACGACCCTGCACACGGCCACCGGAGGCGAAGCCTCCCGCTGGGTGGCCCGGCACTGCCGGCAGGCCCCGTGGCTGACGGCCTCCACCGTCCTCACCACGGTGGCCGGAGCCGCGCTCCAAGTGCTGCCCGTGCTGCTGCTCGGCCGGGTCGTCGACGGGGTGGTCGGCGGTGAATCACGCTCGATACTGCTCACCGTCGGGGTGCTGATGGTGGCCGCCGCGCTGTTCGGCGCGGCGGCCACCGCGGCCTCCACCTTCCTGATCGGGAAGCTCGGGGCCGAACTCCTCGCACGGCTCCGGGAACAAGCCGTCCGCGCCGTGCTGGGGATGCCCAGCTCACGCGTCGAAGAGGTCGGCCGGGGGGACGTGCTGTCCCGCGTCGGCGACGACGTGGCCGTCATCTCCAAGGGCATCCGGACGGCCATCCCCACTGTGTTCTCGGCCGGTGTCCTGGTCGCCATCGCGACGATCGGCATGTTCGGACTCGACTGGCGGCTCGGCCTGGCCGGAGCCTGCGCCCTGCCCGCGTACGCACTGGCGCTGCGCTGGTACCTGCCCCGCTCCGCGCCCCTCTACCGCAAGCAGCGGGTGGCCCAGGCCGACCGTGCCCAGGCGCTGATCAGCGGACTCAACGGGATCGACACGGTCCGGGCGTACCGCCTGGAGGGCGCCGTACGCGAGAAGGTCACCGACGAGTCCTGGCGGGTGCGCAACCTCGGCGTCGAGGTGTTCCGCTTCTTCGGGCGGTTCGTCGGCCGGGAGAACCGGGCCGAGTTCATCGGCCTCGTCCTGATCCTGGTCGTCGGTTACGCCCTCCTGGAGGCGGACGCCGCCACCCTGGGCGAGGTGTCGGCCGCCCCGCTGATGTTCCACCGCCTGTTCACCCCGCTGGGCGCCATCATGTTCACCTTCGACGAGGCGCAGAAGTCCGGCGCCAGCCTCACCCGCCTGGTCGGTGTGTTCCACGAGCCCTCCGAGGAGCGGCTGGTGGGCGACGGTTCCGTCCTGCCCGCCGACGTCGCCCCGTACCCGGTCACGGTGGAGGGGCTGACCTTCAGCTATCCCGGGTCCGAGGACCCGGTGCTGCGGGAGGTGTCCCTGTCCATTCCGGCCGGCGGTTCGCTCGCCCTGGTCGGGGCGACGGGCGCCGGCAAGTCGACCCTGGCCGCACTCATCGCCGGCATCGGGAGACCGCAGGCCGGGTCGGTGCGCATCGGCACGCACGACCTCGCGACCATGGACGAGGCCGGGGCCCGCGCCCTGGTGAGCATCCTGACCCAGGAGACCCATGTGTTCTCCGGTCCGCTCGCCGACGACCTGCGGCTCGCCGCACCCGACGCGAGCGACGACGAACTGCTGGACGCGCTGCGTACGGTCGGCGCCGGAGCCTGGGTCGAACTGCTCCCCGACGGTCTGCACGCCATGGTCGGCGAGGGCGGCGAGCGCCTGGACGTCACCAAGGTCGCCCAGATCGCCCTGGCCCGGCTGATGCTCAGCCGGTCACCGGTGGTCGTGCTCGACGAGTCGACCGCCGAGGCGGGCAGCGAGGGCGCCGCCGAGCTGGAACGCGCCGTGCTGGCCGCCTGCTCCGGCCGGACCACGCTGTTCGTGGCCCACCGCCTGACCCAGGCGATGGCCGCGGACC
This sequence comes from Streptomyces sp. NPDC091289, assembly GCF_044757365.1. Taxonomy (NCBI): domain Bacteria; kingdom Bacillati; phylum Actinomycetota; class Actinomycetes; order Kitasatosporales; family Streptomycetaceae; genus Streptomyces; species Streptomyces sp. NPDC091289. The sequence continues at coordinate 132,407 of NZ_JBIVUT010000025.1, forward strand.
GGATCGCCGTGCTGGACGAGGGGCGCGTGGTCGAGGAGGGAACGCACAGCGAGCTGGTGGAGCTGGGCGGCCGGTACGCCCGGCTGTGGCGTGCGTGGCGAGAAGGAAGTTAGGCAAACCGGCCCCAGGCCAGGTCAACTCGCATACCTCGGAAGGATGCTGAGACGTCGATGACGGAACCGAGCGCTTCGCGCGTACTGCTGTCCCCCGCCCGGCTGGCCACCGTACGCCGGCGGATCGGCGACTACAGCGACCGCACCGTGGTCGAGGCGTGCGCCGTCGGACTCGCGTACTGGGCGACCGGCGCCGGCCCGGCCGGCATGGACCTCACCCCCGCCACGCCCTTCCCCGACCTCCTCGGATGGATCCACAACGGCGGGAGCGGGACGGGGGCCTGGGAGACCGACGCGGAGAGTCTCCACATCACGGTGCCGCCCGGCGTCGACCGTGCCGACGCGCAGCAAGCACTGGACGACCTGGCGGACTTCCCGGACCGGCCCGTCGGCGCCATAGGCCCCTCCGGTCCTCGGGCGAGGATCGAGGAGCTCGCCCGGTGGAACGACACCCGGGCCGACCGGCCCCGCCCGACCATCATGGAGATGTTCCGCGAACAGGCGCGCCTGCGGCCGGACGCCGTCGCGATCGTCGACGAGCACCGCTCACTGACGTACCGGCAAGCAGCCGAACAGTCGGCCCAGTTGGCCCATCACCTCCTCGAGCGCGGCCTCGAACCCGAACAGGTCGTCGGTATCTCGCTCGGCCGCTCCGCCGAGATGGTCATCGGCCTCCTCGCCGCCCTCCAGGCCAGGGGCGCGTTCGTCCCCCTCGACCCCCAGTGGCCGGCCGCCCGCCGGGCCGTCGTCGCCGAGGACGCCCGGGTCGTGCTGCAGCTCGACGCCACGGGCAAGGCCGGTGCCGGGGAACCGGACGCCGTCGCCGTCGACCTCGGCGACTGGAAGTACGGGGCCCATCCGGCGGACGCGCCCGACGCGACCGTCCCCGGCGACGCCCTGGCCTACGTGATCTTCACTTCCGGCTCCACCGGACGGCCCAAGGGCGCCATGATCCGGCACGAGGCGATCAGCGAGCGCCTGCTCTGGCAGTCCGGCGAGATCCTCCACTTCGGCCACGACGACGCGTCGCTCTTCAAGGCCCCGCTCTCCTTCGACATCTCCATCAACGAGATCTTCCTGCCGCTCGTCACCGGCGGCCGCCTCGTGATCCTGCGGCCCGGCGGCGAACGCGACCCGCACCATCTGCTCGGCGTCATCGCCGAACAGCGCGTCACCTTCACCTACCTGGTCTCGTCCATGCTGGACGTCCTCCTGGAGATCGCGGGCGATTCCGGCCGCCTCGACAGCCTGCGGCACGTCTGGTGCGGCGGCGAGGTGCTCACCCCGGAGCTGTACGAGCGTTTCCGCGCCCGGCTCGACATCCCGCTCTACCACGGCTACGGACCCGCCGAGACGACCATCGGCGTCTCCCACGTCATCTACCGGGGCGCCGCCGAACGCCTGTCGACCTCCATCGGCAGGGCCAACCCCAACACCCAGCTCTACGTCCTCGACGACGAACTGCGCCCCGTACCGGTCGGCGTCGGCGGCGAACTGTACGCCGGAGGCCTCCTCCTGGGACGCGGATACGTGGGCGCACCCGGCCTCACCGCCTCCCGCTTCGTGGCCAACCCCTTCGCCTCGGACGGATCCCGGCTCTACCGCACCGGCGACCTGGCGCGGTACGCCCCGGACGGGTCGCTGGACTTCCTCGGCCGCGCCGACAACCAGATCAAGATCCGCGGGATGCGGCTGGAGATCGAGGACGTCGAGGCAGGCCTCGCCGAACACCCCGGCGTACGGCACAGTTGCGTCGTCGCGAAGAAGAACACGGCGGGCGGCACCTATCTGGTCGGCTACGTCATCCCGTCCGCCGGCCACGAGGAGCTGAACGCGGACGCGGTCACGGCCTGGGCCGCCGCCCACATGGTCGAGTACATGGTGCCCGCCCACCTGGTCGTGCTGACGGAGTTCCCCCTCACCGCGAACGGCAAGATCGACCGGAACGCGCTCCCGGAACCCTCCGTGGGCACCGGAGCCGCCGTGGCGCCCGCCACCGAGAACGAGCGCCTGGTGTGCGAGGCCGTCGCGGCGGTGCTGCGGCTGGACGAGGTCGGCGTGGACCAGGACTTCTTCCAGCTCGGCGGGGACAGCATCCTGGCGATCTCCCTGCTCAGCGCCCTGCGCGAGGCCGGCCTCCATGTGAGCGCACGCCAGATCTTCACCCATACCGTCGTCGGGGCGCTGGCGGCGGTGGCGAGCCGTGAGGCCGCCGCCGTGGACCACGGCGACGTCGGCACCGGCTCCGTCGTGGGATCGCCCATCGTGCAGTGGCTCGGCGAGACCACGGACGCGATCGACGGCTTCGTCCAGTCCGTCGTCCTCAACACCCCGGCGGAGCTGACCGCCGAAGCCCTCGACGACATCCTCGCCGCCGTTCTCGCCCGGCACGACATGCTCCGCGCCAAGCTGGTACGCGGCGAGCGCTGGGGCTTCGACATCCCGCCGGCCGGGCGGACCGCCCCCTGCTGGGAGCCGAGCGACGCCCCACTGACCGAGTGCGTCGCCCTCGCCACCACGGCGCTCGACCCGGACAACGGCGTCATGCTGCGGGCCGTCTGGCGCCGCGCGGCACGGCAGCTCGTCCTGGTCGCCCACCATGTGGTGGTCGACGGCGTGTCCTGGCGGATCCTGATGGACGATCTCGCCACCGCCTGGCGTCAGCACTCCTCGGGAGAACCCGTCGAACTGCCCCCGGTGGGCACGTCGTTCAGGCGCTGGACCCAGTTGCTGGGCCGCACGCCGTTCGCCCCGGACCGGACCCACTACGCGAGGCCGCTGCCCGCCGCCGACGCGCCGCTCGGCAGGCGTGCCCTCACCGCGACCGACACCGTGGAACGGGAGCGGACCCGGACCGTCACCGTCGGATCAGGGGTCACGGCGGCGCTGCTCGGCGAGATCCCCGCGAAGTTCCACGCGGGCGTCAACGACGTCCTGCTGACCGCGCTGGCCGTCGCCCTCGCCCGGTGGCGCCGCGACCGGGGACAGGGCCAGACGTTCGCCCACATCGAGCTGGAAGGGCACGGCCGTGAGGGCCGCTTCGTCGCGGACGCGGCCGGATTTGAACCCGAACTGTCGCGCACCGTGGGCTGGTTCACCACCCTCTTCCCCGTCACCGTGGACCCCGGCACGGCGAGCGACCTCACCGCGCCCGGCTACCTCACAGCCGCCCTCAAGGCGGTCAAGGAGGACCTCGCCCGGGTCCCGGGCAACGGCCTCTCCTACGGCGCCCTGCGCTATCTGACCGGCGACGGACCGGCCGCCCCCGCGCCGCAGGTGCTCTTCAACTACCTGGGCCGCTTCGACGCGGGCGGCTCCGAGAACTGGCAACCGACCGGAACGACCGGGCAGTTGGGCGAGAAGCGCGACCCGCTGATGCGGCTGCCGCGCGCCCTGGAGTTCAACGCGATCGCCGAACCCGACGCGAACGGCGCCTACGAGCTGGCCACCACCATCTCCTGGCCCGAGGGCGTGTTCACCGACGAGGACATCACCGCTCTCGGCGACCACTTCGGCTCGGCCCTCACCGCACTCGCCGCGCTCGAAGAGGGCGGCCACACCCCCAGCGACTTCCCGCTGGTGCCGCTGACCCAGGCCGACGTCGACGCCCTGGACAGCCCGGCGCTGCACGACATCCTGCCGCTCACCCCGCTGCAGGAGGGCCTCTACTTCCACTCCGTCTTCGACGACGACGCCACGGGCAGCTACGTCGAGCAGCAACTGCTCACGCTCGACGGCGATGTGGACGCCGACCGGCTGGCGGCGGCGGCCACCCGGCTGCTCACGCTCTACCCCAACCTGGCCGCCCGGTTCACGGCCCTCGCGGACGGCCGGGTCGTCTCCGTCGTCGAGAGCGGCAGGAGCGCGCCCTTCACCGCGCTGGACCGCCCCGGCCTCACCGACGAGGAGATCCGCGACCTCGCCGAGCGGGACCGCCGGGCCGGGTTCGACCTCGCCACCGGCCCCCTGATGCGCTACACGCTCATCCGCGCCGGCGCGGGCCGCACCGTCCTGGTGCAGACCGTGCACCACATCATCGCGGACGGCTGGTCGGTGCCGCCGATGCTCCGCACGCTGCTGGCCGAGTACCACGCGCCGGGATCCGTGTACGCGACCGGCGGCTACCGCGACTATGTGGACTGGCTCGCCGGACGCGACCAGGACGAGAGCGACCGGGTGTGGGGCGAGGAGCTCGCCGGACTGCCGGGCCCCTCCCTGGTCGCCGAGGGCCACACCCCCTCCGAACGGTTCGCCGACATCGCGGTCGAACCCGCCGACGACATCGACGTGGCCGCGCGCTCGGCCGGAGTGTCCTTGAGCGTGGCCGTGCACAGCGCGTGGGCGGCGACCCTGGGCGGGCTCCTGCACAGCAGGGACGTCGTCTTCGGCTCCACCGTCTCCGGCCGCGACGCCGAGGTCCCCGGCATCCGCGACATGGTGGGCCTCTTCATCAACACCATTCCGGTGCGCGCCCGTTGGTCCCCGGACGATACCGCGGGCGAGCTGCTCGACGCGGTGAAGCTGCACCAGGGTGCGGTGCTGCCGCACCAGCACGTCTCCCTGGCGCGGATCGGCCGGCAGAGCGGACAGGGCTCCCTCTTCGACACCCTGGTGGTGTTCGACGTCGCCACCGACGTGGACGCCCTGCGCCGACCGGACGACACCCTCACCATCACCGACATCGTCAACGAGGGTGCCCCGCACTACCCGTTGACGCTCGTGGTCGAGCGCTCGCCGGACGGCCGCGCGCGCTTCAACCTGATCTACGACGGTGAACTCCTGCGCCCCGCGGGTGCCGAGGCGATCCTGCGCACCTTCACCCGGAGCCTCACCGAGCTGCTCGACCGCCCCGACGCCCCGGTCGACACACTGGCCCCCGCGACCGGCCGGACCCCGGAACGGGTGACCCCGTCGACCCTGGGCGAGCTGTTCGACGCCGCCGCACACCGCGACCCGGCGGCCACCGCCGTCACCCAGTGCGCCCTGGACGGCAGCGCCCGCTCCCTCACGTACGGCGAACTGTCCGACGCGAAGACGCAGTTGGCGGCCGCCCTGCGTGCCGCCGGGGTCGGCCCCGGGCAGCGGGTCGCCGTCGCCGTCCCACGCTCCCTGGAACAGGTCGTCGCCCTGGTCGCCGTCGTCACCGCCGGGGGCGCGTACGTCCCGCTGGACCTGGCGTACCCGGACGAACGGCTGGAGTACATCCTCGCCGACGCCGCCCCGCAGGTCGTCCTCGTCGACCGGGAGCAGCAAGGCCGCTTCACCCGGCTGCTGGACCGCGCGGGCGTGAGCGCCCGCGTCATCGTCCAGGGCGACGACCTCCCGCTGGACACCACCGTCCCCGAGGTCCGCCCGGGCGACCCGGCGTACGTCATCTACACCTCCGGCTCCACCGGCCGGCCCAAGGGCGTCGTCGTCCCGCACTCCGCCGTGACGGCGCTCCTCGCCAACACCCGGCCGGACATGGACTTCTGCCCCGACGACGTCTGGGTCCAATTCCACTCGTTCTCCTTCGACTTCGCCGTCTGGGAGCTGTGGGGCGCACTCGCGCGCGGCGGCGAACTGCTGGTGCCGGACTACGGGCTGACCCGCTCGCCCGTCGACTTCCACCGGCTGGTCCGGGAACGCGGTGTGACCGTCCTCAACCAGACCCCGTCCGCCTTCTACCAGTTCATCGAGGCCGATCTGCGCTCCGGCGAACCGGCCGGTGCGCTGCGCCGCATCATCTTCGGCGGCGAGGCGCTCGACCTCGGGCGGCTGCGCGGCTGGGTCGAGCGGCACGGCACCGCGACGCCCGAGCTGGTCAACATGTACGGCATCACCGAAACCACGGTCCATGTCACCCACCGGGTGCTTAGCGACGAGGACTTCGCCCGCGACGACGACGCCAGCCCCATCGGCGGCCCGATCCCCGGCCTGACCACCTATCTGCTCGACGACCGGCTGCGACCGGTGCCGCCGGGCCGGGTGGGCGCCATCTATGTCGCGGGCGACCAGGTGTCCCTCGGCTACCTCGGCCGCCCCGGGCTCACCGCCGGACGGTTCGTGGCGGATCCGTTCGCGGCGGACGGCTCCCGCATGTACCACACGGGCGACCTCGCCCGCCGGACCCTCGACGGCGAGCTGGAGTTCGCGGGCCGCGCCGACGACCAGGTGCAGCTCAAGGGATTCCGCATCGAGCTCGGCGAAGTGGAGAACGCTGTACGGGAGGTGGACGGCGTCGTCGATGTGGCCGTCACCGTGGCGGACAGCGGCGACCATCTGGTCGCCCACGTCGTCGGCGAGCCGCCCGCCGACCTCACCGCACTGCTCTCCGCCAAGCTCCCCGTGCACATGGTGCCGGGCCGGGTGCTCCCGGTCGACGTGCTGCCGCTGACGGTCAACGGCAAGCTGGACCGCGAGGCGCTCACCGCGCGGGCCGCACAGCCGGACACTCCGGCGGCCACGGGCACGTCCGACGCCTCGACCGCCCTCACCGCCCTGACCGGCATCTTCGCCGAGGCCCTGCCCGGCGCGACCGTGGACGCCGACACCGACTTCTTCGGCGCCGGGGGCGACAGCATCGTCGCCATCACCGTGATCAACCGGGCCCGGGCGCTCGGCCTGCCGATCGCGCCCCGGGACGTGTTCCTGTTCAAGACGCCCCGCGCCCTCGCCGGCCACCTCGCGACGCGCACCCCGGGACCCGCGCCGACGACGGCGCCCTCCCGCCGCGAGGACGGCCCCCTGCCCCTCACGCCGATCATCCTGCGCCAACGCGCACTGGGCGGCTCGCTCGACCGGTTCGCCCAGGCCAGGGCGTTGCCCGTCGCCGAGGAAACCGGTCTCGCCGACATCCGGCGCGCGGCGAACGCCGTCGTGGCCGCCCACCCGGCCCTGCGGCTGCGGCTGCACGTCGAGCACGGCGTGTGGGCCCTGCGCACCGAACCCGCCCGCGAGGCCGCCGTCGCAGCCGTCGTGCTGCAGAGCTCCGCCGACGCGACGGCCGCCGCCCATGAGGCCGCCGGACGGCTGGACCCCGAGGCCGGGGACGTCATCGCGTTCTCCTGGCTCGCGGCGAGCCGCACCCTGGTCGTCACCGCCCACCACCTCGCCGTGGACGCGGTGTCCTGGCTGGTCATCCTCGACGATCTGGCCACCGCCCTGAGCGGGGCCGCGCTGCCGCCGCCGACCACGCCCTACGCCGCGTACGCCGAAGCGCTGGCCGTACGGTCGGCGGAGTCGGCCGAGGGCCTCGGCCAGTGGATCACCACCCTCCAGGCCCCGCCCCTGCTGCCCACGGTCCAGAGCCTCCGCGAGCGGACGGCCGTCCTGCCGCCCGGGGCGAGCGACCGGGTCACGCGCAGCGCGCCCGGAGCACTCGGCCTCGGCCTCACCGAGCTGCTCTGCGGAGCCCTGCGCACCGCGCTGACCCGGATCCAGCCCGAGCCCACCGACCTCGCCGTCGAGCTGGAGCGGCACGGCCGGGTTCCGGCCCGGGAGGGCCACGACTACTCCCGTACCGTCGGCTGGTTCACCTCCATCGCCCCCGTACGCCTCACCGCCCACACCGACCCCGTCGCCGCGGCCCGCGAGATCGCCGAGCGGCAGCCGGACGAGGACGGGCATGTCGTCTACGGCCGGCTCAGGTATCTGAACCCGCAGACGGCCCCGTTGCTGACCGCCCGGCCGCAGGTCCTGTTCAACTACCTCGGCCGGGGCGGCGAATCGGAGGCCCTGCGGATCACCGGCGGCGACCAGGGCGGTAGCCCGTACGCCGTCGAGGTCAACGCCTGGACCGACGAGACCACCGGCTCCCTCCACGCGGACTTCACCCTCGCCGAGGGCGTGCCCGACGCGATCACCGAACACTGGCTGGCCGCCCTGGAACAGCTCGGCGACGCGTCCGCGACGGCCGAGCGCACGGCCCCGGTCACCCCGCTCCAGCGCGGCCTGTTCTTCCAGGCCCAGATGGCGGGCGTGGCCGGACACTACGTCGCCCAGAGCTGGTTCACCTTCGACCGCCGCCTGGACACCGACGCGCTGGCCGAGGCGATGGCGTACGTGATCGCCCGCCACCCCGTCGTCGGCGCCGGGTTCACCACCGACGACGACGGGAACCCGGTCCAGGTCCTCAAGGCCGGCCGACGGGTCGCCGTCCACACCGTCGACCTGGCGACGGACGCCGAGATCGAGGCCCTGCGCAGCCGGGACCGCGAGCGCGGCTTCGACCCCGGAGAGCCGCCGCTCGTCCGGATGACCGTGGTGCGCCGGCCCGACGGCCACGACGGCCTGCTGCTCAGCTACCACCTGCTGCTCTGGGACGGCTGGTCCCGCGAGATCCTGCTGCGCGATCTGTTCGACGCGTACGAGGCCGTCGTCGCGGGCGAGCCGTGGGACGCGACCCCGGCCGTGCCGGGCTTCGAGGAGTACGCCCGGACGCTCGCCGCCAAGGACCCGGCCGTATCGGAACGCTTCTGGGCGGACCACCTGGCCGGCCTGCCCGGCCCGACACTGCTCGCCGGACCGGCCCCGGCCCTCAGCGAGGAACTGCCGCAACCGCTCGTGCACACCCTCTCCGCCGAGCTGACGGACCTGCTGCGCGCGACGGCCCGGGACCGGGGCGTCACGCTGAACTCGGTGCTGACCGGCGCCTTCGGTCTCCTCCTCGGAGCCCGTACCGGCCGACCCGACGCCGTGTTCGGCGTCACCGTCTCGGGCCGCGAGGGCGAGGGGCACGGCGACATCGTCGGCGTCCTGCTCAACACCGTGCCCCTGTGGACGCGGGCCCGGCCCGACGACTCGGTCGACGCCTATCTGTCGGCCGTGCAGGCGGCCCGGGTGGCGGCGATGGACCATGAGCACCTGGGACTCGGCGAGATCCAGCGGGCCGGCGGGCACGACACCCTGTTCGACAACCTGTTCGTGCTCCAGAACTTCCTGGACCTGGACGCGTTCGCCGCGATGAACGCCCGCCACGGCATCGCCTCCGTGCAGGCCGACGACTCCACCCACTACCCCTACACCTGGGTCGTCACGCCCGGCGACCGGCTCACGGTCAAGCTGGAACACCGCCATGGCGACCCCGACAGCGCCCGCGCCCTCCTCGACGACTACCTGCGCGTCCTGGAGGACCTGGCACGGGCGACCGGCCCGCTGGGCGCACTGCGCGGCCTGGGACCGGACCCCGAACCCGCCGTGCGCACCGAGGTCGGCACCGACACCGTCGTCGACCGCTTCGACCTCGCGGCCGACCGCGATCCCGAGCGGGTCGCGCTCGTCGCCGACGGTACGACCATGACCTTCGCCGAACTCCGGGACCGCAGCCGGGCCGTGGCGGGCGTCCTCGCTCTGCGGGGCATCGGCCCCGAGAGCACCGTGGGCCTGGCGATCCCGCGCTCCCTCGACTGGATCGCCGCGCTGTTCGCGGTCCTGCGCGTCGGAGCCGCCTATGTGCCGCTGGAGCTGGACCACCCCGACGAGCGGATCGCGGCGATCGTCGAGGACGCCCGGCCCGAGGTGATCCTCACCGTGAGCGCGGTGTCGCCCCGGCTGACCGGCGAACTCATCGAGCTGGACCGCCCGTTGCCGGAGGCGGATCCGTACACGACGTTCGCGCCGGACGACCCGGACCGCCTGCGCCACCCCGCGTACACCATCTACACCTCGGGATCGACCGGGAAGCCGAAGGGCGTGGTGACCGAGTACGCCGGGCTCACCAACATGCTGATCAACCATCAGCGCCGCATCTTCGAGCCGGTCCTCGCCGAGCACGATCACCGGGTCTTCCGGATCGCGCACACTGTGTCCTTCGCGTTCGACATGTCGTGGGAGGAGCTGCTGTGGCTCGCCGACGGCCACGAAGTCCACATCTGTGACGAGGAGTTGCGCCGCGACGCACCCCGGCTGGTGCAGTACTGCGTCGAGCACGGCATCGACGTCATCAACGTGACACCCACCTACGCCCAGCAGTTGGTGGCCGAAGGGCTCCTGGAGGACCCCGAGCGGCGGCCCGCGCTGGTGCTGCTGGGCGGCGAGGCCGTCACCCCGACCCTGTGGCAGCGGCTCGCCGAGACCGAGGGCACCGTCGGCTACAACCTGTACGGGCCCACCGAATACACCATCAACACCCTCGGCGTCGGCACCTTCGAGTGCCAGGACCCGGTCGTCGGGGTGGCCATCGACAACACCGAGGTGTACGTCCTGGACCCCTGGCTGCGACCGCTGCCCGACGGGGTCCCCGGCGAGCTGTACGTGGCGGGCGTCGGCATCGCCCGCGGCTATCTCGGCCGCAGCGCCCAGACCGCGCACCGCTTCGTCGCCTGCCCGTTCGGGGCACCCGGGGAGCGCATGTACCGCACCGGGGACCTGGTGATCCGCCGGCCCGACGGGAACATCGCCTATCTGGGCCGCACCGACCAGCAGGTCAAGATCCGCGGCCACCGGGTCGAACTCGGCGAGGTCGAGGCCGTGTTCGCGGCCCACCCGGCGGTCCGCTTCGTCGCCGCCGTCGCCCAGCCCGACCCGGGGGTCGACGGCGCGTACCGGCTGGCCGCCTATCTCGTCCTGGCGGGCTCCGCCGACCTCGCACAGGTCGCGGGCGAGGTGGGCGCCGGACTGCCGGACTTCCTGCGCCCGACGCACTTCGCCCAGGTCGACAGCATCCCGCTGACCGTGAACGGGAAGGCCGACACCAAGGCGCTGCCCGAGGCAAGGCCGCTCGGCGCCCTGACCACGGCGGGCGAGCGCGGCCCGGAGACCGAGACCGAGAGTGTGGTCTGCGAGTTCTTCGCCGAGGCGCTCGACCTCGACGACGACGAGGTCAGCGCGGTGAGCGACTTCGTGTCCCTCGGCGGGCACTCCATGCTGGCGGTGCGGCTGATCGGGCTGCTCCGCCGCGAGTACGGTCCTGTCATCACCATCCGCGATCTGTTCACCCTGCGAACCCCGGAAGCGATTGCCCGCCACCTTGATGAGAATTCCTGACCCTGATGAAGACTCCTGACACCACACGGCCCCGCCCGGGGGCCGCCATCCTGCGGACGGCACTGCGCCGCAACATCGGCGCCATGATCGCGGGCACCGTCCTCATGGGCCTGTACCAGGCGGCCGAGACCGCGTTCCCCATCGCGCTCGGACTGATCGTCGAGCACACGATGCAGGACCGCAGCCTCGGTTCGCTCGGCGTCTCGATCGGCTCGCTGGCCGTGATCATCACGACGGTGTCCCTGTCGTGGCGGTTCGGCATGCGCGTGCTGCAGAAGGCCAACACGACCGAGGCGCACCGCTGGCGGGTGCAGGTGGCCGCCTGCGGGCTCCAGCCGGTGGCCAGGGACGTGGACGGGCTGAAGTCCGGCGAGATCCTGACCATCGCCACCGAGGACGCCGACCAGACCGCCGACATCATCGAGGTGGTGCCGCTGCTGATCAGTTCACTGGTCGCGGTGGTCGTCGCGGCGGTCGCCCTGAGCCTGGCCGACCTCCGGCTCGGTCTGCTGGTCATCGTGGGGACCGTCGCGATCCTGTCGGTCCTCGCCGTGCTGTCCAAGCGGATCGGGGCCAGCACACAGGAACAGCAGGCCCGGGTGGCCCGGGCCGGCGCCAAGGTCGCCGACCTGATCATCGGGCTGCGCCCACTGCACGGCTTCGGCGGCAACCACGCCGCCTTCGGCGCCTACCGCAAGGTCAGCACGGACGCCAAGCGCCAGGCGATCACCGTCGCCCGGGTGAACGGGACGTACGCGGGCACCGCACTGGCCCTCAACGCGGTCCTCGCCGCGGCCGTCTCCCTGACGGCGGGCTGGCTGGCGTTCGAGGGGCGGATCACCATCGGGGAACTCGTCATGGCCGTGGGCCTCGCGCAGTTCATCATGGAGCCGCTCAAGATGTTCTCCGAGATGCCCAAGTACGTGATGATGGCCCGCGCTTCGGCCGAGCGGATGGCCCTGGTCCTCACCGCGCCGCCCGTGACGACGCCGGGGCCCGAGCGCCCCGAGCCCGGCGGGAACCTGGAGGTCGACGGCGTACGCCACGGGACGCTCCAAGGGATCGAGTTCACCGTTCCGGCCGGTGAGTTCGTGGCCATCGCCGCCTATCAACCGCGCGCGGCGGCCGAACTCGCCGCCGTCCTCGCGGTGAACGTCGCCCCTAAGGCGTACGGGGGAGTGGTGCGGGTCGGCGGCCGGGAGCTCGGTGACCTGTCGATCGAGGCGGTCCGCGAACACCTGCTGGTGAACCCGTACGACGGGGAGATTTTCGCCGGCACTCTCCGGACGAACATCGACCCGTCGGGCAGTGGGCGGTCGATCGCGGAGGCCGTGGAGGCGTCCATGCTCACCGACGTCGTCGCCCTCCACCGCGAGGGGCTCGACTACGCGGTCCGCGACCGGGGCGCGAACCTCTCCGGCGGACAGCGCCAACGGCTCTCCCTGGCGCGGGCGTTGGCCGCCGAAACCGAGGTGCTGGTGCTGCACGATCCGACGACGGCCGTCGACGCGGTCACCGAACAGCTCATCGCGCGCAACGTTGCCAAGCTGCGTCGCGGCCGCACCACGCTCGTGCTGACCAGCAGTCCGGCGCTCCTGGACGCGGCGGACCGGGTGCTCGTCCTGGACGGGGGCGTCATCACCGCCGAGGACACCCACCGCAACCTGCTCGCGGGGGACGAGGCGTACTGCCTGGCCGTGGCCAGGTGAGCCACCGGCCAGTGCTGAGCCACCGGCCAGTGCTGAGCCACCGGCCAGTGCTGAGCCGCCGCCCCTCCCGGTGGTGGCTCAGCCGAGCGCCCAGGCGACATCCCTGAGCAGGGCGTGCCGCCAGCCCGCCCGGTCGTGCCCCGACGCCGAACGCGACACCCGCACCGTGGCGCCGGCCTCCTCGGTCAGCGTCTCGGTCAGCTCGCAGTGCGGCAGCATCGGGCGCTCGTGCTCCCCGACGTCGAACGCGCACCGCAGCCGCGACAGGTCGGCGCCCCGGCGCAGCCGCTCGACGATCGCACCGCCGACCGTCCCGCCCAGCGGATCCGGCAGGTTCACGGCTCCGGGCGCCCACCAGAAGGACCCCGACTGGCAGGCGACCCGCGAGACCAGCTCCGGGAACTCCAGCGCCGCGTAGAGCGCGCTCAGCCCGCCCAGGCTCTGCCCGGCCACCACCAGCCGGTCCAGGTCGGCCGGCACCCCGCAGCCGCCCACCAGCGGCAGCAGTTCGTCCCGGACCGCCTCCCACAGCGCGGGGCGACAGCCGAACTCGGCCTCCCGGTCTTTGGCCGGCAGGAAGACGAGAGTGACCGGGGGCAGGTCACCCGCGGCGACGGCGGCGTCGAAGGCGGTCACGGCCGGGTGCAGATGCAGCCAGTCGTCCCCGTCGAGCAGCAGCACCACAGGACCGCCACCGCCCACGGGATGGACCCGCACGGTGCGCCGCCCGCCGAGCCGGTCGCTGTTCCAGCGGATCCGAGTGCGGGGGAGGGGCAGCACATCGTCCGCCCCGAGGTCCGGCCAGTGCGGCTGCGGCGGGGCGTCCGGCGTCGCGGCGATGGACCGGTCGCCGCCCGCGCCGGCCGGGTTGAACGGATCGGCGTGGGCCGCGTCGCCCACGAGGACGCGGTAGGTCACCCGCAGCCGCGCCGGCATGGGCACTTCGGCGTACCAGCAGTCCGTACCCTCCCAGCGGAGCAGCGGCACGGGCGGCGACCAGCTCTCGAAGTCGAGCACGGCCTCGGCGCCGCGCCACAGGAAGAGGGTCCGCCAGCCGTCGCCGACGGGGATCGACGCGGGCGTCCGCGCCGCGGCCCAGAACGCGTCGGTGCCGGGGCGGCCCGGCAGACCGAAGGCGGCGAAGGGCTTCTCGGCGTCGGCGGTGTGGCCCCGGTGGGAAGCGGTCATAAGGGGACCCTAACCCAATGCCCCTCACGGCAGTTGGGGACGCCGAGGCCTGTGGGTCAGCCCGAGGACGCCGCGCGCAGCATACGGAGCTGCCCGATCTCCGCCACGTTCTTCATCGGTTCGGCGTTCACCCATGCGGCCATGTCCGCGACGGTGCGGTCGGGGTCCTGCTCCCAGGGGAACGGGGCGGTGGCATCGAGGGCCGCGTCGTCGAGGCCTTCCAGCACGCCCGGCCACGCCTCCCGGAGCTCACGCAACCAGCCGATGGCTCCCTCTGATCGAACTGCCGGCGCAGAAGGTCACATCGCGAAGCGTCCACCGGGCGACCCTGACATATCCGTACGCCCCCGACAACGCGCTTTCCCGCGAGTTCCCGCGAGCAGCCACCCGCTAGTACGCGGCGAGCCGCTCCATCAAGGCGACGCTGTGCGCGAGCGTTTCCTGCTCCTCCGCGCTGAGTTCGAGGTCGATGGCCCGGGCGAGCCAGTCGGCCCGGCGGTCGCGCTCGGCCCCGAGCGCCGCCCGCCCCGCCTCGGAGAGGTCGACGAGGGACTTGCGGCCGTCCGTCGGGTGCGCCCGGCGGACGAGGAGACCTTGGTCCATGAGGAGTCCGACCGCACGGGCCATCGACTGGGGGCGCACGCGCTGGTCCGCTGCGAGGTCGCTCGTGGTCATGGCCCCGTCCCGGTCGAGGACGCCCAGAACGGCGACCTGGCCGTGCGGGATCCGGTCCTCCTGCTTCACGCGCCGCGCGAGTTTACCCATGGCGGTGCGCAGATCGGCGGCGACGGTGGCGGGTTCCGGGGTGGGCATAGGGCACTTTAACCCGCGGCCGCCAGCGAGTCTGTGCAGGTCACCTGCACAGCACAGCTGCACAGCAAAGCTCAACAGCAAAGCTAAACAGTCAATCTGAACAGCATTGCTGTAGAGTTGCGCTGTCGCGGCTCGCGCCGGCGCTGTCGCACCAGTGCCGCGGCATGTGACTACGGAAGGACCTCGCATGGCCCACAAGGCAGCTGAGCCCACCGCCATCCAGTCCGTCACCGCCCGCCGGATCATCGACAGCCGGGGCAACCCCACCGTCGAGGCCGACGTCCGCCTCGCCGACGGGTCCCTCGGCCGGGCGGCGGTCCCGTCGGGCGCTTCCACCGGGGCCCGGGAGGCCGTGGAGCTGCGCGACGGGGACGCCGGGCAGTGGCACGGCAAGGGAGTCGACCGTGCGGTCGCCCACGTCAACGGGGAGATCGCGGCCGCGGTCGTGGGCCGCGACGCGGACGACCAGGCGGGCCTGGACGCCGCGCTCGTCGCGCTCGACGGCACACCCGGCAAGTCCCGGCTCGGTGCGAACGCGGTCCTCGGGGTCTCCCTCGCCGCCGCCAAGGCCGCCGCGGCGGCCCACCGCCAGCCGCTCTACCGCTATCTGGGCGGCGCCGACGCCCGCCTTCTGCCGCTGCCGATGATGAACATCATCAACGGCGGGGCGCACGCCGACAATCCGCTGGACTTCCAGGAGTTCATGATCGCGCCGGTGGGTGCGAAGACCTTCGCGGAGGCCGTCCGCATGGGTTCCGAGATCTTCCACACCCTGCGGCGCGACCTGCTCGCCGCCGGACATGCCACCGGCGTCGGCGACGAAGGCGGCTTCGCGCCCGCGCTGCGCACCGCCGAGGAGGCGCTCGACTTCGTCCTGAGCGCCGTCGAACGCACCGGATACCGTCCCGGCGCGGACATCGGCCTGATCATGGACCCGGCCTCGTCGGAGTTCTTCCGCGACGGGGCGTACGTGTACGCGGGCGAGGGTGTGCGCCGGACCCCCTCCGAACAGGTCGACTACCTGGTCAAGCTGATCGACGCGTACCCGATCGTCTCCATCGAGGACCCGATGGCCGAGGACGACATGGACGGCTGGCGCGAGCTGACCGCCCGCGTCGGCCACCGCTGCCAGCTCACCGGCGACGACGTGTTCTGCACCGACGAGGCGCAGGTGCGCGAGGGCATCCGTACCGGCGTCGGCAACTCGGTCCTGGTGAAGGTCAACCAGATCGGCACCCTGACCGAAGCCCTCGCCACGGTCGCCACCGCGCGCCGTGCGGGCTGGAGTGCCGTGATGTCCCACCGCTCCGGCGAGACGGAGGACACCACGATCGCGGACCTGGCGGTGGCGACGGGCTGCGGCCAGATCAAGACCGGCTCGCTGTCCCGTTCCGACCGCACCGCCAAGTACAACCAACTGATCCGGATCGAGGAAGAGTTGGGCGAGTCGGCGCAGTACGCGGGCGGGGCGCTGCTGTCCCGCTCCTGACCGCCCACCGCCCACCGCCGCGACGCGGGTTCGTACGCCGCACCGTCGTGAAGGTGCCCAGACCTGGGGCCACCTTACGCCGGGCGGACGGGGGCCAGCCGGACCAGGCCTCCCGCCTCCTCCTCCCGGGTCAGGCCAGGGGCGGCGGCGCGCAGGATCCTCTCCGCGATCGGCTCCTGGGCGATCACGCGGTCCGGGAGGACCGGGATGTCCGTCCCGTCGTACAGCGCGAGCGCATCCCAGTCGTCGGGGTCGGAGATCCCGTACCGGTCGACGATCACGGCACGGGTCGGCACGGGCAGGCGCGTCGCGGCGGAGGCGACGGCCGCCTCGACGCGCTGCGCCTCGTCGGGGCAGAGGCCGTCCAGCCACAGCGTCTGCGTCTCTCGGCCCAGGGCCTCGGGCGCGTAGGCGTCGATCACATTCGTGTCCGAGGTCAGCCACCAATTGAACGTGAGGGAGGCGATGCGCAGGCCCAGCAGGCTGCCCAGCTCCTCCGGGCGCATCAGGACGTCGTCACCTTCGATGTCGAGCACCATGGCCGCACCCCTGACCGGATGCACGATCCTGATCCCGAACTCCGCGAAGAGAGCGACCTGTTCGGCGAAGGCCGCAGCGGTCGCGGCTTCCCGGTACCACTGGATGAACCCGTCTGCCATGGCTGACGGCCGGACAGCTCGACGGCGTGAACATGCGCGTCCCTCCACATGGAGGACACCCGGTGCACTCTCCGGCCCCGACCGGCGAGGCGCTTCCCGGACTCACCCGTCCCCCTCGACGTTGGCGATCATCCTGCGCAGCACCTTGAGCGCGGCCACGTACTGCTCGTCGCTGATGCCCTCGTGGACCACGGCGCGCTGCTCGGTCACCAGCGCACGCAACCGGACTCTGGCCTCCTCCCCGGCCTCGGTGAGGTGCAGGCGTTGCTCGGCGTCGACGCGGAGCCATGCGCGGTGCAGCAACTGGTCGATCACTCTGGCGATCTCGTACGGTCCGTCGGCGAGGGAGGTCAATTGACTGATCACCTCGTCGCGACTCGGCTCCGCGGGACCGCTGTTCACCCGGTTGAGCACCCAGTACTGCGGCTGCGTGACGTCGATCCTCGCCATGGCGTCCCGCAACTGCCGGGTGACCGCGGCGTGAGCCCGGCCGCTCCAGTAGCCGATGGGTTGAGTGGCCGGCATGTCCTCGGTGGCGGCCGGATCCGCCGGAGCCTGATCGGTGGTGGTGCCCGTCAACGGTTTCATGATCGCGACGCTACATTCCCCCGGGGTGCGCGAGCATCTGCGCATGCGACGGCACACCGTACGGCTGCGCCCGAGCGGCGCCCCCGAGACGCCGAACGGGCGGCCTCCGGTAGACAGTTACGTCCACCGGAGGCCGCCCTCCGTTCGCGGCAAGGCCGGTCCGGGCCGCCGGACACCGGACCGTCTCACCGCTCCCGGGTCACCGGGTCCGGGCCGAAGAGGCCCGGGTCAGGGGAAGTTGACGACGGTCGAAGGGACCGTCGACGTTCCCGAGGTGGGGGAGCCGGTGGTGTTGATGACGTGCTCGTACTGGCCGTTGCCGCCGAGCGAGACGACGAGCAGGTTGTGGAACTTCACGCCGGGCTTCACCGGGGCCTTGAAGCCGTGGCCCTGGACGATCGTCGGGTCGACGTTGTAGTAGCAGTAGCTGCCCATGCCCCAGCCCTCGTGCTGTTCGACCGAATCGTCGACCCGGTAGGCCGCGTAGCCCTTCGTGTCGCCGTTCTGGATGGCGGCCTGGTTGGGTGCGTCGTAGGCCTTCTCGTTCTGGAAGAAGATCGTGCGGCCGCGCTCGCCGTACCACTCCACGTCGTACTTGTTGAAGTGCTCGACGAACAGGCCGGTGGCCAGGACGTCGTCGCCGTTGACGCGGACGCCGTAGTCGGCCCGGTTGGTCTCCCAGCCCCAGCCCTCACCGTGGTCCGCACGCCACACCCACGTGTGGTCGATGATCGTGTCGTCGCTGTTCACCACGATGCTCGTGGTCGCCTTGCCGGGACCCGCGCCGCCGATCCGCACGAACACGTCCTGCAGCGACGTGGGGTTGGCCGAGTGATCGGCGGACGCGCCCTGCGGCCCGACCTCCAGCAGCGTCTCCGAGTTGACCGGGCCGGCGTCGATGAGGAAGCCCGCCAGCTTCACCCCGTCGACGTCGGCGACCTTCATCGCCGTCACGCCGTTGTCCGGGATGATCGTGGCGAGGCCGAGGCCCAGGACGACCGTGTCGGCCCGGTTCACGTTGATGGTCTGGTCGATGTGGTAGACGCCGGGCGTGAACAGCAGGTTCAGCCCCTGCGCGAGCGCGGCGTTGATCGTCGCGGCCGTGGCGCCCTGCTTGACGACGTAGAAGCGGTTCAGCGGGATGGACTCGCCCTGCTGGGCGCCGCCGTCCCAGGAGACGCCGCGCGCGTTCTCACGCTTCTGCGGCACGAAGACCTTGTAGTCGTTCCCGTCGAGGTAGAGGAACGGCTTCTCGCGGGAGATGGGCGTGGTGTCCAGCGTGGTGTACGGCGGCTCCGGGTAGCTCGCCGCGGGTGCGCCCTGGACACCGGAGAACGTCATGTTCCACACGGCGTTGGTCCAGCCGCCCACCGAGCTGTCGCGGGTGTACCACTGCTGCTGGGAGTACGGTCCGACCTCGCCGTCGATCTTGCTGTCGGCGATGTAGCCGCCGC
>NZ_JBIVUT010000026.1:0-143576 GCF_044757365.1 Streptomyces sp. NPDC091289
GGGGCGCGGCCGCGGGGGCGCGGCGGCCCGGCCGCGGGGGGGGGGGGGGGGGCCCCGGGGCCCCGGGGGGTGGGGGGGGGGGGCGCGCCCGGGCGGGGGGGGGGGGGGGGGCCCGGCGGGCCCCCGGGGTGACTCGGGGTCAGCGCCAGCGGCTGACCTCGACGTTCTCCAGCACTCCGAGGGCGTCCGGTACCAGAATGGCGGCGGAGTAGTACGCCGTCACCAGGTAGGAGATGATCGCTTGCTCGTCGATCCCCATGAAGCGGACCGAGAGACTCGGCTCGATCTCGTCGGGGATGCCGGTCTGCTGGAGGCCGACGACGCCCTGTTCGGCCTCGCCGGTCCTCATGCAGATGATCGACGTGGTGCGGGCGTCGCTGACGGGGATCTTGTTGGACGGGAAGATCGGCACCCCGCGCCAGGCGGGCACGTGGTGGCCGCCGATGTCGACGCTCTCCGGGACGAGCCCGCGCCGGTTGCACTCGCGGCCGAAGGCGGCGATGGCCTTCGGGTGGGCGAGGAAGAGCTTCGATCCACGGCGGCGCGAGAGCAGCTCGTCCATGTCGTCCGGGCTGGGCGCCCCGTCGTGCGGCTGGAGCCGCTGCCCGTAGTCGCAGTTGTTGAGCAGTCCGAACTCCCGGTTGTTGATCAGCTCGTGCTCCTGGCGCTCGCGCAGCGCCTCGACCGTGAGCCGCAACTGCTGCTCGGTCTGGTTCATCGGCTGGTTGTAGAGGTCGGCGACCCTGCTGTGCACCTTCAGCACCGTCTGCGCGACGCTCAGTTCGTACTCGCGCGGCGCCGCGTCGTAGTCGACGAAGGTGTGCGGGACGAGCGCCTCCCCCACGTGGCCGGCGGAGAGGTCGATCTCCGCCTCGCCGTAGTGGTTGGTCCGCTGATGCGGGATGGTGAGCAGACCGGCGAGGTGGCCTCGCAGCGAGTCCGCGCGCTCCGCGAGGTTGAACACATCGGCACGGCTCAGGGTGAGCAGCGTGCACGGGGTGGCCGCGCGGGCGGTGTACTCCCAGACGGCGTCGCCGTCGACCAGGCTCTGGTCGCCGAAGTACGCTCCGTCGCCCAGGACTCCGAGCTCCGTCTCGTCGCCGTAGGGTCCGGCGCCGATCTTCTCGACCCTGCCGTGCGCCAGCAGGAAGACCCGGTCCGCCGCGTCCCCCGATGCGGCGAGCACCTCCCCCGCGGCCACGTCGCGCTGCTCGCACCTGCGGGCGAGCTCGGCGAGGACCTCCTCGTCCCCGAAGTTACGCAGAGCGGGCAGTTCCCCCAGCTCGGCGGGGATCACGGTCACCCGGTCCCCGGTCTGGACGAACGTCACCCGGCCGTCACCGACCGAATAGCTGAGCCGACGGTTCACCCGGTACGTACCGCCCTGTACCTGCACCCACGGCAGCATCTTCAGCAGCCACCGCGAGGTGATCTCCTGCATCTGCGGCGCGGATTTGGTGGTCGTCGCGAGGTTCCGCGCAGCTGCCGTCCCCAGACTCTGCTGCGGCGGCGCCTGCGTGTCGCGAACCTCTTCACCAACGGACATCTGACGTCCTTTCGATCATGGGCTGACCTGCGTGCAAAAGCCTTTCAGCAGGAGGGCCCGGCCGCCATTACACAAAAGAGTGCGACTAATCCGCCTTCGGGTGGGGCACGTTGATCACCGTCGCCGGGCGGACCGCTTAATTTGCATCCCCCATGCCACTTATCTACGGTGGGCTCATGCGGTTGACGAGATTCACCGACGTGGCACTCCGCGTCCTCATGCGGCTGGCGGTCGCCGAGGGCCAGGAGCCCCCGACCACCCGCGAGGTGGCGGCCACCATGCGGGTCCCGTACACGCACACCGCGAAGGTCGTCGCCCGGCTCCAGCACCTCGGCCTCCTCGACGCCCGTCGCGGCCGGGGCGGCGGGCTCACCCTGACCTCAGCCGGCCACTCCGCGTCGATCGGCTCACTGGTGCGGGAGCTGGAGGGGCCGGAGGAGGTCGTCGAGTGCGAGGGCGACACCCCCTGCCCGCTCCGCTCGGCCTGCCGGCTGCGCGGAGCCCTGCGCGGAGCCCAGGAGGCCTTCTACGCGGCACTGGACCCGATCACCGTCACCGACCTCGTCGCCTCCCCCACCGGCCCGCTGCTGCTGGGCATCGGCAGCGGCCCGCCGCCCGACTGAGCCCGCCCACAACTCCCCCCTCCGCCCCTCCGCCCCACCGCCATCCCGGCCGCCCGAACGCATCCATGCGCACCGACGGGCCACCCTTCGCCCCTAAATACGCATCCATCATTCCAATTAGGAGCCCTTCATGCTCTCCGACCGGTCCACCGCCACTGTCCGCGCCACCCTCCCCGCCGTCGGCGCGGCCATCGGGGACATCGCCGACCTCTTCTACGAGAAGCTCTTCGCCGCCCACCCCGAGCTGCTGCGGGATCTGTTCAACCGGGGCAACCAGGCCTCCGGCGACCAGCGGCGGGCGCTCGCCGGCTCCATCGCCGCGTTCGCGACGCAGCTGGTGGAGCAGCCCGGCACCCGACCGGACGTGATGCTGGACCGGATCGCCCACAAGCACGCCTCGCTCGGGGTGACCCCGGAGCAGTACGAGGTGGTGCACACCCATCTGTTCTCGGCCATCGCCGATGTCCTGGGCGACGCGGTCACCCCGGAGGTCGCCGCCGCCTGGGACGAGGTCTACTGGCTGATGGCGGGCTCACTGATCGCCGTCGAGGAGCGCCTCTACGCGCAGCAGGGCGTCCTGGCGGGCGATGTGTGGCACACCTGGGAGGTGGCCGCCCGGGTCGAGGAGACCGAGGACGTCGCCACCTTCCTGCTGCGCCCCGCCGAGGACACGCCCCCGCCCGCCTTCCGGCCCGGCCAGTACGTCTCCGTACAGGTCGAACTCCCGGACGGGGCCCGCCAGATACGCCAGTACAGCCTCTCCTGCGCCCCCGGCTCCCGGCTGCGGTCGATCACTGTGAAGCGGGTGCGCGGCCAGAGCTCGCCCGACGGCGAGGTCTCCCGGCACCTGCACGAGCACACCCGCGCGGGCGACCTGCTGCGCGTCTCCGTCCCCTACGGGGACCTGGTGCTCGATCATCTGGACGCGCCCCTGCTGCTGGCCTCGGCGGGCATCGGCTGCACCCCCATGCTGTCGATGCTGGAGCACCTCGCGCAGGAGGGCCACCGGGGCCCGGTCACCGTCGTGCACGGCGACCGCTCACCGGCCGACCACGCCCTGCGCACCGACCACGTCCGGCTGACGGAGAAGCTCCCGGACGCCGAGGCGCACTTCTGGTACGAGACGCCGGAGGCCGGGCACCCCGTGAACCGCACCGGTCTCGTCGACCTGGACGGCATCACCCTACGACCGGGCACGCACGCCTATCTGTGCGGCCCGCTCCCCTTCATGCGGGCCGTCAGGACCCGGCTGCTGGAGGCGGGGGTGCGGCCGGCCGACGTCCATTACGAGGTGTTCGGCCCGGACCTCTGGCTGGCCGCTTCCTGAAGAGGCACGTTTCCGGGAAGGCGACGGAGGCGACAATGGGCGGGTGAACCACCCGCCCCGCCTCGACGCCCTCCTGAAGCCCGAAGTGCCGTCCCCGTCGCACGAGGTTCAGGATGATCGCTTCGCACGCCACGGGGTCACCCTGCTCCTCAAGCGGGACGACCTGATCCACCCCGACCTGCCGGGCAACAAGTGGCGCAAGCTCGTCCTCAACCTGGAGGCCGCCGCCGGGCGCACCGTGCTCACGTTCGGCGGCGCGTACTCCAACCACCTCCGGGCCACCGCGGCGGCCGGGCGGCTGCTCGGGTTTCCCACCATCGGCGTCGTCCGCGGCGACGAGTTGGCCCACCGGCCGCTCAACCCGTCGCTCGCCCGGTGCGGGGCCGACGGCATGCGTCTGCACTTCGTGGACCGCACGACGTACCGGGCGAAGGCCTCCCCCGAGGTCCTGGAGGGGCTGCTGAGCCGGTACGGGGACGTGGAGGTCATCCCGGAGGGCGGCAGCAACGCGCTGGCCGCACAGGGCTGTACGGCGCTGGGGCGCGAGCTCGCCGGAGAGGCCGATGTGGCGGCCGTGGCCTGCGGCACCGGCGGCACCCTGGCCGGGCTCGCCGCCGGCCTGGACCCCGGGCAGCGGGCGCTGGGTGTCCCGGTGCTGCGCGGCGGCTTCCTGGGGCGGGAGGTGGAGCGGCTCCAGCGCGAGGCGTTCGGCGGCCCGGCCGGCAGCTGGTCGCTGGACGAGCGCTTCACCTTCGGCGGCTACGCCCGCTCCACCCCGGAGCTGGAGGCCTTCGCCATGGACTTCGAGGACCGGCACGGACTCCCCGTGGAACGCGTCTACGTCGCCAAGCTGCTGTTCGCGCTGACCGCACTGGCCGAGGAGGGGGCCTTCGAGCCGGGCACCCGGGTGGCCGCCGTAATCACCGGCGCCCCCGAGGCGCCGCACGCGCCGCTTCAGGAGTCGTCCGTCTCCCGGTAGGCCGCCGCCTCCTCCAGATCCAGCCGGCGCAGCAGCGTACGCATCATCTCGTCGTCGATCCGCCGCTCGTCCCGGAGCCGGACGAAGACCTCGCGCTCGGCCTCGATCATCTCCCTCGACAGCCGCCGGTAGGTGTCGTCCGCCGACTCCCCGGTGACCGGGTCGGCCGCGCCCAGGCGCTCCCACACGGCGTTGCGACGGCGCTCCAGCACACTGCGCAGCCGGTCGGCCAGCGGCGGCGGCAGGCTGCTGTGCGGATCGGCGAGCAGCTCGTCCAGGCGGGCCTCGGCGGCGGTGGACGCCTCGCTCTGGGCCTGCGCCTCGATGAGCGTGACGGCCTGCGGATCGGGGCCCGGCAGCTTCAGTACGCGGACGAGGACGGGCAGGGTCAGCCCCTGGATCACCAGCGTGCCGATGACGGTGGTGAAGGTCAGGAACAGCACCAGGCTGCGGGCCGGGAACGGTTCGCCGTCGTGCATGACCAGCGGGATGGAGAACGCGACGGCGAGCGAGACGACCCCGCGCATCCCGGCCCAGCCGACGATCAACGGCGCCGTCCAGTCGGTGCCCGGCTCGCGTTCCCGGACGCGGCGCGAGAGCCACCGGGGCAGATAGGTGGCCGGGTAGACCCAGACGAAGCGGACCACGACGACGGCCAGGAAGACGACGGCCGCGTAACCGAGCGCCTGCCACACCCCGAACGGGCCGAGCCCTTTCACGACGAAGGGCAGCTGGAGCCCGATCAGGGCGAACACCGTCGACTCCAGGACGAACGCCACCATCTTCCAGACGGCCGCTTCCTGAAGGCGGGTGGCGAAGTCGACCTGCCAGGAACGGTGGCCCAGGTAGAGGGCGACGACGACCACGGCGAGGACGCCGGAGGCGTGCACCCGTTCGGCCGCCGCGTACGCCACGAAAGGGATCAGGAGGGAGAGCGTGTTCTGGAGGAGCGCTTCCTTGAGATGGGTGCGCAGCCAGTGCAGCGGCACCATCAGCAGCAGCCCGACGCCGACCCCGCCGACCGCCGCCAGCAGGAACTCGCCGATCCCGGCGCCCCAGCTCATCCCCTCCCCCACCGCGGCGGCCAGCGCCACCCGGAAGGCGGTGATCGCCGTGGCGTCGTTCACCAATGACTCGCCCTGGAGGATCGTGGTCACCCGGGCGGGCAGCCCGACCCGGCGGGCGATGGCGGCGGCCGTCACGGCGTCCGGCGGGGCGACGACCGCCCCCAGGACCAGTGCGGCGGTCAGCGGCAGGTCCGGGATGATCCGGTAGGCCAGCCAGCCGACCGCGACGGTCGCGAAGAGGGTGTAGCCCACGGAGAGCAGGGCGACCGGCCGGATGTTGGCCCGCAGATCCAGGTAGGAGCTGTCCACGGCCGCCGTGTAGAGCAACGGCGGAAGCAGCAGCGGGAGCACGACGTGCGCGTCCAGGTGGTACGTCGGGACGCCCGGCAGATAGCCCGCCACGAGCCCCACGGCGACCAGGACGAGCGGGGCGGGCACCGGGGTGCGGCGGGCCGCGCCGGCGACCGCCGCACTGGCCGCGACCAGGGCCACCAGCGGCAGCGCGTCCATCCCACCGTCCTCGATCCGTCGTAACCTGCCCATCATGAGCGAGTGTGCGCATGTAGCGGATCTGCCACGCCCCGAGCCCGTGCCACTCGGCGAGACCTGTCCCGAGTGCCTGGAGGCGGGCACCCACCCCGTGCAGCTGCGGCTCTGCCTGACCTGTGGGCACGTCGGCTGCTGCGATTCGTCGCCGCTGCGGCACGCCACCGGACACTTCCGGGCGACCGGTCACCCCGTGATGCGGAGCTTCGAGACGGGCGAGAGCTGGCGCTGGTGCTTCGAGGACGGTTCGATCGTCTGAGGCCTGGGTACGTCAATGCGGCGCTGGTTCTTCGTAATTGGACGCCGCAGACCCCTAGCCACTGTGCGTACTCATGGGCTTACCATGAGTGACGGTCGGGGTATGGGGTCCGTACGACACGGCATCATGGATCCGATAACGTCGCCGAGCCGAAGAACCGTCGACGGACCGCATGGCTCCGGGCCACCCTTCCCGGAACCTCGAAAGAGTTTGTGCCACCTTGGAGGTGAGGGTGTCCCAGATCGCAGGCGAGCCCGGGAATCAGGACTTCGTAGAAGTCCGACTGCCCGCTGCGGGTGCCTACCTGTCGGTGCTGCGAACGGCCACGGCCGGTCTCGCAGCGCGTTTGGACTTCACTCTCGACGAGATCGAGGATCTTCGTATCGCGGTCGACGAGGCCTGCGCGATCCTGCTCCAGCAGGCCGTGCCGGGTTCCGTCCTCAGCTGCGTCTTCCGTCTCGTCGACGACTCCCTCGAAGTGACGGTGTCGGCGCCCACCACGGACGGCCGGGCGCCCGAGCGCGACACCTTCGCCTGGACGGTGCTCTCCGCACTGGCCGGCAAGGTCGACTCCACGGTCGCCGACGACCGTACGGTCAGCATCAGCCTCTACAAACAGCGCGGCGCGGGCCCCGGGCCGGCGTGAGCGACGGGAACGGGGACGGTCCTGTGCGGGACGAGACGATCCGATCCGGGGTGGTGCGCCCAGCAGGCATCCCGGAGCAACAGGCCCGGCCGCATCCGGTGGACGGAGCGGACGGGCCCGAGAGCCTCAACGTCGCGGTGGAGCAGCAGTCGCAGGCAGAGCGGGCGGGCCAGATGAGCGAGCACGGGCACCACGATCCACACGACCGCAGCGGGGCCCGGGCCCTGTTCTTCGAGCTGCGGGAGCTGCCCGACGGTTCGGCGGAGAAGGCCGAGCTGCGCAACCGGCTGGTGCGGATGCATCTGCCGCTGGTGGAGCATCTGGCCCGCCGCTTCCGCAATCGCGGCGAGCCGCTGGACGACCTGACCCAGGTCGCCACGATCGGGCTGATCAAGTCCGTGGACCGGTTCGACCCGGACCGGGGGGTGGAGTTCTCGACGTACGCCACCCCCACGGTGGTCGGCGAGATCAAGCGCCACTTCCGGGACAAGGGCTGGGCGGTGCGGGTGCCGCGCCGCCTCCAGGAGCTGCGGCTGTCGCTGACCACGGCCACCGCGGAACTCTCCCAGCAGCACGGCCGCTCCCCGACGGTGCACGAGCTGGCCGAGCGGCTCGGCATCTCCGAGGAGGAGGTGCTGGAGGGCCTGGAATCGGCCAACGCGTACAGCACGCTCTCGCTGGACGTGCCGGACACGGACGACGAGTCGCCGGCGGTCGCGGACACGCTGGGCTCGGAGGACGAGGCGCTGGAGGGCGTGGAGTACCGGGAGTCGCTCAAGCCGCTCCTGGAGGACCTGCCGCCGCGCGAGAAGCGCATCCTGCTGCTGCGCTTCTTCGGGAACATGACCCAGTCGCAGATCGCCCAGGAGGTCGGCATCTCGCAGATGCACGTCTCCCGGCTGCTGGCCCGCACCCTCGCGCAGCTGCGCGAGCGGCTGCTCGTCGAGGAGTAGCCCGAAGGCGTCCTCAGGCCCCGGGGGTCGCCCCGGGGCTCCGGCGGATGCCCAGGATCCGGGTGGTCGCCGGGTTCAGCACGAGCACGAGGCCGGTGACGGCGACGACCGCCAGGACGATCCCGGTGGGGATCAGCGCGCCCTGCGAGCGCAGCAGCGTCCAGGCCACGGGCAGCGCCATGATCTGGGTGATCAGCGCGGGCCCCCGGCTCCAGCCGCGCAGCAGCAGCAGTCCGCGGGCGGCGATCAGCGGGATCGCGCCGAGCGCGATCAGCGTGATTCCGACCGTCTCCGCCTGCTGGGTGCTCTCCAGGTTCCCGAGCACTCCCATGATCAGCAGATAGACGCCGCCGACGGCGAGCGCCACTCCTTCGAGGGCGTTGACCCCGGCGAGGACGGTGATCCGGGTCGGGCGCTCCGCTGCGGAGGGCGACGGCGTGGAGGGGGTCGCTTGAGTGCTCACGCCTTTCAGGTTGGCATCCCCGGGGTCCGGAAGTGAAGCCGGGGTGCGGAGGAGCCTCCCCCGTTCGGCCGTACGGCTCGGCAGCCGGTCACGTTCCGTCACCGGCCCCGAGCGCAGCGAACCGGGACTACAGCACCGAACCGCCCGGTAGGTAGGCTGGCCGTCATGCGCGCACTCCTCGTGGTCAACCCAGCTGCTACCACCACCAGTGCCCGCACCCGTGACGTGCTCATCCACGCGCTGGCCAGCGAGATGAAGCTGGAGGCGGTGACCACCGAGTACCGGGGGCACGCACGGGACCTGGGGCGGCGGGCCGCGGACAGCGACGACATCGATCTGGTGGTCGCCCTCGGCGGCGACGGCACGGTGAACGAGGTCGTGAACGGGCTGCTGCACCGGGGCCCGGACGTGGACAGCCTCCCGAAGCTCGCCGTGGTCCCCGGCGGGTCCACCAATGTCTTCGCGCGCGCCCTGGGACTGCCGAACGACGCGGTGGAGGCGACCGGCGCGATCCTGGACGCCCTGGAGAACCGGACCGAACGCACGGTCGGTCTCGGCCTCGCGGCCGGCACCCCGGGAACCGAGGACGAGTCCGTCCCCGAACGCTGGTTCACTTTCTGCGCCGGTCTCGGCTTCGACGCCGGAGTCATCGGCCGGGTCGAACAGAAGCGCGAGAGCGGGAAGCGTTCGACGCATGCTCTGTACGTACGCCAGGTGGTGCGGCAGTTCCTGAACGAGGCCCACCGCCGACAGGGTCAGATCACGCTCGACGTACCCGGCCAGGACCCGGTCACCGACCTCGCGCTCTCCATAATCTGCAACACCGCCCCCTGGACCTACCTGGGCAATCGTCCGATGTACGCCTCACCGAAGGCCTCCTTCGACACCGCGCTGGACGTCCTCGGGCTGAAGCGTCTGTCCACCCCGGCGGTGGCCCTCTACGGCACCCAGCTGCTCACTTCCAGCCCCGAGAAGGGGCCGCGCGGCAAGCACGCCGTTTCACGGCATGACCTCACGGACTTCACCTTGCATTCAAAGGTCCCACTGCCCTTCCAGATGGACGGCGACCACCTGGGACTGCGTACGAGCGTGACGTTCACAGGCGTACGCCGTGCACTGCGTGTGATTGTGTGAGTGGAAGGGCCTAAAGTCCTTTAACTCGAACGTTTGGACTGGCCCCCACCCCTAAGAAGTGCGGCTGTGACCTAGTCGACACCGAGGAATCAAAAAAAACTTTCCAGAAGGGGTTGTATCCGCCGCCGAGGTTTGCGAATCTCTACATGGCGATCGGGACGGCCCGCAACACCGGCCTCCACTGAGAGCCAGAACCCCTCCTCACCATCACAGACCACACCCAGTCCATCTGGGAGTCGGCCCGTCATCTGCGGGGGGATTCGTGAAAGCGTTCACATTCACAAGCAACAAGCGTGTAATACCAAGGAGAGGTAGCAGCCATGGACTGGCGTCACAACGCCGTTTGTCGTGAGGAAGACCCTGAGCTTTTCTTCCCCATCGGCAACACCGGTCCTGCGCTGCTGCAGATCGAGGAAGCCAAGGCCGTCTGCCGCCGCTGCCCCGTCATGGAGCAGTGCCTGCAGTGGGCGCTCGAGTCCGGCCAGGACTCCGGCGTCTGGGGTGGACTCAGCGAGGACGAGCGCCGCGCGATGAAGCGCCGCGCCGCTCGCAACCGGGCGCGCAACGCAAGCGCCTGAGCGAGAACCGCACCAAGCCTCAGCCCGGCGGCGCGTACAGAGCGTACGCACAGCCCCGCCTTCGAGTCGCAGCGCGCAGTACCCCGAAGCGCATCGCAACGTGAGCATCACGGAGCGGGCCCGGACCGTCACCACGGTCCGGGCCCGCTCTGTTGTGTGCGGTGCGCCTCCGTACCCCGTACCCCTACTTGTCGCCCTGGACCGGGAGGTCCAGCACCACCTGGGTGCCGCGTCCGGGGGCCGGGACCATGCCGAACGTGCCGCCCAACTCCCCCTCCACCAGCGTCCGGACGATCTGGAGCCCGAGGTTGCCGGCCCGCTTCGGGTCGAACCCCTCGGGCAGCCCGCGCCCGTCATCGGTGACGGTGATCAGCAGCCGCCCCTCGGTGGGCGATCCGCCGCGCACGGCGGCGACCTCCACCGTCCCGTGGTCGGCCACCGCGAACGCGTGCTCCAGGGCGTTCTGCAGAACCTCCGTCAGCACCATGGAGAGCGGGGTGGCGACCTCGGCGTCGAGGATGCCGAAGCGTCCGGTGCGCCGGCAGGTCACCTTGCCCGGGGAGATCTCCGACACCATCGCGATCACCCGGTCGGCGATCTCGTCGAACTCGACCCGCTCGTCCAGATTCTGGGACAGCGTCTCATGGACGATGGCGATCGAACCGACGCGCCGGACCGCCTCGTTGAGCGCCTCACGGCCCTGCTCGGAGTCCATCCGGCGGGCCTGCAGGCGCAACAGGGCGGCCACCGTCTGGAGGTTGTTCTTCACCCGGTGGTGGATCTCCCGGATGGTCGCGTCCTTGGTGATCAACTCGCGTTCGCGGCGGCGCAGTTCGGTGACGTCCCGGAGCAGGACCAGGGAGCCGATGCGGACGCCCTTGGGCTTGAGCGGGATGGCCCTCAGCTGGATCACCCCGCCCGCACACTCGACCTCGAACTCCCGGGGCGCGTAACCGCTGGCCACCTTGACCAGGGCTTCGTCCACCGGCCCCCGCGACGGGGCCAGTTCGGCGGTGGTGGTGCCGAGGTGGTGGCCGACCAGGTCGGAGGCGAGGCCGAGGCGGTGGTAGGCGGAGAGGCCGTTGGGGCTGGCGTACTGCACGATCCCGTCGGCGTCGAGCCGGATCAGGCCGTCGCCCACGCGCGGGGAGGCGTCCATGTCGACCTGCTGGCCGGGGAAGGGGAAGGACCCGGCGGCGATCATCTGGGCCAGGTCGGAGGCGGACTGGAGGTAGGTGAGCTCCAGCCGGGAGGGGGTACGCACGGTGAGCAGGTTGGTGTTGCGGGCGATGACACCCAGCACCCGGCCCTCGCGGCGTACGGGGATGGACTCGACCCGTACGGGCACCTCCTCGCGCCACTCCGGGTCGCCCTCGCGCACGATCCGGCCCTCGTCCAGGGCCGCGTCCAGCAGCGGGCGGCGGCCGCGGGGCACCAGGTGGCCGACCATGTCGTCCTGGTAGGAGGTGGGCCCGGTGTTGGGGCGCATCTGGGCGACGGAGACGTACCGCGTGCCGTCGCGGGTCGGGACCCACAGCACGAGGTCGGCGAAGGACAGATCGGAGAGCAGCTGCCACTCCGAGACCAGCAGATGGAGCCACTCGAGGTCGGTGTCACTCAGAGCGGTGTGCTGGCGGACGAGGTCGTTCATGGAGGGCACGTGTGGAGCGTACCTGGGGTTACCGAAGGCGTTCGAACCGATCGGCCCGCCGGGCCGTGCAGTGGGTACGACGATGGACAGGCCCGGCGCGCGGCCGGAGAATGTCGTGCACATGGATGGACACGGGCAATTGGTCTAGTCCACAATGAGTTCATCACGACCTCCGCTCTCCCCGCACAGGAGAGCGGACCGAGGCTCCGGCACTCTCTGCCCTGACTGCGCCGGTGCCTCCAGTGGCCGGAGGCACCGCACACCGCCGGCCAGGTAGGGCCTGCCTTTTGGAACAGGCCGGATCAGCGAGCGGGGTCCGGTGCGTGCAGCTGCAAGGCGGAGGAGGGAGTCGACGCGGAGCGTCGGCGACCGACGACAACGCCGCAGATGTGCGTGCCGGGGCACGCGAGCCCGGCCTGATCCGAAAGGCAGGCCCGCAGCTCCGGGCTGCGGTGCCGGGTGGGCTGAGGGTCCCGCTCTGGCGCCGCGGCCCGCGGGTGTTTCGAGGGCCGTGCCGGATGGGGCTCGTTCAGCGGGTCTCCGTGACCTTGGCCAGAGCGCGGGGCGCGTCGGGGTCCTGGCCCCGGGCGATCGTCACCTCGTACGCCAGCATCTGCAGCGGCAGGATCTCCAGGATCGGCTGCAACTCCTCCGGGACGCCCGCCGTGGGCAGCGAGAAGCCGGCCGACGCCGCCTCCACCTGGGCCTTGGGGCCGACCACGAAGAGATCCGCGCCGCGTCCGCGCAGCCGGTCCAGCACCGGCTGGAGGGCCTCGCCGCCCCGGCCGTCGGTGACCACGGCGATCACCGGGGAGATGTTGTCGACCATCGCCAGGGGGCCGTGCAGGAGGTCCGCGCCGGAGTAGGAGAGAGCCGGGATGTAGCTGGTCTCCATGAGCTTCAGGGCCGCTTCCTTGGCCGTCGGGTAGCCGTAGCCGCGCGAGGTGATCACCATGCGTTCGGCGAAGCGGTAGCGGGAGGCCAGCGCCTTGACCTCGGCCCGGCGGCCCAGGATCGCGCCCGCGAGGTCGGGCAGGCCCGCGGCGGCCGCCGTGCCGTCGTTGCCGCCCAGGCCCTCCACGAAGAGGTACAGGGAGAGCAGGGACGCGGTGTACGTCTTGGTGGCCGGGAGCGCCTTCTCCGGGCCCGCCAGGATGTCGATGTGGTACTCGGACACGGCGGCGAGCGCGGAGTCCGGGTTGTTGGTGACGGCGAGCGTGACGGCTCCGGCATCGCGGGCGGCCTGCGTGGAGGCCACCAGGTCCGGCGAGCCGCCCGACTGGCTGACCGTGATCACCAGGACGTCCCGCAGGTCCGGCTTGGCGCCGTAGGCCGTCGTGGTGGACATCGAGGCCAGTCCGCAGGGCAGGCCGAGGCGGATCTCCAGCAGGTACTTCGCGTACAGCGCCGCGTTGTCCGACGTACCCCGGGCGGTGAGCAGCACGAACCGGGGCTTCCGGGCGGCGATCTCGGCGGCGACCTCGTTGATGCGGGGCGCGCCCTGTTCGAGGATGCGGCGCAGCATCGCGGGCTGCTCGGCCATTTCGCCGGACATGATGCGGCCGGGCTCGTCGCCCTGGCCGTTCCGGTCGGCCGGAGAGGTGGCGGACATGTGGGGGGCCTCCCTGGGCTGTCGGCATCGGCACCCCCAGTCGACCAGGCAATGCGGTGGCCCGCCAGCGGGCAGGGGCGTGCGGGGTCAGGGACGGTGCGAGGTCAGGGGGCGGGCCGGGGTACGGCCGATGGGCGGACTGTTCACCGCACGGCTGCTCGATTCTGCTAAATTGGAACCTGATTGGTCTATACCACCGGCTCCCCTAGTCAGATCGGCAGGCACAGCGTGGAAGTTGTCATCGTCCCGGACGCCACGGCAGGCGGCGAACTGATCGCGGAGGCCATCGCCGCGCTGCTCACCCGCAAGCCCGACGCCCTGCTCGGCGTTGCCACCGGCTCGACCCCGCTGCCCATCTACCGTGCGCTCGCGGCGAAGGTCGCCGCCGGTGCGGTCGACGCGTCGCGCGCCCGGATCTGCCAGCTCGACGAGTACGTCGGGCTGCCCGCGGGCCACCCGGAGTCGTACCGCTCCGTGGTGCTGCGCGAGGTCGTCGAGCCGCTCGGGCTCTCCGAGGCCTCCTTCATGGGCCCCGACGGCTCGGCCGAGGACGTCCAGGCGGCCTGCGAGGCCTACGACCGGGCGCTGGCGGAGGCGGGCGGCGTGGACCTCCAGCTCCTGGGCATCGGCACCGACGGGCACATCGGCTTCAACGAGCCGTGCTCCTCGCTCGCCTCGCGCACCCGGATCAAGACGCTGACGCAGCAGACCCGGGTGGACAACGCGCGCTTCTTCGACGACGACATCGAGCAGGTGCCGCACCACGTGATCACGCAGGGCATCGGGACGATCCTGGATGCCCGGCACCCGATCCTGCTGGCCACCGGTGAGGGCAAGGCGGAGGCCATCGCCCAGACGGTGGAGGGGCCGGTCGCCTCGATCGTGCCGGCCTCGGCGCTCCAGCTGCATCCGCACGCGACGGTGGTCGTGGACGAGGCGGCGGCGTCGAAGCTGAAGCTGGCGGACTACTTCCGGGCCACGTATGCGGCGAAGCCGGGGTGGCAGGGGCTGTAGGTCTTGCCGCCGGCTGCCGTGCACGGCGAAGGGCCGGGACGCCTTGATGGTGTCCCGGCCCTTCGCCGTACTGCCGCCCGTCCGGCGAGAGGCTTTGTCCTCAATCGCCGGACGGGCTTGATTTTCCCCGGACGGGCTTGATGGTGTCAGGCCGTTGTGCCGGTGATCGCTTCCGCTGCCGCCAGGCCGCAGACCCGGGCCGCGCCGTGGGTGGCTATGTACAGCGAGCCCCTCGGGGCCGACTGGGGCAGGCCCATCTCGACCACGATCGTGTCCGGGCGGGCCGCCAGCAGGGTGTCGAGCCCCTCGTTCATCCAGGTGTGCCGGTGCTCGTCGCGGACCACGGCGACGATGCGCCGCTCCCCCGCCGCCGCCAGGATCGCGGCCGCCGGGGCGTCGGAGTCCTCGCCGTAGGTGTCCGTCCCGGTGCCGGGCAGGATCCGGTCCAGCTCGGCGGCGATGCCCCACGGGGTCTCGTCGCCGACCGCGATGTTCGCCTCCGCGCTGAACGAGGCGACGTACGCCGGCTCGGTCAGGCGGTCGCCGGAGCCGGCCACCCGGACCGCGCGGCGGGCGGCGATCAGACCGATGTCGGAGCTGACTCCGGTGCCGGGCGCGGTCCCCTCCTGCACTGCCGCGCCCGACTCCCGGATGTCCCCCCGGGCCCTCTGCGTCCAGGACGCGAGGGCTCGTACACGGGCGGCCGCGTCGGCGAGCCGCTCCTCGGTCAGTTCCCCGCCGCGCACGGCCGCGACGAGGGCGTCGCGCAGCCGCAGCACCGTCTCCTCGTCGGCCAGGCCGCCGCCCACACAGATGGCGTCGGCGCCCGCCGCGAGGGCGAGGACGGACCCGCGCTCGATGCCGTACGTACCGGCGATGGCGTCCATCTCCACGGCGTCGGTGACGATCAGGCCGTCGTAGCCCAGCTCCTGGCGCAGCAGACCGGTGAGGATCTGCGGGCTCAGGGTCGCCGGGCGGTCCGGATCGAGTGCGGGAAGCAGGATATGCGCGCTCATCACCGATTTGGAACCCGCGGCGATGGCCGCCCGGAAGGGCACCAGCTCACGGGCGTGCAGGGTGTCGAGGTCCACATCGATACGGGGCAGCGCGAGGTGCGAGTCGACCGCGGTGTCGCCGTGCCCGGGGAAGTGCTTGGTGCAGGCGGCGACACCGGCGGCCTGGAGCCCCTCGATGTACGCGGCGGTGTGCCGGGCGGCCAGCCGGGTGTCGGCGCCGAACGAGCGCACGCCGATGACCGGGTTGCCCGGGTTGGAGTTGACGTCGGCGGACGGCGCCCAGTTGAGGTTGACGCCGCACTCGGCGAGCCGGCGGCCGAGCTCCTGGGCGACGGCCCGGGTGAGGTGGACGTCGTCCACCGAGCCGAGGGCGAAGTTGCCCGGGAAGGAGGAGCCGTGCGTGACCTCCAGGCGGGTCACGTCGCCGCCCTCCTCGTCGATGGCGACGAGGACGTCGTCCCGCTCGGAGCGCAGCCGCTCGGTGAGGGCGGTGAGCTGTTCGGGCGAGGTGATGTTGCGGCCGAACAGCCCGACGGAGGCGAGGCCTTCACCGACGCGGCGCAGCAGCCAGTCCGGCGCGGTGGTGCCGGTGAACCCGGGCTGGAGCACGGCGAGCGCGTCGCGCGTCACGGTGTCCGTGGTGGAAACGAGGGTGGTCATGGGCCCGCACTATCCCTTCACAGCGCCGGAAGTGAGGCCTGCGGCCATCTTCTTCTGGATGATCATGAAGAACACGACGACGGGGATGGCGATCATGGTCGACGCCGCCATGAGGGCGCCGTAGTCCGTTCCGCGCTCGGTCGTGAAGGTCATCAGCCATACGTTCAGCGTGTACTTGGAGTTGTCGTTGATCAGGATGTACGCGAAGAGGTACTCGTTCCACGCGTTCACCAGGGCGAAGATCGACGCGGCGGCGAGCCCGGGGGCGAGCAGCGGGAAGATCACCCGGCGGAAGGCCTGGAAGCGGGTGCAGCCGTCCACCATCGCGGACTCCTCCAGCTCCACCGGGATGTTCACGACGAAGCCGCGGATCATGATGGTGGCGAAGGGCAGCGTGGAGACCAGATAGACGACGATCAGGCCCCAGTACTCGTCGATCCCGCCCATGGCGTTGAGCTGGGCGTAGATCGGGATGAGCATCGCCGTCGGCGGCAGCATCTGGACCAGGATCATGATCAGGACCAGGGCCTTGCGGCCGAAGAACCGGAACCGGCCGATCGCCAGGGCCGCCAGCGTCGCGATGATCATGCCGCCGACCACCGCGGTGACGGCGACGATCAGGCTGGACTGGATGGCGGTGACGAAGTTCGGCTGTTCGGTGGCCCGGACGAAGTTGTCGAAGGTGATCGACGTGGGCCACAGGGTCTGGTCGTAGCTGCGGATCTCCCGGTTGGGCCGCAGGGCGCTGATGACCAGCCAGTAGACCGGGAAGACCATGACCAGGGCGACGCCGAGACCGATGAGGTCGAAGTGCAGCCGGCTCTTCTTGCGGTCGGGCCGCAGCACCTGTGTTTGGGTCGAGCTGCTCATTCGACCTCTCCCGTCTTCATGAGCTGGCGCAGGTAGTACACGGCCACGCCGGACAGCAGCAGCACCGTGATCAGGGCGATCGCGGTGCCCTGGCTGAAGGAGGTGGACTCGAACGCCTTGGAGTAGGAGTAGAGGCCGAGGGTCTCGTACTCCGGCTCGGGCTTGTTGCCGCGCAGCAGCCAGATCTGGCCGAAGACGTTGAAGTCCCAGATCACCGAGAGGGTGGCGACCATGGTGAAGACCGGCTTGATGACCGGCCAGGTGACGAACTTGTAGATGCCGAACGCGCTGGCGCCGTCGAGGGCGGCGGCCTCCTCCAGTTCCTGGGGGACCTGGGTGAGGGCGGCGTACAGGGTGACGACGACGAACGGGATGGCGCCCCAGACGACCAGCAGGGTGATGATGCCGAAGCCCTGGATCGGGTCGAGGTACCAGTTGTGTCCGAGCCAGTCCTCGCCGACGACCTTGGCGATCAGGGTGTTGATCAGGCCGTAGTCGGAGTCGGCCATGAACCGGAAGATCGAGGCGGCCACCATCAGCGGCATCGACCAGGCGGCGATGAGGCAGGCGGTGAGCACCAGCCGGACCCAGGTGGAGAGCTTGCGCATGAGCAGGGCGACCAGCAGCCCGATGCCCATCGTCAGCGTCACGCAGACGATCATGAAGATGACCGTGCGGAAGGTGACCCACCAGAACTCGGAGTCGCCGAGGATGTTGGTGAACTGCTCGAAGCCGACCCATGGCGCCGGTTCGCCGGACCACAGCTCACGGCGGCCCATGTCCTGGAAGGACATGATGACCGTCTTGCCGAGCGGGTAGAGGTAGACGGCGGCGATCGCCACGATCGCCGGGAGAATCAGGAAGTAGGGGAGCAGCTCGCCCTTCTTCCGCTTCCTCTTCTGCACCCGGGGCGCATCGTCGTCAAAGGACGACTTCCCGGTCACCTGCGGGTCGGGTGGTACGGGGACCGGCGGCCCGGCGGCCTTGGTATCAGCGGCAGACACGTGGCTGACCTTCCATCGCGGGTCCGGGGCGGGCCCCGGAATTCACGGCGTTCACTGTGGGAAAGGAGCGGGGGCCCGGCGCTGACGCCGGGCCCCGCCTGGCGATCGGAAGGTCAGGCTTCCTTGTTGATCAGCGCGTTGATCTTGTCGTCGGCCTTCTTGGTGGCGTCGGCGACGGAGGAGCCCTTGACGATCTCCAGGAGCATGTTCTGGAGGATCTCCTCCTTCTCGATGGAGGCCCAGCCCGGCGCGATCGGCGTGAACCAGGCGTCCGGCACCGCGTTGGCGATGGCGGCGGTCTCCGGCTTGGCCTTCAGCGGCTCGAGCTGCTTCTCGTTGTTGGGGAGGATGTTCTTCGACGCGAGGACCTCCATGGACTTCGCGTTGGTGAAGAGGGAGATCCATTCCTCGCCGAGGTCCTGGACCTTGGACTTGGAGATCGTCGCGAGGTCCGAGCCGCCGATGAAGGACGGGAGGGCCTTGCCCTCGGGGCCGGGCATACCGGCCGTGGCGATCTTGCCCTCGAGCTTCGGGTTGCCGTTCTCGCCCGTGGTGACGCTGCCGGCCTCCCAGGCCTGGCCGTAGATGACCGCGGCCTTCTCGTTGGCCATGACGTTGGCGTGGTCCTGCTCGTCCTTCGTCACGTCGGCCTTGTTGTACTTCTTGACCAGGTCGACGAAGTGCTGGATGCCCTTCTGGGCCTCCGGGGTGGAGAGCGCGGCCTTCCACTCCTTGCTGCCCTCGTCGTACTCGGCTATCTGGCCACCGTAGGCGGCGACGTAGGACATCGCGGCGTACCAGTAGCGGCCCGGGAAGTAGAGGGACGAGGCGCGCTTGTCCTTCTTGCCCAGCTCGGCGTCGACCTTGTCCATCGCGGCGAGGAACTCGTCCTCGGTCTGCGGGAGGGCGTCGCTGCCGGTGCCGGCCTTCAGCATGTCCTGGTTGTACACGGCCAGACGGGCGCTGGCGTAGTAAGGAACGCAGTAGGTCTTGCCCTCGAAGGAGCACGTGTCCTTCAGACCCTTGATCCAGGTGTCCGAGTTCTCGTACTTCTTGGGGTCGATTTCTCCGAGTGCACCATTGAGGATGTACTGCATGGTCTCGGTATTGCCGAGTTCCACGACATCCGGGAATTTGTCGCCACCGAGGGAGGTGTCCAGCTTCTTGACCTTGTCGGCCCACTGCTGGTACTGAACCTTGACCTTGACACCCGGGTACTTCTTGTTGAACTCGGCGTTGACGTCCTTGACCAGCTCGGGCCAGGTGGACTGGGCCTCGCCCATGAGCCAGACGGTCAGGTTTTCCTTACGGTCCTTGGGTTCGGCGGACGAGTTCTTGTCGTCCGAACCACACGCCGCGACCGAAACCAACATGCCCGCGACACCGATAGCCGCGATGAGCTTGCGCTTCACGTCAAACCCTCCTCAGGGATGCTGCAACCCCACCCACCGCGAAGTCATTCGACGAGTTCTGCTGGGGCTGGACCTGGTCTTTAATGGTTTAGACCAGTACCGGGAGCTTGGCCTAGACCTTTAGGGGTGTCAAGGGTGTATAAGAAGTGCACTCGCGTCCGTTATAGGACCGACACCTAAGGGAGGGCGACGACCCGTGACCGGACCGTGCCACCATGTGAGCCGCGACAGACGGAGGAGCCGGTGACGGCAGCAACGCAGCAGTCGGGAAGGCGGGCCATGGGTGCCGACGGGGGCAGTACGGGGAGCGAGACCGGTACCGGTACGCGCACGGCGCGCGTACCGAAGTACTACCGGCTCAAGCGTCATCTCCTCGACATGACGGACACCCTGCCGCCCGGCACCCCGGTACCGCCCGAGCGCACTCTGGCGGCCGAGTTCGACACCTCGCGCACCACCGTGCGCCAGGCGCTCCAGGAGCTGGTCGTCGAGGGCCGGCTGGAGCGCATCCAGGGCAAGGGGACCTTCGTCGCCAAGCCGAAGGTCTCCCAGGCGCTCCAACTCACCTCGTACACCGAGGACATGCGCGCCCAGGGGCTGGAACCGACGTCCCAGCTCCTCGACATCGGCTATGTCACGGCGGACGACACGCTCGCCGGTCTGCTGGACATCTCGACGGGCGGCCGGGTGCTGCGCATCGAGCGGCTGCGGCTCGCCAGCGGGGAGCCGATGGCGATCGAGACCACCCATCTTTCGGCCAAACGCTTCCCGGCGCTGCGCCGTTCGCTGGTGAAGTACACCTCGCTCTACACCGCGCTCGCCGAGGTGTACGACGTCCGCCTCGCCGAGGCGGAGGAGACCATCGAGACCTCGCTCGCCACCCCGCGCGAGGCGGGTCTGCTGGGCACCGACGTGGGCCTGCCGATGCTCATGCTGTCCCGTCATTCGGTGGACGGCCAGGGCGAACCGGTGGAGTGGGTGCGCTCGGTCTACCGGGGCGACCGCTACAAGTTCGTGGCCCGTCTGAAGCGTCCGACGGACTGAGAGTCGGCAGCACGCGCACAGGCGGTGGCCCGGGGATCCGCTCCCCGGGCCACCGCCTGTTTTCGGTCATCCCGGGGCAGGAACGGATCGCGTGAACCGATCCCCCTTCCCGTCCGTGTCGTTACTGCGGAACTTCGGTGGAGACATCGGCGATGCGCGACCGGTATGCGGACAGGGGTTCCGGAGAGCGGCCGCACCACCTAGATTTCGCGCACGTTACGACAGAGATCGCGCGAGGGGACGGATCGATATGCCGGAATCGCCCACATCAGCACCACCGGTTCCACCAGCACCGGGGCGGCGAGCGCCGACCCCGAAGTCCATAGTCGTCTGGAGCCTGGTGGCCCTGGCCGGCGCCGCCGGCTGGGCCACCCTCGCGCTCTCACGGGGTGAGGAGGTCTCCGCCGCCTGGATGCTGGCAGCCGCCCTCGGCTCGTACGCCATCGCGTACCGCTTCTACTCCCGGTTCATCGCCAACCGGGTCCTGAAGGTCGACAAGAACCGCGCGACCCCCGCCGAACGGCTGGACAACGGCGTCGACTTCCATCCCACCGACCGCCGGGTCCTGTTCGGCCACCACTTCGCCGCCATCGCGGGAGCGGGCCCGCTGGTCGGTCCCGTGCTCGCCGCGCAGATGGGCTACCTGCCGGGCACGATCTGGCTCGTCGTCGGCGTCATCTTCGCCGGCGCCGTCCAGGACATGGTGACGCTCTTCTTCTCCACCCGCCGCAACGGCCGTTCGCTCGGCCAGATGGCGCGCGACGAGATCGGCCCGGTCGGCGGGATCGCCGCCCTGGTCGCGGTCTTCATCATCATGATCATCCTGCTCGCGGTCCTCGCGCTGGTCATCGTGAACGCGCTCGCCCACTCGCCGTGGGGCGTCTTCTCCATCGGCATGACGATCCCGATCGCCCTCTTCATGGGCGTCTATCTGCGCACCCTGCGGCCCGGCAAGGTCAGCGAGGTCTCCCTCATAGGCGTCGCGCTGCTGCTCCTCGCGATCGTCTCGGGCGGCTGGGTCGCCGAATCCTCGTGGGCGGACTTCTTCACGCTGGAGCCGGGCACGCTGGTCATCTGGATGATCGTGTACGGGTTCCTCGCCTCCGTGCTCCCCGTGTGGCTGCTGCTGGCCCCGCGCGACTACCTCTCCACCTTCATGAAGGTCGGCACGATCGGGCTGCTGGCCCTGGGCGTGGTCGTCTCCCTGCCGACCCTGAAGATGCCCGCGGTCACCGACTTCGCCTCCAGCGGCTCGGGCCCGGTCTTCGCCGGCTCGATGTTCCCGTTCGTCTTCATCACCATCGCCTGCGGCGCGCTCTCCGGCTTCCACTCCCTGGTCTCCTCCGGCACCACGCCGAAGATGGTCCAGAAGGAGACGCAGATCCGGGTGATCGGCTACGGCGCCATGCTGGTCGAGTCGTTCGTGGCGATCATGGCGATGATCGCGGCCTGCATCATCGACCCGGGCCTGTACTTCGCCATCAACGCGCCGGTCGGCGTGATCGGCGACAGCGTCCAGTCCGCCTCCCAGGCCGTGGCCAACTTCGGCTTCACCATCACCCCGGACGCCCTGGCCCAGGCCGCCAAGGACGTGGAGGAGACGAGCCTCCTCTCCCGGACCGGCGGCGCGCCGACGTTCGCGCTCGGCATGTCGGAGATCTTCTCCGCGGTGATCGGTGGAACGGCCATGAAGGCGTTCTGGTACCACTTCGCCATCATGTTCGAGGCGCTCTTCATCCTCACCACCGTGGACGCCGGCACCCGGGTCGGGCGCTTCATGCTCCAGGACATGCTGGGCAACGCCTACAAGCCGTTCCGCGAGATCAGCTGGAAGCCGGGCGTCTGGTTCGCCAGCGCCGTCGTGGTCGGCGGCTGGGGCTACTTCCTCTGGGTCGGCGTGCACGACCCGCTGGGCGGCATCAACCAGCTCTTCCCGCTCTTCGGCATCGCCAACCAGCTGCTGGCGGCCGTCGCGCTGGCCGTCTGCACCACCCTGCTCGTCAAGTCCGGCCGGCTGAAGTGGGCGTGGGTCACCGCGGTCCCGCTCGCCTGGGACGTGGCGGTCACCCTCACCGCGAGCTGGCAGAAGATCTTCTCGCCGGACGTGAAGGTCGGCTTCTTCACCCAGCGCGACAAGTACCAGGCGGGCATCGACGCGGGCGAGGTGCTGCCGCCCGCCAAGAACATGGACGAGATGCAGACCGTCGTCACCAACTCCACCGTCGACGGGGTGCTGTGCGCGCTCTTCGCGCTCCTCATCATCGTGGTGCTCATCGACGCCGGGCGGGTCTGCTACAAGGCCATCCGCGACCCGGAGAGCGTGAAGCTCCACGAGGCGCCGTACGTCGAGTCCAAGCTCGTCGCCCCGGCCTCGCTCATCGCGACCAAGGAGGAGAAGGCCGAACTGATCGCCGCCGGCGTCGGCCCCGAGGGCGGCGTCCGCAAGGAGGCCGCGGGAACGGGGAGCCCGTCATGACCGTCGCGGACGTACGGCGGGTGGCGGGACGGATCCGCTGGTACGTCCGTGAGCTGACCGGCGAGTCGGCGTACGACCGCTATGTGGCGCACGCGAGGACCCACGATCCGGACGCGCCGGTGATGACCCGCCGCGCCTTCGAACGCAGCCGTACGGACGCCCGCGAGGCGGATCCGCGCGAGGGCTTCCGCTGCTGCTGAGCGCCACCGGCCGGGCCGGGGCCGCCGCACCCCTTCCCGGGGCGCGGCGGCCCCTTCTCGTGCCTCGTACGGGCTCGTCCGCCGCCCGCCGCCGTTCGATTTCCCGGTGCGCGGAGCCTCCACCGTACGAAAGGATGTGCCCATGACATCGCGCTCCCGGCGGCCCCGGCTCCGGCCCGTACTCCTGACCATGACGCTGGCGTTGGCCCTGGCGGCGGCGACGGGCTGCGGCACCGAGCGGGCGCCCGGCTCGGAGGCGGCGGGGCGGAGCGGCTCGACCGCTCCGGCGCCCGACCGGGCGGAGCTGGAGGCGCGGGCACGGGCCGCGCAGACCCTCACGGAGCATGTGTGGGTGACCGAGGTCCCGGGGTACACGCTGGCCCACCAGTCGGTCGGGGTGATCGGCGACGACGGGTTCGGCAGCGTCTACACCACGCCCGAGGGCGGGCAGATCCGGCTGTCGGTGGAGCGCCGCCCGCCCGCCGTGGCCGACTGTACGGAGAATCCCGCGCCCGAGGGCGGCCAGGAGCCCCTGGTGACCTGCGAGCGGCAGGGCGAACAGTGGTACCGCGCCACGGAGTCGGGCCACGCGTACGCCCGGGAGCAGGCGGGACTCGTGGTCACGGTGAGCGGGACGCTCCGGGACGTGGACCGGGCGACGCTGCGGTCGGCCTCGCTGCTCGCCCACCGCGCCGACGACCACGAGCTGGACCGGGTGCTGCCGCCGGCCGGGGAGGCCTCCGGGCGGCAGCCGGTCGAGCGCGGCGACCTGCCGCCGGTGGGCGACGGCGCCCCGAACAACGACGTGGGAGCGAGTGGCTGATGGATCTGACGATCAGGGTGGCGGAGCCCGGCGAGTACGCCGTGCTCGGCGAGATCATCGCCGAGGCGTATCTCGGCGACGATCTGCTGGACGGCCCGCAGGACCCGTATCTGCTCAAACTGCGGGCGGTCCAACAGCGGGCGGCCGAGGCCGAGGTGCTGGTCGCACTCGACACGGACGGGACGGTGCTCGGGGGTGTGACATATGCCGCTCCCGGCACTCCGTGGCGCGACATCGCCGGTCCGGACGAGGCCGAATTCCGGATGCTGGCCGTGGCCCGCGCGGGGCGCGGCCGGGGCGTGGGAGAGGCCCTCGTGCGGGCGTGCGTCGAGCGCGCCCGGTCCACCGAAGGCGTCCGGGGACTGGTGCTGTCGACGCAGCCGGCCATGCTCTCGGCCCATAGGATCTACCGTCGGCTCGGCTTTGTGCGGACCCCCGAACGGGACTGGGAACCGGTGCCGGGCCTGCGCCTCATGACCTTCCGGCTGGAGCTGGGGGCGGTCTCCTGAGGGGCGTATTAAATCGTCGCGACACAACATGTGGGGGCCGCAGCATCTGGCGGCCCCCACATGTATGCTCGACCTCGCTGTCGTCGCAGGGGAATCCGGTGCGAATCCGGAACTGTCCCGCAACGGTGTGATCAGTGTGCTTTTGC
Organism: Streptomyces sp. NPDC091289; assembly: GCF_044757365.1. NCBI lineage: Bacteria > Bacillati > Actinomycetota > Actinomycetes > Kitasatosporales > Streptomycetaceae > Streptomyces > Streptomyces sp. NPDC091289. The sequence continues at coordinate 24,559 of NZ_JBIVUT010000026.1, forward strand.
ACACCTGAAGTCCGAAGACCTGTCGACAGCGCGTCCGGCTCGACCGAACCGGACGCCAGACGTCCGGGCCTCGCGGATAGGCCGGTGGACGCCGTCAGCTGTGCTGCCCTGCCCGGGGTTTCGCGCTGCCCGGCTTCCCCGCCTTCCGCCGGCCCCCTGCCGAGCGAGGGAAAGCCCAGTGACCATCGCGCCCGCCGATCCGGTTTCAGCCACCGAATCCGCCGAGTCCGCAGCGTCCACCACGGCCGGTAAAGCCCCGAACGACGGACCCGGGACCGCCTTGCTGCGGACCCTGACCGACCTCACCGTCGATCTGCCCGACACCGACCCCGGCCGGGTCGCGGCCGCCGCGCTGCGCGGGCGCAACGCCCGTTCCGACGAGGCCGAGCTGCGCTCGCTGGCCACCGAGGCCGCCGCGGGGCTGATCTCCGAGGACCCGGCGTACTCCCGGCTCGCCGCCCGGCTGCTGACCCGCACGATCGCGGACGAGGCCGCGGGGCAGGGCGCGACGTCCTTCTCCGCCTCGGTCGCCGTCGGACACCGCGAGGGCCTGATCGCCGACCGCACCGCCGCGTTCGTGGAGCTGCACTCCACGGCGCTGGACGAGCTCGTCGAGCGGACGCTGGCGGACGGCGCCGACGACCGCTTCGGCTACTTCGGTCTCCGTACGCTGCACAGCCGTTACCTCCTGCGCCACCCGATCACCCGCCAGGTCATCGAGACCCCGCAGCACTTCATGCTGCGCGTGGCCGCCGGCCTCGCCGAGGACGAGTCGGTGCGGGCGCTGGACGAGGTCGCCGCGCTCTACGGGCTGATGAGCCGGCTGGACTACCTCCCCTCCTCCCCCACCCTCTTCAACTCCGGCACCCGGCACCCGCAGATGTCCTCCTGCTATCTGCTGGACTCGCCGAAGGACGAGCTGGACTCGATCTACGACCGCTACCACCAGGTGGCACGCCTCTCGAAGCACGCGGGCGGTATCGGCCTCTCCTACTCCCGCATCCGCGCCCGGGGTTCGCTGATCCGGGGCACCAACGGGCACTCCAACGGCATCGTGCCGTTCCTCAAGACGCTGGACGCCTCCGTCGCGGCGGTGAACCAGGGCGGCCGGCGCAAGGGCGCGGCCGCGGTCTACCTGGAGACCTGGCACGCGGACATCGAGGAGTTCCTGGAGCTCCGCGACAACACCGGTGAGGACCAGCGGCGTACGCACAACCTGAACCTGGCGCACTGGATCCCGGACGAGTTCATGCGCCGGGTCGACGCGGACACCGACTGGTCGCTGTTCTCGCCCGCCGAGGTGCCCGAGCTGGTGGACCTGTGGGGCGACGCGTTCGACGCCGCCTACCGCGCGGCCGAGGCCAAGGGCCTGGCCCGCAGGACGATTCCGGCGCGTGAGCTGTACGGCCGGATGATGCGGACCCTCGCGCAGACCGGTCAGGGCTGGATGACGTTCAAGGACGCCTCCAACCGGACCGCGAACCAGACGGCCGAGCCGGGCCGGGTCGTGCACTCCTCGAACCTGTGCACGGAGATCCTTGAGGTCACCGACGACGGCGAGACGGCCGTCTGCAACCTGGGCTCGGTCAACCTGGGCGCGTTCGTCGCGAACGGCTCGATCGACTGGGAGCGCCTGGACGCCACCGTCCGTACCGCCGTGACCTTCCTGGACCGGGTCGTCGACATCAACTTCTACCCGACCGAGCAGGCCGGGCGCTCCAACTCCCGCTGGCGACCGGTGGGCCTGGGTGCGATGGGCCTCCAGGACGTCTTCTTCCAGCTGCGTCTGCCCTTCGACTCGCCGCAGGCCCGCGCGCTCTCCACGAAGATCTCCGAGCGGATCATGCTCGCCGCGTACGAGGCGTCCTGCGACCTCGCGGAGCGCTCCGGTCCGCTGCCCGCCTGGTCCGAGACGCGTGCCGCGCGCGGTGTGCTGCACCCCGACCACTACGACACCGAGCTGAACTGGCCGGAGCGCTGGGACGCCCTGCGCGCCCGGGTCGCGAAGACCGGCATGCGCAACTCGCTGCTGCTGGCCATCGCGCCGACCGCCACGATCGCCTCGATCGCCGGGGTGTACGAGTGCATCGAGCCGCAGGTCTCCAACCTGTTCAAGCGCGAGACGCTCAGCGGTGAGTTCCTCCAGGTCAACGCCTACCTGGTGGACGAGCTGAAGAAGCTCGGCGTGTGGGACGCCCGCACCCGTGAGGCGCTGCGCGAGGCCAGCGGCTCCGTGCAGGGCTTCGCCTGGATCCCCGACGACGTGCGGGCGCTGTACCGCACCGCGTGGGAGATCCCGCAGCGCGGCCTGATCGACATGGCGGCGGCCCGTACGCCGTTCCTCGACCAGAGCCAGTCGCTCAACCTGTTCCTGGAGACGCCGACGATCGGCAAGCTCTCCTCGATGTACGCGTACGCCTGGAAGCAGGGGCTGAAGACGACGTACTACCTGCGTTCGCGCCCGGCGACCCGGATCGCCCGTGCCGCGTCCGGTCAGACGGCCGCCGCCGCCCCCATTCCCGTACAGCAGGCTTCGGCTCCCGACGCGGACGCCATCGCCTGCTCCCTCGAAAACCCCGAGTCCTGCGAGGCCTGCCAGTAATGAGCACCGACGACAACAAGAACCTGCTCGACCCGGGCTTCGAGCTGACCCTGCGCCCCATGCGCTACCCGGACTTCTACGAGCGCTACCGGGACGCGATCAAGAACACCTGGACCGTGGAGGAGGTCGACCTCCACTCGGACGTCTCCGACCTCGCCAAGCTGTCGCCGGGTGAGCAGCACATGATCGGCCGGCTGGTGGCGTTCTTCGCGACCGGTGACTCGATCGTCTCGAACAACCTCGTGCTGACGCTGTACAAGCACATCAACTCCCCCGAGGCGCGGCTGTATCTGTCGCGGCAGCTCTTCGAGGAGGCCGTGCACGTCCAGTTCTATCTGACGCTGCTGGACACCTATCTGCCCGACCCGGACGACCGGGCGGCGGCGTTCGACGCGGTCGAGGAGATCCCCTCGATCCGTGAGAAGGCGCAGTTCTGCTTCAAGTGGATGGACTCGGTCGAGAAGATCGACCAGCTGGAGACGAAGGCGGACCGCCGCCGCTTCCTGCTGAACCTGATCTGCTTCGCGGCGTGCATCGAGGGGCTGTTCTTCTACGGCGCGTTCGCGTACGTGTACTGGTTCCGCTCGCGGGGTCTGCTGCACGGTCTCGCCACGGGCACCAACTGGGTGTTCCGTGACGAGACGATGCACATGAACTTCGCGTTCGAGGTCGTGGACACCGTCCGCAAGGAGGAGCCGGAGCTCTTCGACGACGCGCTGGAGCAGCAGGTCACCGACATGCTGAAGGAAGCGGTCGAGGCGGAGCTGCAGTTCGGCCGCGACCTGTGCGGCGAGGGCCTGCCGGGCATGAACACCGAGTCGATGCGCCAGTACCTGGAGTGCGTCGCCGACCAGCGGCTCGCGCGCCTCGGCTTCCCGACGGTGTACGGCTCGGAGAACCCGTTCTCCTTCATGGAGCTCCAGGGTGTCCAGGAGCTGACGAACTTCTTCGAGCGCCGCCCGTCCGCCTATCAGGTGGCCGTGGAGGGCTCGGTCGGGTTCGACGACGACTTCTAGGCCTTGACCAGGTGGTCCCGGGCACCGGTCGGTGCCCGGGACCACGTCTGTTGCCTGGTCTGCACCCGGGGCTGAGAGGGATGGCGTGGGGCCTGTTGGGAGAATGCCCCCATGAGCAAGATCGTGAATTACAGCATGGCGAACCGCGGAGAGATCGCACGATTCCTTCCCGCGAAGGATCTGACCGCCGACAACCTGCAACTGCTGGACAGGATGCAGGCGGTGGCCCGAGCCCGCCAGGATGATCTGGACGCCCAAGGCGTGGACTGGGGACTGCCGGTGCAGGACGCCCTGGAGCAGCTGGCCTCCGGGCGTGCCGACTCCACCGCCGAATGGGCCGGAAGCGCCTACTACGCGGCTCTCCAGATCATCATCGACCACAACGGCAGCGACATATCCACGCTGGCGAGCTACCGCAGCCCCATCACCGTCTTCACCACTCTGGACGACGAGTTGAGCACGGCGGGCGTCGCAGCGGACCTGCTGCCCAGTCAGTACATCTTCAGCGGACCGCCGACCGAGATCGCGTTCCGCATTCCCCGGCCCGTGGAGGGGTCACCGGAGATCGGGTACTGGCCGATGCAGAAGGCCGGGCCCGCCATCAAGGCTTACCGTGAGGCGCTGGACCGGATCGACCCCGACCTCAGGTACGAACTGAAGGAGCTGATCGATGCCCTCGACGGCTGGTACTCCGAATGGGCTGACGGTGAAGGCTCCTTCTGGTGGGCCGAGGACACTTCGGTCTTCTTCTCCGTCGTCGGCTGAGCAGGATTCCCCTTCGGAGCGGCCGGGCAGAGCCGTGGTCGGACCGGCAGGGCTCCCCTAGACGTTCGCCCACCCCTTCGGGTAGGAGCGCCGCGTGACCTCATGAGGTCGCGCGGCTCTTTCCGTTTCTGTCAGCGCCACCTCCCCCCGTTCCGCCTCCCGCAGCTGGCGGTCGATACGGAGTTCGCGGGCGGCGCCGAGGACGACGGGCGCGAGGACGAGGGCGAAAAGTGCTGCTACGACCAGGTAGTTCAGGAATGTGTTCATGTCTCTACTCTGGACCGCCGGAGCGAAAATCATCAGTGGCAGGACTGCCATGGGACGTCAAATAGCTGCCACACTCGCTCCATGCTGACCAATGTCGCCGCCCTCCTCCTCGATGAGGTCCACCCCTTCGAACTCGGCGTCCTGTGCGAGGTGTTCGGCCTGGACCGCAGCGACGAGGGGCTGCCGGTGCACGATTTCGCGGTGGTCTCCGCCGAGGGACCCGTCCTGAACACCCACGCGGGCTTCACCATCACCACACCGCACGGCCTGGAGCGGCTGGAGGAGGCCGATCTCATCGCCGTGCCGGCGGGCAGCAACTTCATGGCGCGGGAGTATCCCGAGGAGCTCCTCGACGCGCTGCGCCGGGCCGTGGAGCGCGGCTCGCGGGTGCTGAGCGTCTGCTCGGGGGCGTACGTCCTCGGCGCGGCCGGGCTGCTGGACGGCCGCCGCTGCACCACCCACTGGCGGCACGCGGCGGAGCTGGCCCGGCGCTACCCGAAGGCGATCGTCGAGCCGGACGTGCTGTACGTGGACGAGGGCCCGGTGATCAGTTCGGCGGGCACCGCCGCCGGGATCGACGCCTGCCTGCACCTGATCCGGCAGGAGTACGGCCAGGAGGCGGCCAACACCCTCGCGCGGCGCATGGTGGTGCCGCCGCACCGGGACGGCGGGCAGGCGCAGTACATCAGCCGCCCGCTCCCCCGGAACGCCTGCGACACGGTCGGCTCGACGCTGGCGTGGATGGAACAGCACCTCGACCAGGAGATGAGCGTGGAGCAGCTGGCCGCGCTGGCGCACATGTCGCCGCGCACCTTCGCCCGGCGGTTCCAGCAGGAGACCGGGACCACGCCGTACCGCTGGCTGCTGCGGCAGCGGGTGCTGCTGGCCCAGCATCTGCTGGAGACCTCCGACCGGACGATCGACACGATCGCGGGGCAGACGGGCTTCGGTACGGCGGCGACGCTGCGACACCAGTTCGTGCGGTCACTGGGCACCACGCCGAACGCCTACCGCCGTACGTTCCGGGGCCCGGCGGCCACGGCCGTGCCCGACGTCGCCTGAGAGCGGCGCGGAAGGGTCAGACGCCGCAGCTGGGCGCCGACCAGAAGCGGCTGGGGCCCTGGTTGACGTGCACGTGGTCGTTGTGGCCGGCGTAGCCCGGGCCGAGGATCCCCCGGAAGCCGTGGTTGCGGGCCTGCTTGGCCAGCGTGCAGAGCGAGTGCGGGGAGACGCCGAGGTCGACCGCGTCACCGTACATATGACGGCTGTTGGAGGCTCCGCCGACGGCCGCGTTGCAGGAGGCGGAGCGGAAGCCGCTGGTGACGCGGATGGACTTGTCGCCGAGCGCGTGGCGCAGCGCCTCCAGCTTCCACATGCTGCTCAGCGCGTTGGCCTTGGCCGTGCCCGCCGCGACCTTCCCGCCGGCCCAGGTGCTGTTGCACTTGTTGAGCTCGGGGTACGTGAAGTGGATCGGCGTGCAGTCGTTGTCCTGGAGCGCGTAGAGCTTGGCCTGGGTGGCGGGGCCCGCGACCCCGTCGGCGGCCAGGCCGTAGGCCGCCTGGAACCGCTTGACGGCGGCGGTGGTGGCCGGGCCGTAGGAGCCGTCGATGGCGAGCACCGCGTTGTAGCCCGGGTAGCCGGCCACCCGGATCTGGAGCTGGGTGACGTCGTTGCCGGTGGCACCGGACTTCAGGGTCCGGTGCCAGGTGTAGCAGCCGTCGGCCTGCGCGGTGCCGGCGGTCAGCACCGCACCCCCCAAGGCGAATGTAACGGTCATGACAAGTCCGAGCAGAACGCGTGCGGTACGTCTCAGCACAGGGGTCTCCCTCTGAACGTCACGGTCGATGTGCCCGTGAGCCTGCCCCCGGTCAGCTACGCGCGTCAACTACCCCTGGGGAAACTGCAGTTATCTGCCAAGGGTCCGCGAAAAGCGGCAGGGGCCCGGCACCGGCGAACCGGTGCCGAGCCCCTGCCACGACGTCCTGCGGCGTCCCACGACGTCCTCAGTCGTTCGGGACGACCTCGTAGCGCGGCGTGCCCTCGTCCATCTGCCGCAGCGCGTCCTTGCGCTCCCGCTTGGAGAGCCGGTCGATGTACAGGTAGCCGTACAGGTGGTCCGTCTCGTGCTGGAGGCAGCGCGCGAAGTAGCCGCTGCCCCGCACCTTGATCGGGTTGCCCTGCGCGTCCTGTCCGCGCACCACCGCGTAGTCGGGGCGGGCGAGCGAGGCGTACGCGGTCGGCACCGAGAGGCAGCCCTCGTTGGAGTCGTCCAGCACCCGTGCCTCGGGGGCCAGCTCCTCCAGGACCGGGTTGCAGACCACTCCGGTGTGCCGGTTGCCGTCGTCGTCCGGGCAGTCGTAGACGAAGACCTTCAGGTCCACGCCGATCTGGTTGGCGGCCAGGCCCACGCCCTCGGCCGTCTTCTGGCTGGCGAACATGTCGTCGATGAGCCGCGCCAGCTCGTCGTCGAACGCCGTGACGTCCTTGCACTCCTTGTGCAGCACCGGGTTGCCCACGACCGTGATCGGACGGGAGGTACCGCGCTCGCGATAGGCCGCCTCGCGCTCCTCGCAGTCCTCCGTGTCGACGAGGAACCCCTCGTCGTCCACGCCGATCCGCCCGTCCGTCTCCTGCTGCGACATGTCCGCCGTACGCCTTCCTGCAAAACCTGAACTCGGTGACCCCGCCGCTTCCCGTCAGAGCCCGGGAACCACGGGTGGAACAGCACCGCGATCGGTGCGCGTACAGCCTACGGGCACAGGTCAGCAGACTTCTTCGAGATCCCGCCACTCGCGGCTGTCCGGGCTGTCGGCGACCCAGCCGTCCAGCAGCCCGCGCACCAGACCGGCGGGGGCCGCGAGACCGCACTCGCGCTCCGGGACCCACAGGTCACCGGCGCCCGCGGTGCGATGGCCGAGCGGTCCCGGGTGGCCCGGCTCGCTGTGGTCGTGCGGGTCCAGGTGCTCCCCGTCGCCCTCGTCGCTCTCCATCCGGCTCTCCGAACACGCCCGGCACAGCAGCCGCACGGACGAGGACCAGTCCTCGGCGGCGAACCCGGCGTCCGACGCCAGCTTCTCCAGCGCGTCCCGGTCGTCCTCGGTGGCCGCCTCCAGCAGCACCACCCAGGTCGGCACCGGGGAGGGCGCCCACAGCTCGATCTCGTCGAACACCGGATACGCGGGCCCGGCCGCGGTGACCCGCTCGCCGTTGGGCACCCCGTCGTGCAGGACGACCTCGCCCCAGCGCCGCCCGGAGGACGGCAGCGGGATCGAGAGCACCTCGATCCGGGCCGGGTCGAGCCGGCGGCCCCAGACCACCTCGGCCTCGCCCTCCGGCGAGAGCCGCACGGCGGCGCTGCCCAGCTCCATGCCGGTCGGCTCGGTGGTGGCCGCGCTGTGCTGGCCGCCGCCGGGGACCTTCAGTCCGTACGCCTGCCAGGCCCGCCGCGCCAGCGGCCAGTCCTGGAGCGCGGTGGCCGCGATCCCCACGTTCCACCAGTCCGGGGCGCCGGACTCCCGGTCGAGCAGCGCGACGGCCCGCAGGCCCGCCGCCCTCGCCTGCTCCCAGTCGTGCCGGAACTTGTGCAGCAGCGCCAGATTGAACCAGGACTCCGAGAGCCAGGGCTCCAGATCCGCCGCGCGCGTCAGCAGCGCCCCCGCGTCCTCGTACCGGCCGTCGCCGATCAGCGTGAACGCGCGGTCCGTGGCCTGCCGCCAAGAGGCGGACGGCCGATGCCGTACCTTCCCGAAGATCCTCACGATTCCCGCCTGTCCCGACTGGACACCCTCGTCATCCGCTCTGCTTTCGCATCCAACCATGCCCGGCCGGACGCCCGCTCATTACCCATGGGTTACCCAGCTCCGGCCGGGGTCAGACCGCCCCGCGCGAGGACGCGTCCCAGCGCCTCCACCACCTGCGGCTGGTGGTCGTGCCCGGTGGAGAGCCTGAGCCGCTCCAGCGCGCCGAGCGGCCCGCCCACGCATTCCCCGCGCAGGTCGTCGTATGCGTTGACCGTCCTGACGATCCTGGCGGCGGGCAGTTGTTCCCGGTACGGATCGGCCTGCTGCTCCACCACCGCCGCGACCGCCGGATCGACCCCGGTGCGGCGCACCACCGCCCCGCCGAGCAGGGCGATCCGGCGCTGCTCGGCGGCGGGCAGCCGGGCGGTCGCACCGCCGGTGACCGGGTCGAGGAGGGAGAGCTGGCCGATGTCGTGCATCAGGGCGGCGTGCTCCAGGACGGTCAGCTGCGGCCCGGTCAGCCCCAGCTCCCGCCCCACGGCGACGGCGAGCGCGGCGACCCGATGGGCATGGCCGGGCGGGGTGTACCCGGCGATCTCGGTGGCGCGGGCGAGCGAGGCCATCGTCTGCCGGCGGGTCGTGCGGACGGCCGCGTACCGGCGGATGGAGACCTGCGTGAGCAGCAGCGGCCCGCAGAGCACGGGCAGCGCCCACGGCCCGGCGACCGCGACCCCCAGCGCCAGCACCACGCCGGTCGCGCCGACCGCGGTCCCGATCCCGGCGAGCGCCCGCACCTCGTCGGCCAGGAGCGGACCGTACGGGGGCGGGGCGCCGAGCCCTTCGGGGCGGGCCGCCGAACGCGCCAGGAGGGCGGCCAGCAGGGCGTCGCACAGGGCGGTCAGTGCCAGGACCGCGAGCGGGAACAGCGCGAAGTACGGCCCGTCGCCGAACCAGCGGGCGGCCTGGCCGGAGTTGTACAGCGGCTGGAAGCAGACCGCCGCGAAGCCCACGGTCAGGGTCCGGCGGGCGGCCCGGTCCGCGTCCACGCACCGGCCGCCCGCCACCCGCGGGACGCCGGCGAGCACCTGCGCGGCGACCACCACGGCGATCACCTGGAGCGCCCCGTGCGTGGTCGGCCGCCCGGCGCTGTCCCCGAGCAGGGCGTACGCGAGGGCCCCGGCGGCGGCGAGCGGCGCGGGCTCCCGCTCCCCGGGGGCGGCGCCCCGGCGGGCCAGTTCCCCGGCGGCGACCAGGAGCCCGAAGGCCAGGGCGTGGCCGGGTCCGGCGAGCCCGTGTACCAGGGTGTGGGCGAGGGCGACGAGGGCGAGGAGAAGCGCGGCCCCGCGCACCGCGAGGACGGCGGGGGCGGGCAGGCCACTCCCGTACGGGGCCCTCATCGGCGGCGGACCCGGGACGGACGGGTGCCCGCAGGCGGCCGGGGACCGGCGACCGTGTGCCCCGCCGACCGGGCGGCGGGCACGGGCCCCGGTCCACGGCGGGCCCCGTCGACCGCACCGTCCAGCGCTCCGCCTGCCGCACCGTCCACCGGGCCGTGCGGTTCGTCGGCCGTGACGGCGGTGTCGGCGGCGCTCCAGCCGTGCCGGTCCAGCGCGCGGTCCAGCGCCCGCACCATCCGGGGGTCGAACTGGCTGCCCGCGCACCGCTCCAGCTCGGCGAGCGCGGCGGCCACCGGGCGGGCCCGGCGGTAGGAGCGGGTGGAGGTCATCGCGTCGAAGGCGTCGGCGACGGCGACGACCCGGGCGAACTCGGGGATCCGCGAGCCGCTGAGCCCGTACGGATAGCCGCTGCCGTCGAGCCGTTCGTGGTGGTGCAGGATCGCGTCGCGGGCCTCGTCCAGGAAGCCGATGCCCCGGACGATCTCGTGCCCGTACTCCGGGTGCAGCTCCATGATCCGGCGCTCCTCGGGGGTGAGGGGCCCGTCCTTGCGCAGGACCCGGGTGGGGACGCCCAGCTTCCCGACGTCGTGCAGGATCCCGGCGAACCGGAGTCCTTCCACCCGGCTCTCGTCCATGCCGAGTTCACGGGCGATCAGGACGGAGGCCCGGCCGACCCGCTCGCTGTGGCCCCGGGTGTAGGCGTCCTTGATGTCGACGGCGTGCACCAGGGCGCGGATGGTGGCGCGGTGGGCGGCCTGTTCACGGTGGTACTGGGCGAAGACCCAGCAGGAGAGGTACATCGGCAGCAGGACGAGGAGCGCGGAGAGGGGACCGTACGGGCTCCGCCACAGGACGGCCATCATCAGCCCGGCGAGCGCGTGGACCAGATGCGGCCCGAGCGCGCGCGGCAGCAGTGTGCGGGCCGTACGGAGCGGGGGCCTGCGCTCGGCCGCCGCGAGGATGACGCCGTCCAGCGCGGTCAGCACCAGGCTGAAGGCGACCGCCGCGGCGCAGGCGGGCAGCAGGGCGCGGGGGAAGTCCGGGGCCGCTCCCCCGCCGCCGAGGGTCGCGGGGCCGCCGAGGGCCGTGTGGACCCAGGAGGCGGCGGCGCAGGTGAGGGCGAGCTGGGCGGCCCGCCAGATCCGGCGGGCCGCGTACGGCGGCTGCTCCACCCGCCCGGCCAGTGAGCCGCCCACCGCCACCAGCGCGGCGGCCGCGGGCGGCAGCAGGAAGACGGCGGTGAGGAGGATCGGGAGGAACGACCCGGCGGCGAGCGGTCCGGAGCCCTGGGCGAGCACGCGGCGGCCGGCCGACTCGCAGCCGATACCGAGTGCGGCGAGCAGGGCCGCCGTGCCCCACGGAACCGGGGCGTCGGGGGCGTACGCGGGGAGCGCGCACCAGATCGCGCAGAGGACGGCGGCCAGGATGCAGGCACGTGCCGCCGCCGGTGTGCCCCTCACGCCCGCACTCGCCCCCAGCATGGTCGATGGACGCGCCACGCTAGCGAGTTGAGCGGCTCACCGAGCCGCTACGGATCCGATTAGCACATTCGGGTGACTATTCGGCGGCGGTCGCCGACCGGTCCGCGTCCTGCACGGACACATCGTGATCGGGCACGGTCTCACCGGCCCGGATCAGATCGATCCGGCCCATCACCTTGGAGCGCAGGTCGGTCGGGACGTCGTCCTGTCCGCAGCAGCGCTTGACCAGCTTCTTCACGGCCTGTTCGAGGCCGTACTTCTCCAGGCACGGGGAGCACTCCTCGAAGTGCACCTCGAACTTCGTGCAGTCGCCCTCGGGCATCTCCCGGTCGAGAAACTCGTAGAGATGGTCGAGGACCTCCGAGCAATCCGTCTCGTGCGGCTCTCCGCAGCTCATGAGGCCGAGCCCTTCCGATCGTCCGAGTCACCGGCACCGGCCGCGACGAGCCCGCGCTCACGGGCGTAGTCCTCCAGCATGCCGCGCAACTGACGGCGGCCGCGGTGCAGCCGGGACATCACCGTACCGATGGGAGTCCCCATGATGTCCGCGATCTCCTTGTAGGCAAAGCCCTCGACATCGGCGAGATACACGGCGATGCGGAACTCCTCGGGAATCGCCTGGAGCGCCGACTTCACGTCGGAGTCCGGGAGATGGTCGAGCGCCTGGGACTCCGCCGAGCGCAGACCGGTCGACATGTGCGACTCGGCCCGGGCCAGCTGCCAGTCCTCGATCTCCTCGGCGGCGCTGCGCTGGGGCTCCCGCTGCTTCTTGCGGTACGAGTTGATGAAGGTGTTGGTGAGAATGCGGTACATCCACGCCTTGAGGTTGGTGCCCTCACGGAACTGGTGGAAGGAGCCGTACGCCTTGGCGTAGGTCTCCTGGACCAGGTCCTCGGCATCGGCGGGGTTGCGCGTCATGCGCAGTGCGGCCGAGTACATCTGGTCGAGAAAGCCGAGGGCGTCCCGCTCGAAGCGCGCGTTGCGCTCGGCTGACGTCTCCGGTGCACGGCCGTCGTCGGTCCCTGTGTCGGTCCCAGTGACCGGACCCACCTCCTCCAACGATGTGGCGGAGCCGAAACCGGACCCGCTCGCCTCGGAGAATAGTCGACCTTGCTTGGCGGCGGCCTGTCGATTACCGGCGCCCAGGGGCCGCTCGGGGGTGGTCCTCGCCGCAGGCAGCACGCTCCACTCCAGGTCAGCGGCGTTCGAGCGGCTGGGGCAGATGGTCGAACCCATGCGACGGACTCCCTCTCCACGTACGACGTTGTTGTACCGACGTCCCGAACAACAGCGCCCCCGCGCGGAGCATTCCCGGGGCCTGTGCCACGCGCGGGAGGCTCCGGGCCACCCATGTCGCCCGCTACGTCGTCCCCTGCGCCACCCGTTACGTCATCCGCTACGTCATCCGAGTGACGTGAGCCACCCGGCGACCGCGTCGGTGAGGAGGCGCATTGTCTGCTCCTCGGTCGTCCCGGACCTCTTCGGCACCGCGAACCCGTGGTCGCCGTGCGGCACTTCGGTCAGCTCGTAGGGGCCGGGCGGGAACTCGTCGGGCCGGCCGAACGGGTCGTTGCCGCCCTGGACCACCAGGGTGGGCACTCCGGCGCCGAGCAGTTCGTCGGCGCGGGACCTCTCCGGCTTGCCCGGAGGGTGCAGCGGAAAGCTGAGCGCGAGGACGGCCGCCGCGCCCAGCTCCGTGGCCGTCCGGCAGGCGACCCTGGCCCCGGCGCTGCGGCCCCCGGCGACGACGGGCAGCCCGGGAGCGGCCAGGGCGGGCCACAGACCGCGCCAGCCGGTGTCCAGGGTCTTCGGGGCGGGGGCCACCTTCTTGCCGGCCACCCGCCAGGGCTGCTCCACCAGGGCGACGGTGACACCGTGTCCGGGCAGGACGGCGGCGAGGGCCTTCAGATCGCGGGCCTCGATGCCGCCGCCCGCCCCGTGGCCGGCGGCCAGCACGAGGCGGGGCGCGGACGCGGGGACCCAGGTGATCCTGGCCTCACCGGCGTCGGTGGTGACGTTCTGCGTACTCCTTTGACGGCTCACCGGGCCATCCTCCCCCGCGCGCCGTTCAGAACAGCGTGGACTCCTCCGGCGCGGCCAGCTCCGCCAGCAGTTCGGGCCCGTTGTTGCGGACGTTGCTGACGGCGGTGGCGACCGGGTAGGCGCGCATCAGCCCGCCGGGCGGCGGCTCCAGCAGGGCCCGCAGATCGTCCTCGCCGGTGTGCGAGGGGTCCAGCCAGGTGTCCCAGCGGTCGGGCGTGAGCATCAGCGGCATCCGGGGGTGGATGTCGGCGAGGGCGCCGGGCCCCTCGGCGGGGGCGACGGCCAGCGGGGTGGTCTCGGCCTCGGTGGTGATCACCGAGCACGTCACCCACCAGGCGTTCTCGTGGTCGCCGGGCAGCGTCGTATCGCGCCAGAACTCGTACAGTCCGGCCATCGCGAAGACCGAGCCGTCGGCCGGGGTCACGAAGTAGGGCTGTTTCCGGGCCCTTTTCTTGCCCTTCTTCTCCTCCAGCTGCCGCTCCTGAGAGCCGGTGACCCACTCGTAGTAACCGTCGGCGGGCAGGATGCAGCGGCGCTGGGCGAAGGCGCGGCGGAAGGAGGGCTTCTCGTGCACGCTCTCGGCGCGGGCGTTGATCATCCGGGCGGCGCCCTCGGGGGTTTTCGACCAGGACGGCACGAGTCCCCATTTCAGGGCGCGCAGCTGACGAACCGGACGCCGGTCGTCGGCGTCCTTAACAGGACGCTCCAGAACCGCGTAGACCTCTTTGGTCGGCGCCACGTTCCAGTCCGGCTCCAGGGTCTCGGTGGGTTCCCACTTCTCGACGCCGAAGAGCTGGGTCAGGTCCTCGGGCGCCCGACTGGCTGCAAACCGTCCGCACATGGATGCCAGACTGCCACGACCGCCCACCCTCACCGCAAGGAGTCGCCCGCCGATGAACAGCACCGAACTGGGCGATCTGTGGGATCGCGTCACCGGAACCCAGTCCGCTCCCGAACAGTGGCTGGTGGTGGTGACGGCCGCCCTGGCGCTCATCGCCGTCGTGCCGAACCCGATATGGCGGCTCGCGCGCAACACCATCACCATCGCGCACGAGGGCGGCCACGGACTGGTGGCCCTGCTCACCGGGCGGCAGCTCTCCGGCATCCGGCTGCACTCGGACACCAGCGGGCTGACCGTGAGCCGCGGCAAGCCGACCGGGATCGGCATGATCCTCACGGCGGCGGCCGGCTACACGGCCCCCTCGCTGCTGGGCCTGGGCGGCGCCTGGCTGCTGACGAACGGCCGGATCACCCTGCTGTTGTGGGTGGCGACGGCCCTGCTCGCGGTGATGCTGGTGATGATCCGCAATGTGTACGGGGCCCTCACCGTCATCCTGACCGGCACGGCCTTCCTGCTGGTGTCCTGGCTGGCCTCCTCGGACGTGCAGTCGGCGTTCGCGTACGCGGTGGTGTGGTTCCTGCTGCTGGGCGGGGTGCGGCCGCCGTTCGAGCTCCAGTCCAAGCGGCGCCACGGCGGCGCCCCGGACTCCGACGCCGACCAACTGGCCCGGCTGACCCACGCCCCTGCGGTGCTGTGGCTGTTCCTCTTCCACGCGGTGTCGCTGTCCTCGCTGATCGGCGGCGGACGGTGGCTGCTGGGGTGGTGAGACCGGGCAGGGCGCTCCGGTCCGTACCACTCTCTCGTTACGAGTCGGTTTCCGCCCTTTTGGTCAGGATCAGGGTCGGCGGGGAACCACTAAAGTGATGGCCATGACCGAGAGTTCCGTGCACCCCGCCCTCTGGCCCGCCCCCCACGCGAGCGGAGCCGTCGACGCGACCGTCACCGTGCCCGGATCCAAATCGGTCACCAATCGCGCGCTCGTGCTGGCCTCGCTGGCCGCCGAGCCGGGCTGGCTTCGCCGCCCGCTGCGCTCCCGCGACACCCTGCTGATGGCCGAGGCGCTGCGCGCGATGGGCGTCGGCATCGAGGAGACCGTCTCCTCCTCGTCCGCGACCAGCCCGTCCGCCGCGGCCTCCCCGGACAGCTCCGGCGAGGCCTGGCGGGTCATCCCGGCGGGGCTCCACGGTCCGGCCACGGTCGATGTCGGCAACGCCGGCACGGTGATGCGCTTCCTGCCGCCCGTCGCCACGCTCGCCGACGGCCCGATCCGCTTCGACGGCGACCCCCGGTCCTACGAGCGCCCGCTGACCGGCGTGATCGAGGGGCTGCGGGCGCTCGGCGCGCGGATCGACGACGACGGGCGCGGGGCGCTGCCGCTGACCGTGCACGGCGGCGGGGCGCTGGAGGGCGGACCGGTGGCGATCGACGCCTCGTCCTCCTCGCAGTTCGTCTCGGCGCTGCTGCTGTCGGGGCCGCGCTTCAACCAGGGCGTGGAGGTCCGGCACACCGGTTCCACGCTCCCCTCGATGCCGCACATCCGGATGACCGTCGACATGCTGCGGGCCGTCGGGGCCCAGGTCGACGAACCGGAGACGGGCGGCGAGCCGAACGTGTGGCGGGTCTCCCCCTCCGCCCTGCTCGGCCGGGACCTGACGATCGAGCCGGACCTGTCCAACGCCCAGCCGTTCCTGGCCGCGGCCCTGGTGACCGGCGGCCGGGTCACCATCCCCGACTGGCCCGAGCGGACCACTCAGCCGGGTGACGCGCTGCGGGAGATCTTCACCGCGATGGGCGGCAGCTGCGAGCTGACCGAGCGCGGGCTGACCTTCACCGGTACGGGCCGGATCCACGGCATCGACGTGAACCTCGGCGAGGTCGGCGAGCTGACCCCCGGCATCGCGGCGGTCGCGGCGCTGGCCGACTCCCCCTCCACGCTGAGCGGCGTCGCCCATCTGCGGCTGCACGAGACGGACCGGCTGGCCGCGCTGACCAAGGAGATCAACGAGCTGGGCGGCGATGTCACCGAGACGGCCGACGGGCTGCACATCCGCCCGCGCCCGCTGCACGGCGGCGCCTTCCACACGTACGACGACCACCGTATGGCCACCGCCGGGGCGATCATCGGCCTGGCGGTGAAGGGCGTGGAGATCGAGAACGTGGGCACGACCGCCAAGACCCTGCCGGACTTCCCGGACATGTGGACCGGAATGCTCGGGGCCTAGAAGATGCGCCGCTACGGGAAGAACCCCGACGAGGACGACATCCGCGTCCGCCCCAACCGCAAGGGCAACCGGCCGCGTACGCACATCCGGCCCAAACACGAGGACGCCGAGGACGGCATGGTCCTCACCGTCGACCGGGGCCGGCTCACCTGCCTCGTCGAGGGCCGGACCGTGGTGGCGATGAAGGCCCGCGAGCTGGGGCGCAAGGCCGCCGTGGTGGGCGACACCGTCTCCATCGTCGGCGATCTCTCCGGCGAGAAGGACACCCTGGCCCGGATCGTGCGCATCTCCCCGCGCCGTACGGTGCTGCGCCGCACGGCCGACGACGACGATCCGTACGAGCGCGTGGTCGTCGCCAACGCGGACCAGCTGGCGATCGTCACCGCGCTGGCCGACCCGGAGCCGCGCCCGCGCATGATCGACCGCTGTCTGGTGGCGGCGTACGACGGCGGGCTCACCCCGCTCCTGGTGCTGACCAAGTCCGATCTGGCGTCACCGGACAAGCTGCTGGAGGCGTACACCCCGCTCGGCGTCCCGTACATCGTGACCAGCCGTGAGGAGCTGGAGAGCGGGGACGCGGCGGACCAGGTGCGCGCGTTCCTCAACGACCGGGTCACCGCCTTCGTCGGGCACTCCGGGGTCGGCAAGACGACGCTGGTCAACGCCCTGGTGCCGAAGGACAGGCGGCGGACCACGGGCATCGTCAACGCGGTCACCGGCCGGGGCCGGCACACCACCACCTCGGCACTCGCGCTGCCGCTGCCCGGCGACCGGGGCTGGGTGGTCGACACCCCGGGCGTGCGGTCCTTCGGGCTGCACCACGTCGACCCGTCCCGGGTCATCAACGCCTTCCCCGACCTCCAGCCGGGCACCGAGAACTGCCCGCGCGGCTGCACCCACGACGAGAACCAGCCCGAATGCGCGCTGGACGCCTGGGTGGCCGAGGGGCACGCCGACCCGGCACGGCTGGACTCCCTGCGCAGGCTGCTCGCGACCCGGGAACGGCGCGAGGGCGACTGACGGCGCATGCGGCCGGAATCGGCCGCGACGGCGCGGGCATGTTTGCGAGCTTCAACGACTGGTAAAGGCATAATCGCACCGAGCGGGACGAAGCCGTCACCTATGCGGGAGGCAACCGACGATGCCCTGGCTGCTGGTCGTGGTCGCAGGACTGCTGGAGACCGGCTTCGCCGTGTGTCTGAAGCTCTCCCACGGATTCACCCGGCTCTGGCCGACGATCGCGTTCGCCGCGTTCGCGCTCGGCAGTTTCGGTCTGCTGACCCTGGCGCTGAAAAAGCTGGACGTCGGTCCGGCGTACGCTGTGTGGACCGGGATCGGGGCGGCCGGGACCGCGATCTACGGCATGATCTTCCTCGGTGACGTGGTCTCCACGCTGAAGCTGGTGTCGATCTCGCTGGTGATCATCGGTGTGATCGGCCTCCAGCTGTCCGGCTCCGCCCACTGAGACCCGCCGCCCCCTGAACCACCGGCCGCGACGCCTCCCGGACGAGGCGGAGCGCCCGGCTGTCCGCGGTGTCGTCGCCCGGCACCGGGACGATCACACAGGACAGCGCGAGGCGTAGCGCGATCTCGCAGCGCCCGGCGGCCGCCTCGGGCACCGCGGCCGCCAGCCGGTCCCGTACCAGCGCGAGCAGCTCCCCGGGGGCCGGCGGCGGCAGTCTCCCGCCCGTACGCCCTTGGGAGCCCGGACCACGGTCCGGGCGGGGCAGCCCCTCGGCCCAGTGCCCCGTGAGCAGCGCCTTGACGAGCGCGTCCTGGCGGGCGGCCCGTACGGTCCACAGCGCGACGGCGGCCGGACGGTCGGGCGCGGGGGCGGTCAGGGCGCGGTCCACCCCGGCGAGATAGCCGTCGGCGGCCCGGCGCAGCAGGGCCCCGGCCAGTCCGCTCTTGGTGCCGAACTCGTTGTAGAGGGTCTGCCGTGAGACGCCGGCCAGAGCGGCGACGTCGACCATCCGCACGGTGTGCCAGGGCCGGTCGGCGAGCGCCCGGAGGGCGGCGTCCAGCAGTGCCTGCCGCGCTGTCGGCATCGTCGCCACCCCCGCCCCGGGACCCTGCGGTTCAGAGTTGACGCGCTCCCGGGGGCTGTCAAGGGTCCCGGGGGCGGCGGGGGCGCTGTAGCCCGCGGCCGACCGCGCTGGATACTGTGACGGCATGCCCGACTACCACGATGATCTGCGCCTCGCCCACGTACTGGCGGACGCCGCCGACGCGACGACGATGGACCGGTTCAAGGCGCTCGACCTGAAGGTGGAGACCAAGCCGGACATGACGCCGGTGAGCGAGGCCGACAAGGCCGCCGAGGAGCTGATCCGGGGCCACCTGCATCGAGCCCGCCCGAGGGACGCGATCCTGGGCGAGGAGTACGGGATCGAGGGCAGCGGACCGCGGCGCTGGGTGATCGACCCGATCGACGGCACCAAGAACTATGTGCGCGGCGTGCCGGTGTGGGCCACGCTGATCTCGCTGATGGAGGCCGGCGAGAACGGCTTCCAGCCGGTGATGGGCGTGGTCTCCGCGCCCGCGCTGAACCGGCGCTGGTGGGCGGCGAAGGGCGCGGGCGCGTTCACCGGCCGCAGCCTCACCTCCGCGACCCGGATGCAGGTGTCGAAGGTGGAGCGGATCGCCGACGCCTCGTTCGCGTTCTCCTCCCTGGCCGGCTGGGAGGCGCAGGGCCGCCTCGACGGCCTCCTGGATCTCACCCGGGCCTGCTGGCGGACGCGGGGATACGGCGATTTCTGGCCGTACATGATGGTCGCGGAGGGTTCCGTGGACATCTGCGCGGAGCCGGAGCTGTCGCTGTGGGACATGGCGGCGACCGCGATCATCGTGCAGGAGGCGGGCGGCCGGTTCACCTCGCTGGACGGCGTGGACGGTCCGGGCGGCGGAAACGCGGCGGCCTCGAACGGGCCGCTCCACGACGAGCTGCTGGGCTACCTCAACCAGCGCTACTGAGACCCGGGCCGGTCACCGGGGGTGCGGCGCGTGCTCGCGCACTCCCCCGGTGCACGCCCGTCCACCCCTTGTCGACCCGCCCCAAGGGTGCAACTCTGAGAGTCCCCCCACTTGTGAACTTGTGAATCGACTCACAGAGTCGACTCACCGAGGAGGTGGCTCGTTTCATGCTCGTCCGTGACGCCATGAGCACGGTGGTCCTCACCATCGGCCCCACCCACACGCTCCGCCAGGCGGCCCGGCTGATGTCGGCCCGCCGTATCGGGGCAGCTGTCGTCCACGACCCGGACACCTGCGGACTCGGCATCATCACCGAGCGCGACATCCTCGACGCGGTCGGATCGGGGCTGGACCCCGACCGGGAGACCGCGTCCGCCCACACCACCACCGACGTGGTGTTCGCCGCCCCGGCCTGGACCCTGGAGGAGGCCGCGGAAGCCATGACGCACGGCGGGTTCCGGCATCTGATCGTGCTGGACGGAGACGGCCCGGTGGGCATCGTGTCGGTGCGCGACATCATCCGCTGCTGGGCGCCCGTGCGCCGTACGGTCGCGGCCGCCGGCTGACGCCCCGGGCACCGGCGGGGCTCCGGAACGACCGGTGGGCCGGACCCCCGCGAGGAGGTCCGGCCCACCGGTCGACGACAGGCGTCCGGTCAGCCGCGAAGGGCCTGGACCGCGGCTTCCAGCCGCTTGCCGAAGTCGCCGTCCGCCTGGCGGAAGTTGTTGACCGCGCGCTCGGCGATGTCGTCGCGCGAGACCTTGGCGATGAACCCGGCGAGGTTCTCGATCAGCCGGACCTTCTCGTCCTCGGAGAAGAGCCGGTAGAGGTCGCCCGCCTGCACGAAGTCGTTGTCCTCGGCATGGGCGGGGGCCTCGGTGTTACCGGTGGCGCCGGTGACCGGGAGCGGCTGCCACAGCGGCCGGTCGGTCTGGAACGGGCCGCCGAAGCTGTTCGGCTCGTAGTTCTTGGCGCCCTTGTGACGGCCGTCGTAGAGGAAGCCGTCCCGGCTGTTGGTCCGCGCCTCGGTGGCGTGCGGGCGGTTCACCGGCAGGTGGTCGGCGTTGATGCCGACGCGGTAGCGGTGGGCGTCGCCGTACGCGAAGAGGCGGCCCTGGAGCATCTTGTCCGGGGAGGGGCCGATGCCCGGCACGAAGTGGGCGGGGCTGAAGATCGACTGCTCGACCTCGGCGAAGATGTTCTCCGGGTTGCGGTTGAGCTCCAGCTTGCCGATCTCGATCGGCGGGTAGTCCGCGTGCGGCCACACCTTGGTGAGGTCGAACGGGTTGAAGCGGTAGCCGGCCGCGTCCGCCGCGGGCATGATCTGGACCTGCACCGTCCAGGACGGGAAGTCACCGCGCTCGATCGCCTCACGGAGATCACGCTGGTGGCTGTCGGGGTCCTCGCCGGCGAGCTTGTCGGCCTCGCCCTGGGTGAGGTTCTCGATGCCCTGGTCGGTCTTGAAGTGGTACTTGACCCAGAAGACCTCGCCGGCCTCGTTGTTCCACTGGTAGGTGTGCGAGCCGTACCCGTTCATGTGGCGCAGCGTGGCCGGGATGCCGCGGTCGCCGAAGAGCCAGGTCACCTGGTGCGTCGACTCGGGCGACAGACCCCAGAAGTCCCAGACGTTGTCCGCCTCCTGCGAGCCCGTGTACGGGTCGCGCTTCTGGGTGTGGATGAAGTCGGGGAACTTGATGGCGTCCTTGATGAAGAACACCGGGGTGTTGTTGCCGACGAGGTCGTAGTTGCCCTCTTCGGTGTAGAACTTCAGCGCGAAGCCGCGGGGGTCGCGCACGGCGTCGGCGGAGCCGAGGTTGCCCGCGACGGTGGAGAAGCGCAGGAAGGTCTCGGTCTGCTTGCCGACCTCGGAGAGGAACTTCGCCCGGGTCCACTGCGAGACGTCGCGGGTCAGCGTGAACGTGCCGTACGCACCGGCGCCGCGGGCGTGCACGATGCGCTCCGGGATGCGCTCGCGGTTGAAGTGGGCGAGCTTCTCCAGCAGCGCCTGGTCCTGGACGAGAACCGGACCGCCCGCGCCCGCGGTCTCACTGTTCTGGTTGTCCGCGACCGGAGCCCCGGCCTCCGTGGTGAGCGGTCCCTGCGTCACGTGCGCCTCCTGCGTCATGTCCTGCACAGCCTTCTGTCCTCTGTACAGCCCTGTCCCTTGGCGTATGCCGGTCTCGATCCTACAATGGACATTGTCTAAGTCAAGTGAGCATCCAAAGTCACACTCGATCGGGACTCGGTCCCTCCACTGTTAGGCTGGGCTGCATGAGCGACCTGCTGGAACGACTTCGTGGACGCGGCTGGCGTATGACGGCGCAGCGGCGTGTCGTGGCCGAGGTCCTCGACGGGGACCACGTACACCTGACGGCGGACGAGGTCCACGCGAGGGCCGTTTCCCGGCTGCCCGAGATCTCGCGCGCCACCGTCTACAACACCCTCGGCGAGATGGTGTCCCTGGGTGAGGTGCTGGAGGTCTCCACCGACCGCCGGGCCAAGCGCTACGACCCGAACGCGCACCGCCCGCACCACCACCTGGTGTGCGCGCAGTGCGGCGCGATCCGGGACGTGCACCCCGCGGGCAACCCGCTGGCGGACCTGCCGACGGACGAGCGCTACGGCTTCATGGTCTCCGGCGTCGAGGTGACGTACCGCGGCATCTGCCCGAACTGCGCCGCCACCGCCTGAGCCGACCAGACACGTCCGGGCCCGCCTGTCGAACAGGCGGGCCCGGCTCTTGTCTTGTGCCGGTCGCCTCTTCTACTGGTCGTCTCTTTGTGCCGGTCGCCGGACATGACGAAGGCCCGGATCTCGATGAGATCCGGGCCTTCGTCTTCAGTAGCGGGGACAGGATTTGAACCTGCGACCTCTGGGTTATGAGCCCAGCGAGCTACCGAGCTGCTCCACCCCGCGTCGGTGAATGCAACATTACGCCAGCGGGTCGTACGGCGCAAATTCCTTCACACCGGCCTCCTGGGCCCCGGTTTTCCGGCGTCAGGCGGCGATTGCGGTGTTACGCGGTCAGCTCCTGGTGCAGCGCCTCGCGCAGCCGTGCGGCCCGCTCGGCCACCTCGGCCGGGCCCAGCTCCACCGCCCGCGCGCACCAGCGCTGCCCCTCGGTGAGCTCGCCCCGCCGGGCGGCGAGGAGCGCCAGACGCAGCGCGGCCCGGCCGTGTCCGGCGCCGGCCGCCCGGCTCCACCACAGGGCGGCCTCGCGCTCGCTGCCCTCGCGGGCCAGCAGCAGCCCGAGGTTGAAGGCCCCGTTGCGGCTGCCCGCCTCGGCCGCCTCCCGGTACCAGTGGGCGGCGCTCTCCACGTCCCCGCGGGCGGCGGCGAGCATGCCGACCCGGACCTGGGCGCGGCGGTGGCCCTGCTGGGCGGCCCGCTCGTACCACTCCTCGCACTCGGTCTTCTCCGGCATCGGCTCGCCCAGCGCGGGCGGTCCCGGCGGCGGCTGGCGCGCGTCCAGCACTCCGGCCAGCCGGAACGCGGCCTCGGCGCTGCCGCCGCCCGCGGCGCAGCGCAGATGCCGCTCGGCCTCCCGGTCGTCGCCGTCCCGCAGCAGGGCCATGCCGACCTGGAGCGCGGCGTCGGTGTGCCCGGCGGCCGCGGCGCGCTCGTACCAGCCCAGCGCCGTACGGTCCTCGTCGCGCCCGGCGTGCAGGATGCCGAGGTTGAAGGCCGCGTCGACGCTGCCCGCCTCGGCCGCCTTGGAGAACCAGGGCTCGGCGCCGGTGTGGTCGCCCGCCTGGAGCAGCAGCACCGCGAGCGCGTTGGCGGCCTCGCGATGTCCGGCGTAGGCGGCGCGGCGATACCACTGCTCGGCCTGCGGGGTACG
The DNA here is from genome assembly GCF_044757365.1 of Streptomyces sp. NPDC091289. Classification (NCBI taxonomy): domain Bacteria; kingdom Bacillati; phylum Actinomycetota; class Actinomycetes; order Kitasatosporales; family Streptomycetaceae; genus Streptomyces; species Streptomyces sp. NPDC091289. The sequence continues at coordinate 47,747 of NZ_JBIVUT010000026.1, forward strand.
GTCCTGGGCGGCGCAGAGCAGCCCGAGGTTGTACGCCCCGTTGACGTCACCGGCGTCCATCGCGGCCCGGTACCAGCGCTCGGCGGTCTGCTGCTCACCGCGTGCGGCGTGCAGTGCGCCGAGTGCGTTGGCGGCGTTGCCGTCGCCGTCCTGGGCAGCGCGCAGCCACCACACGGCGGCGCTCTCCTCGTCGCCCGCGTCGCGCAGCAGGAAGCCCAGCGCGCAGGCGGCGCGCGGCTCGCCGTCCTTGGCGGAGGTGAGGTACCAGCGTCCGGCCTCCTTGAGCTCGCCGCGCTGCTCCAGGATCGCGCCGAGGTGCAGGGCGGCACGCCGGTGGCCCCGGGCGGCGGCCTGGCGGTACCACTGCTCGGCCTCGCCGACCCGGCCGGCCGCGGGCCCCGCCACGGGGCTGTCGCCGTCGGTCGCGCTCTTCGCACCGGACTCCCGCGCGTCGGGAGCGGGTGTGGGCGTGGGCGTGGGCGTGGGCGTGGGCGTGGGCAGGCCTCCGGGCAGTCCGAGGCCGGTTCCGGTTCGTCCGGAAGTGGCACTCCGGCCCAGGCCGAAGGCGTCGTGCGGGTCATCGACGGCATTCCGCTCCAGGGTGCGGGCCAGTCGGTAGGCGGCCTCCCGGTGCCCCTGCTCAGCGGCGGCGCGCAGCCAGCGCTCGGCGCCGACGTCGCTGCGGTGCTCCAGCAGGTCGGCCAGCGCGTACGCGCCCAGCGCGTGCCCCTGCTCGGCGGACTGGCGCAGCCAGTACTCCGCGCCGGGCTCGTCGCCGCGCTCGCGGAAGTGCCGGCCGAGCGCGTGCGCGGCGGCGGCGGAGCCGGCCACGGCGGCGATGCGCCACCAGCCCGCGGCCTCGTCCGGGTAGCCGCGCTGATGGAGCAGGACGCCCAGGTTGTTCGCGGCGGCCCGGTCCCCGTCGGCGGTGGCGGCGCGCAGATACCGCTCGGCGCTGTCCAGCTCACCCCGGCGCAGCAGCAGCGCGCCCAGGACGCTCATGGACGCGGTGTCCCCCGCATCGGCGGCGCGTCGGTGGCGCGCCTCGCTCTCGGCGCTGTCCGCGGCGTCGACCGCGTCCGTGGTGTCCTCGTCGGACGTGCTCGCGACGGGGCTCGGGTCGGTGGCGCCGGTCCGCTGGACCGGTGCGCCCGCCCCGGCGATGGCAGCGGCGAAAGCCGCGTCTACCGCGCTTTCCACATCTTGGCCGCGCTGCTGCACAAACCGCCCTGTCTCCAACAGAGTTGCCCTGTCCCCCATAAATACCATCGTCGCACCACCTGTAACCCGCGTACACCTGGTATATCGCGGCCAGTGAGGTCACTACAGCGTTTTGTCGACATGCCCACAGGGAGACAAGTCAAACACGTCCGGAAGCAACTGCTGCCCAGCGAACCGCACTTCACGCTCACAGCCTGGGATAGACACGGCCTCACGCACGACGGACATGACGAAGGCCCGGATCCCTTGGGATCCGGGCCTTCGTCTTTTCAGTAGCGGGGACAGGATTTGAACCTGCGACCTCTGGGTTATGAGCCCAGCGAGCTACCGAGCTGCTCCACCCCGCGTCGTTGTGTTCAAACCGTACCACGACGCGGGGTGGATTCTGCTCAGCTGCCCTGGTCGGAGCCCTTCTCGGCTCCGTCGGCCGCATCGGGCTTCCTCGCCGGATCCGCCTTGTCCGCGTCCGCCGGCTTCGTGGCGGACGCGGGCTCGGCCGAGCTGTCCGGCTTGGCGTCACCCGCCGGCTTCTCGGCGTTGTCGGCCTTGTCCCCCTCGCTGCCCGCCTTGGGCTGCGCGGCGGCGGCTCGTTCCAGGGCCTCCTGGAGAGCCTCCTGGGCCTTGCCGTAAGCCGGCCAGTCCTGCTCCTTCAGCGCCTTCTCACCGTCGGAGTACGCCTTCTGGGCGTCCGCGATGGCCTTCTTGAGCGCTGCGCTGCCGGTGGCCGGGGGCTGATCGGTCTCGCCCGGCGGATCATCGGCGTCGGGCGGGGTCGTGGCCCCGTCGTCCTCGACCCCGAAGACCGCGTTGAGCGCGTCCTTGAGGTTGTTCTCGAAGACGATCTTCGAGCCGTACGAGGCGGCCACCTTGCGCAGCAGCGGGTAGTTCTGGTTGCCACCGCGCGTGTAGACCGGCTCGATGTAGAGGAACCCGCCCTCCAGCGGAACCGTCAGCAGGTTCCCGTACTCGATGTCCGAGTCGGTGCCCTTGAGGTTCCTCACGAACTCGGCGACGTCGTCGTTGCCGTTGAGCTCACTCTGTACCTGGCCCGGGCCCTTCACCGTGGAGGTGACCCGTAGCAGCCGCATGGTGCCGTAGTCCTTGCTGGCCGCGTCCGCGTTCACCGCCATGAACGCCCCCAGGTTGGGGCGCCCTCTGGGGGTGAACGTGGTGGTCAGCGAGAACTGCTGCGCCTGTTCGCCCGGCATCTTCATGCTCAGGTAGTACGGCGGAACGGAGCCCGGCTCCTTGTTGGTCGGGTCGTCCGGCACCTGCCACGCGTCGGAACCGCTGTAGAACTGCGCGGGGTCCTCGACGTGGTAGCGGGTGAGCAGCTCGCGCTGGACCTTGAAGAGGTCCTGCGGATACCGCAGGTGGTCCATGAGCTCCTGCGGGATGTCCGCACGGGCCTTGACGGTGCCCGGGAACGCCTTGCGCCAGGTCTTGAGGACCGGGTCCTTGGTGTCCCACTCGAAGAGCTTGACCTTGCCGTCGTACGCGTCGACGGTGGCCTTCACCGAGTTGCGGATGTAGTTGACCTGGTTCTGCTGGGCGACGACCGCGCGCTGGTTGGTGGTCAGCGAGTCGGCCGTGGTGTCGCCGAGCGTCGTCCGGGACGCGTACGGGTAACCGTTGCTCGTGGTGTACGCGTCGACGATCCACTGGATCCGGCCGTCGACGACCGCCGGGTAGGCGTCGCCGTCGATGGTCAGCCACGGGGCGACCGCCTCGACGCGCTCCTTGGGCGTGCGGTTGTACAGGATCCGCGAGCCGTCACCGATGGCTCCCGAATACATGATCTGCGGCTCACTGAAGGAGACCGCGTACGCGGCACGGTTGAAGGCGTTGGAGAGACTGACCCCGCTGTCGCCCTCGTAGCTGGTGGTCTTCTCGCCGTCCTCCTCGTAGTCGAGCTCCTTCTGGGGCCCGCCGACGATGGAGTACTGCTCGGTCTTCTCGCCGTAGTAGATCCGCTGCTCGTACTTCCCGAACTCACCGGTGGAGGGCAGACCCGACTCGGTGAAGTCCGGAGACCCCGTCGGGTTGGTGCCGGTGGTGGTGCCGCGGGCCGCGATGGCGCCGTAGCCGTGGGTGTACGTGAAGTGGTCGTTGATCCAGTTCCGCTTGGGCAGGCCCTGGATGTTCAGCTCACGCAGGCCGATGACGGTGTCCTGCTCCTTGCCGTCCTTGCCCTTGTAGCGGTCGACGTCCAGCGTCTTGGGGAACTGGTAGTAGTTCCTCCGCTGCTGGAGCTGCTGGAAGGCCGGGGAGACGACGTTGGGGTCCATCACCCGGTAGCTGGCGGCGGTGTTGGCCGCGGCCCGCAGCTTGGTGTCGTCGTTCGTCGTCGACTGACCGTCGTAGTCATCCACCTTGGCGTCATCGATGTCGTACGCGTCGCGTGTGGCATTGATGTTCTTCTTGATGAACGGCGCTTCCTTGGCCTGCTCGTTCGGCTGGACCTGGAACTTCTGCACGATCGCCGGGTAGAGCCCGCCGATCAGGATCGCCGAGAGCACCATCAGGCCGAAGCCGATGACCGGGAGCTGCCAGGTGCGGCGCCACAGCGTCGCGAAGAACAGCACCGCGCAGATCGCGGCGATGCAGAACAGGATGGTCTTCGCCGGGAGATAGGCGTTGGCGTCGACGTACCGCAGGCCCGTCCAGTTGTCGGTGGCCTTGAAGTCACTGGACTTCACGGCCAGCCCGTACCGGTCGAGCCAGTACGCCACGGCCTTCAGGGAGACGAAGACGCCGAGCAGCACCGAGAGGTGGCCGGTGGCCGCCCCGGTGGCGCGGGCGCCGGGGCTGGTGATGCGCAGCCCGCCGTACAGATAGTGGGTCAGCGCGGCGGCGATCAGCGAGAGCACCGTCGCCGCGAAGCCGAAGCCCAGCATGAAGCGGTACCACGGCAGGTCGAAGGCGTAGAAGGAGACATCCAGCTGGAACTGGGGGTCCTTCTGCCCGAACGCCACGCCGTTGACGTACATCAGCCACGTGCGCCACTGGCCGGAGGCGGATGCTCCGGCGATCAGTCCGACGAGCGCCGTGACGGCGAGCAGCACCCACTTCTTGTAGGGGGCGATGCTCATGCGGTAGCGGTCCAGGCTCTGCTGTTCCAGCGACATCGCGCTCAGCGGCGGCCTGAGCCGGTGCGCGAGCCAGATGTTCACACCGATGGCGAGCGCCATCAGCAGTCCGAAGACGAGGAACAGCCCGATCTTGGTCCACAGGGTGGTGGTGAAGACGGATGAATACGCGACCGACCTGTACCAGAGCCAGTCCGTCCAGAACCCGGCGAACATGACGAAGGCCATGGCGAGAACCGCCAGGACACCCAAAGTCATGAGCAGGGTACGGGCGCGCCGGGACGGGCGGCCGACTCTGATCCGTGGCCCTGTCGGGCCTCCGCCGCGGTCCGGCATCTGGAAAGCCAACGTGCGCACCTCGAAGTTCGCGGTCGTGTGGAGACAGGCCCAGCGATCCTAGAGCCCACCTATGCAACTTACTAAGGCTTTACCTAGTTCCCGTTCCGGGGGCGGAAGGAGGCAGGATATTGCCCATGCCCAACGTTTCCCCCGCAGGACCCCCGATGGCCGCGAGTCCGCTCACCGTCGCCGTCCTCGAAATCGACGCCTACGCCTCCACGCTCGGCTGGGACCAGCCCGCCCGGCTGTTCGCCCTGGTCGACACCGCACAGCTGCGGGTCCAGGAGCCCAATCTCGCCGCTCAGCTGGGCCTTGAGGACCCCAGCTCCTCCGTCGCCGCGCTCACCCCGATCGAGCAGGACGAACTTCCCCCGGGCACCGCGCTCGACGACTTCCTCGGCACGATCGCCTGGCCCGACGCCGTGGTCGGCTGCGCCATGACGGTGGAGCGGCTGATGCTGCCGCCGTCCGCCGAGACCTCCGTACCGGAAGGTCTCAGCGACAAGCAGCTGACCCAGTGGGTGGCCAAGCACCCCGACCGGCAGGAGGTGCGGATGACCGTGGCCGTCCTGCGGGACGGGGCCCGCGAGTCCGCCGTACGGCTGCGCGAGAAGGACTCCCCCACCGAGGTGCTGACCGGCGCCGGTCTGGTGCCCGGCCTCGCCGAGGCCCTCGCCGCGACGTTCGAGTCCTGATCCGGCCGCTGCCCGGGGCCGTCGCAGGGTCCCGGGCGGCGCGGCCGTCAGCCGGTCGAGCAGCTCGGCAGGCCGGCGGTCTTCCCCGCGCGGATCTGCTCCAGCGACTTCGTGGCGTCCTCGATGGTCTTGACCCGCACCAGGGTGAGCCCGTCCGGTGTGTCGGCGGCGGCCGAGGCGCAGTTGTCGTCGGGCGTGAGGAAGTAGCGGGCGCCGGCGTTGCGCGCGCCGACCAGCTTCATGTTGATGCCGCCGATCGGGCCGACCTTGCCCGCCTCGTCGATGGTGCCGGTGCCCGCGACGAACTTGCCGCCGGTCAGATCGCCCGGAGTGAGCTTGTCGATGATGCCCAGGGAGAACATCAGCCCGGCGCTCGGCCCGCCGACGTCCGCGAGCTTGATGTCGATCTCGAACGGGAACGTGTGGTCCGTCCCGGCCCTGATCCCGACGATCGCCCGGTCCTTCCCGTCCTCCTCGCCGCCGCCTTCCGCGGCGGGAGCCTTCGCGGTCCTGATGGTGATCTTCTCGCCGCCCTCGGGTTCCCGGCCGGCCTTCTCCGCCGCGGCGGCCTCCTTGGCCGGAACGATGGTGAAGGTGACGTCCTCGCCCGGCTGGTGCTTGGTGACGAGCTTCGCCACGTCGCCGGGCTCCTTCACCGCGGTGCCGTCGACGGCCTTGATCACGTCGCCCGCGTGCAGCTTGTCCTCGGAGGGACTGTCCTTGACCACCGTGGAGACCACGACCTGCGTGGAAACCGGGATCTTCAGCTCCTTCAGGGCGGCCACCTTGGCGCTCTCCTGGGACTGGCTGAACTCCTCGGCGTTCTCCTGGGTGGACTGCTCCTCGGTCTTGCCGTCCGGGTAGAGCGTGTCGTGCGGCACCACGACGTTGTCGTGGGTCAGCCAGCCGTGGACGGCCTCGAAGATGTTCATCCGGTAGTCCGCTCCGGTGACGCGGACCGTCGTCATGTTGAGATGGCCGGAGGCCGGGTAGGTCTTGCGGCCGGTGATCTGCAGTACGGGCTCGCCACGCGCTTCGCCGAGAGTGTTCACCGTCGGTCCGGGAGACATCTCCGCGAACGGCACTTTGATCAGCACGCCTGCGCAGAGCAGCGCGATGAGGACGAGGGCGGAAGCGAGCATCGTCGCGGTGCGGCGTGGCATGGAACGACAGTACGGGAAGGGCCTGTCAGTGCACCGTCGGGGCCGGTCCGTACGAGGCGACCGGAACGCGGCGGAAGGTGGTCACGCGGCGTGCTGCGGTCTCAGAGAGCCTCGGAACCGGAGTGCGATTTCTCCATCGCGTCTCGGAACCTTGCGTAGCCGGCGAGTTCGGTGACATCGCCGGTCGTGCGATTGCGGGCAGCCCAACTCGCCCATATCGCACCGCCGACAGCAGCGAAAAGTGGAATCAACAGCCAAGCGAGTGCCGCCATCACGACCTCCCTACCCCATGAGCGACCGGATGCCCGATCAGCAGATTAACGATCCGGAAGACCAACGCTCGTGGCGGGGGTGCGGTTACGCAAATCGGGGCTGATGCGCCCCGGGGCGGTTTGCGCTCAGCAGGCTCCGACCCACTCCTCCGTGCCGTCCGAGAAACGCTGGTGCTTCCAGATCGGAACCTCGTGCTTGAGGTCGTCGATGAGCTTGCGGCAGGCCTCGAAGGCCTCGGCGCGGTGCGGGCAGGCGACGGCGACGACCACGGCCAGATCGCCCACCTCCAGTTCACCCACTCGGTGGACGGCCGCCAGGGCACGGACCGGGTAGTCGGCGACGACCTTCTCCGCCACTCGGCGCAGCTCGTCCCCGGCCGAGGGGTGACAGGAATAGCCGAGCGCGCCGACGTCCTGTCCGGAGTCGTGGTTGCGTACGGTGCCGACGAAGAGCGCGATGCCGCCCGCCGCGTCGTCGCCGACGGCCCGGAAGACCTCGTCGACGGAGAGCGGGGCGTCCCGGATCGCCAGCAGCCGGATGGGGTCCGCTGCCGCGTGCTCGCCGGGGTGGTCGTGGGTGCGTGCCATGCTCCCATCGTGCCGTACGGCACCGACATCTCGGAATTGCCTGTTCTTCCGGCGGCCGACCGGCCGGTTTGGAGCCTCCTACAGACCCGCGGGCACGGTGGACGGTGGACGGTCAGATGCGGCGGCGGGCCTTGCGGGCGCGGCGGACCACGGCGGCGGCGCCGAGCAGGGCGACCGTGGCTCCGGCGGCTCCGGCGGCGGTGGCGTCCTTACGGCCGAGGCGGCGTCCGGCGAGCGTGTGGCGGCCCTCGACCTCTTCGAGGAGGGCGCCGAGCACCTCCTCGTTCGTCCACTTCGGCCGCCAGCCCACATCGTGCAGCCGGCTGACGCTGACCACCCAGGGGTGCATCGTGTACGCCAGGTCGCCCGCCGGGGACGGGGTGAGGCCGATCCGGTGCAGCCGGGCGGCGGCGCCGAGCGCGACGGCGGAGGGCAGCTCCATCCTGCGTACGCCGCTGAGCTCCTCGACCTCCTCCTGCTCCAGCCAGCCGTCGCAGCCGACCGCGAACTCGCCGTCGATCTTCTCCAGGGCGGCGTACTCCAGGGCCGTGACCAGGTCCTCCACGTGGCAGAACTGCCAGGTGGGGCGTGATCCGGCGACGACCAGGAGGCGCGGGGACTCGAAGTAGCGGGTCAGGGCGGTGTCGGTGCCGCCGACCAGGACGGTGGGGCGCACGACGGTGACGTTGAGCCCGGGGTGGGCGCGCGGGGCCCGGCGGCCGAGCCGCTCGATCTCCAGGAGGTCGCCGACGCCGGTGGCCTCCGCGGTGGCCCGCAGCTCGGCGTCCTCGGAGAGCGGCACGTCGTTGTCGGCGAGCGCCCCGTAGACCATCGCCGAGGTGCACAGCACGACCCGGTGGACCCCGACGGCGGCCGCGGCGGTGAGCACGGTCTGGGTGCCGCGTACGTTGTACGCGGTGCGGGCGGCGGGGTCGGTCTCCAGGTCGAGATCGAGGGCCAGGTGCACGACGACGTCCGCGCCGCGCAGCTTCTCGGCGATGGCCGGATCCCGTACGTCCAGGATGTGCCAGGTCGCCTCGGAGACCTCTCCACGGCGCTCGTCGATCGCGATGACCTGCTTGATCGCGTCGGAAGCGGCGAGATGGGCGGTCAGCAGTTCGCCGATGCCGGTGGCGGCGCCGGTGACCGCGACGACGGGGCCCCGATTTCTGGGGCTCCTGGGGCGTTTCTTTTCGGGCGTGCTCTCGGGCGACGGGTCGGTCAGGTTTCGCGCTGCGCGAACCTGCGGATCTGGGGAACTCACCGGGCGTCTCCAGCGGTTGTCTTCAGTACGTACCCGAATGACGCGTACGTACCAGGTGGCGTCCATCCTGCCGCAGGCCGGGAGTCGGCGGAGCACTGAGGCCCGAAGCGGGCGTGGTGTCTACGCTGGATGGTGATGTCGGGCAGTCGCCGTCGGTTCGAGCCGGCGGCCCTACGAGCCGAGGAAACCCGTGAGTGACACCCCATTCGGATTCGGCCTTCCGCCGGAGGAGCCGGAGAACGGCGACGAGGGCAAGAAGAAGGACCCCACCGAAGGTGGGCAGAGCGCGGGCGGGCCCGGAGGCCCGTTCGGATTCGGGCCGGGGGCGGGCGGGGACAACCCGTTCGCCGCAATGTTCGGCTCGATGAATCCGAACGATCTCGGCGCGGCCTTCCAGCAGCTCGGCCAGATGCTGAGCTACGAGGGCGGTCCCGTGAACTGGGACATGGCCAAGCAGATCGCCCGCCAGACGGTCTCGCAGGGCACTCCGGACGGCACCAAGGACGCCAGCGTCGGCCCGTCCGAGCGCACCTCGGTCGACGAGGCGCTGCGGCTCGCGGACCTCTGGCTGGACGGTGTCACGTCGATGCCCTCCGGTTCGGTCTCCACCGTGGCGTGGAGCCGCGCGGAGTGGGTCGAGGCCTCGCTGCCGGCCTGGCAGCAGCTGGTCGACCCGGTGGCCGAGCGGGTGGGCCTGGCGATGGGCGATGTGCTGCCCGAGGAGATGCAGGCCATGGCGGGCCCGCTGATCGGCATGATGCGCTCCATGGGCGGCGCCATGTTCGGCCAGCAGATCGGGCAGGCCGTGGGCACGCTGGCCGGTGAGGTGGTGGGTTCCACCGACATCGGGCTGCCGCTGGGGCCGGCGGGCAAGGCCGCGCTGCTCCCGCTGAACGTGGAGAAGTTCGGCAAGGACCTCAGCGTCCCGCAGGACGAGGTCCGGCTGTATCTGGCCCTGCGCGAGGCCGCCCACCAGCGGCTCTTCGCCCATGTGCCGTGGCTGCGGTCGCATCTGTTCGGCGCCGTCGAGGCGTACGCCCGCGGCATCAAGGTCGACACCAGCAAGCTGGAGGACGTCGTCGGCCAGTTCGACCCCTCCCAGCCGGAGCAGCTGCAGGACGCCCTTCAGCAGGGCATGTTCCAGCCGGAGGACACGCCCGAGCAGAAGGCGTCCCTGGCCCGTCTGGAGACGGCTCTCGCCCTGGTGGAGGGCTGGGTGGACGCGGTGGTCCACGAGGCCGCGAAGTCCCGGCTGACCTCGGCCGACGCGCTGCGCGAGACGATGCGTCGGCGCCGTGCCTCCGGCGGACCGGCCGAGCAGACGTTCGCCACGCTCATCGGGCTCCAGCTGCGCCCGCGCCGGCTGCGGGACGCCTCGCGCCTGTGGGCCTCGCTCACGGACGCCCGGGGTCTTGAAGGCCGGGACGCGCTCTGGTCCCACCCGGACATGCTGCCGACGGCCCACGACCTGGATGACCCGGACGGCTTCGTCCATCACGAGCAGGCCGACTTCTCCGAGCTGGACAAGATGCTCGGCGAGGCGGCGGAGGGGCGCTCCGGCAGGCCGAAGGCCCCCGAGGCCGACGCCGACACCGACGATCAGGGCGAGGGCAAGGGCAAGGGCGACGAGGACGGCAAGGACGGCCGCGACCAGTGACGCTGCACGACGACGCCACCCTCGTACTGAAGGGTTACGGCCCCGACGGCCCCGAGGACACGCACGGCGACCAGGCGGAGCTGCGCCGGATCTATCTGGATCACCTGGCCCGGCACGACGACGGCATGTGGAAGGCGTGCGGCGCCGGGCATGTGACGGCCAGCGCCCTGGTGATCGATCCGGAGCGGGGGAAGGTGCTGCTGACCCTGCACCGGAAGCTCCGGATGTGGCTCCAGATGGGCGGCCACTGCGAGCCGCAGGACGCCGGTCTGGAAGCGGCGGCGCTCCGTGAGGCGACGGAGGAGTCCGGCATCACGGGGCTCACCCTGCTGCGCGGCGGACCGGTCCGGCTGGACCGGCACGCGATTCCGGCCCCCTGCAACTGGCACCTCGATGTGCAGTACGCCGCCCTGGCTCCGGCCGGTGCGGTGGAGCGGATCAGCGAGGAGTCCCTGGAGCTGCGCTGGTTCGACTACGCGGACGTGCCCGGGGTGGCCGACACCTCCGTCGAGCGCCTGCTGGAAGCGACGCGGTCCCGGCTGTAGCGGCGGGCTGAACGGACATGCGTAAGGGGCGGCCTCCATGGAGGCCGCCCCTTACCGCTGCTTACCGCTGCTTACCGCTGTGCTCCGCGGGTGCCGGTCAGTTCCAGGCGTTGTTCTGGTTCTGGCCGTGCGCGCCCTGCTGGCCCATGCCGAACTGGGCGGCGACGCCCTGGCCGATCTGGGCGCTCTGCGGAGGCATGACCTCGCTCGGCTGGACCAGGGCGAAGCCCTGGCCGAGGAAGCTCAGCTCCCAGCCCTCGCCGGTGTTGCCGCGCCGCCGGAAGACACCGGAGGAGTGCGTCTGGGCCTGCATCTGCACGCGCAGGGAGCTGGACCAGGCGACGATCGCGTCGGCGTCGGCGTTGACGTACTTGTCGGGCGTGACCTGCATCATCAGCGGCTGGCCGGAGGTCATGAGGGCGACCTTGCCGGTGCCGGTGATGTTGAGCTGGTACTTGCCGCTGCCGGAGATCCCGTACTGGCTGTCCACCGCGATGACCTCGGTGTGCAGCGAGGAGTCGAGCGCGAGGACGTAGGAGCTGTCCACGGTCATCCCCTCGCGGTCGACGTCCACGACGTGGATGTACTGCGCGAGGTTGGCGAGGTAGACGGTGCCCTGGCCGGACACGCGCATCAGGTCGAGGCCCTCGCCGGTGTGCGCGCGGGCGCGCCGCTGGCCCTGGGACTGGTATTCCCCGTCGAAGTCCATCAGACCCTGGTAGGCGACCATCGCGCCCTTGCGGGCGAGGACGTCGTCCTGGCCGGTCAGCGAGACCCGCAGGAGCTGCGGGTTCTGGATCGCGTACCGGTCCTGGGTCTGCTGCTCGGTGTGGCTGAAAAGCGGACTCTGCATGATGTGTTCTCCCTCCCCGTCAGTTCCGGATCCGCAGGCGGTCCGTACTGTCCTCGCTCGGCTGGACGACGACGATGCCCTGGCCGGAGAAGGCCATCTGGTACGCCTCGCCGCTGCCGCGGCCGATGAGCGCGCCGGCCTTGAAGCTGCGCTTGCCCTTCACCTTGAGGTTCGGGGACCAGGCGACGAGCGCGTCCGGGTCGACGTACGTCTCGTCCTCGCCGCGTCCGCAGTCGACGACGATCGGGGTGCCCCGGGAGGTGATGGCGACCCATCCGGTGCCCTGGACGACGACGTTCCACAGGCCCTGTCCGGCGAACTTGGCCATCCCCTTGACCTTCTCGACGCCCCAGGTGAGGTGCGCGTCGAAGGCGAGGAGGTTGGTGCCGTTGACGGAGAGGGAGTCGTTGTTGAGGTTGATGACGACCACGTCGGCGCCGTAGTCGGCGAGATAGAGCAGTCCGTCGCCGGAGCACTTCATGACGGGTGCGCCCTCGCCGGTGATCCACTGGGAGGCGATCTGCCGGACGGCGGGCGGGTTGGGCTCGTACTGGATGAAGCCCTCGTACGCCACCATCGAGCCGGTGCGCGCGAAGAGGTCCTGCCCGGAGGCCATGGCGACCTTGAGCATGGTCTTGCCGTGGTTCTCCATACGGGCCGTGACAGGGGTCGGGGCGAAGCCCGCGAGTTGCTGGTTCATGACGGGCTCCCTCAGACCTCGTAGGGCTGGACGACGATGAAGTTGCCGGGGGCGCCCCGGAACTGGAGGTTCACGGTCTCCCCGCTGTGTCCGGGGTAGGCGTTGCGGCGCAGCCGAACCTGGCTGGAGACGATCACCTGGGAGGCGGCCGACCAGGCGACGACGGCGTTGCAGTCGGCGAACGTGGTGGGCGTGACCGGCAGGACGACCGGGGTGCCGTGGGTCTTCACGATCACGGTTCCGGTGCCCTGGAACAGCATGGTGAACAGGGCGCCGCCGGGGATGCCGTGGCCCTCGACCCTGCGGACCTCGTACTGGAGGGACTCGTCGAAGGCGAGGACGCTCTCGGCGGAGACGCAGATGCCGTCGCCCTGCAGTTCGATCGGGTGCAGGTGCGAGCCCTCCTCGGCGAGGAAGACCTGGCCGCGGCCGGTACAGCGCATCAGCTGCATTTCCTGGCCGGTGGCGTTGCCCACGGCACGGCCGACGAAGCCGGCGCTCTTGTAGCCGAAGTCCACCTTGCCCTGATACATCACCATGCTGCCCTGGCGGGCCAGGACCCCGGATCCGCCCATGGTCAGGTCGACCCGCATGAGCTGCTGGTTCTGCGGGGTCCACCGCTGCCCGGTCGCGGTCTCCTTGTACGGCTGCAGGGCCGCCTGAAGACCCGCGCCCGCGGCCGGCACGCCCTGGGGCACGCCCGGAGGCATTCCGCCGGGGGGCTGCTGACCGTACGGGGCCGGCGCGGGCTGACCGTAGGGCGCGGGGGCCTGCTGGCCGAAGGGCGCGGCGGGCGGGGCGCCCTGACCCGGGATCTGGCCGAACTGCGGCTGTTGGGGCTGTTGGGGCTGGCCGTACGGGGACGGGGCCTGGGGCGCCTGCGGAGCCGCGGGAGGAGCGTACGGCGCCTGGGGCGCCAGCGGGGCCGCGATCGTCGGCGCCGCGTGCATCGGCTGCTGCGGCGCGGGCGGCGGCGTGGGCGCGGACGGGGCGCCGAACGACGGTGCGGGCTGCGGTGCCTGGGGTGCGGGCGGGGCACCGAAGGCCGGGGGCGCGGCTGCCTGGGCCGGCGGGGCGAAGCCCGGGGCGGCGGCCGGTGCCGCGGCGGGCGGCGGCTCTTCCTCGGCGACCTCGCCGCCGAAGTTCTTCAGGAGCGCGTCGAGACCGCCGTCGAAGCCCTGGCCGACGGCGGCGAAGCGCCAGACGTCCTTCAGGTAGAAGTCGCCGAGCATCACCGCGCGCTCGGTGGTGAACTCCGAACCGGTGAAGGCGTACCTCACCACTTCCTCGCCGCCCGCGACGATCCGGATGTACCCCGGACCGATCTGGGACATCTGCCCGGAACCGTCGAGCGTCGCGGTGAAGGAGAGCTTCTGGATGGCTGCCGGAATGCGGTCGAGCGTGACGCGGAAGGACTCGGTGTCACCGGACTGCGCGCCGAGGAGCTGAATGGACTCCTCGGGCGATTTCGGCTGGTTGAAGAAGATGAAGTACCGGTCGTCGGAGAGCTGCTCGTTGGCGTCGAGGCCGAAGCAGCTGATGTCGAAAGTCAGCCCCGGAGCTGCGATCTGCACGCCTACGTACAGATCCGTCCCTGCCGTGAGATCACTGATCTTGGCCTTGTGGCCGCGTTGGAATTCCCTGGCCATGCGTAACGACCGTCCCCCATCCCGAAGGTAAATGCGTCGCGTCAGGCTAACCGCAATCAAGGACATCGGACCAAGCCGGTACACACCCGGTACAGAATCGGCGAACGCGGCGGAGCCCGGTCACTCCTCGCGGGCGGCGGGCAGGTGGGGCAGGTGATCGGCCGCCACCACGCCCTCCAGATACCCGCGGGCGCGCTCGGTGCGCGGGTACGCCTCCAGCAGCCGCCAGAACCCCGGACCGTGTCCGGGAACGAGCAGATGCGCCAGCTCGTGGAGGAGCACGTAGTCGACGACGTACTCCGGCATGCCGTTCAGCCGGTGCGACAGCCTGATGCTGCCCTCGGCCGGGGTGCACGAGCCCCAGCGGGTGTTCTGGTTGGTCACCCAGCGCACCGAGACGGGCCGGGCCCGACCGTCGAAGTACTGGGCGGACAGCCGCACGGCCCGCTCCGCGAGCTCGGTGTCGCCGAGGACGCGCTTGTTCTCCTGGGCGGCGAGCTTGTCGAGCATCACGCCGACCCAGCGCCGCTCCTCCGCCTCCGACATCCGGGCGGGGATGAGCACGATCGTGCGGTCGCCCTCCCGGTACGCGGAGACCGACTTCCTGCGCCGGGTGCTCCTGCGGACCTCGACCGCGCTCGTCGCCGAAGCGCGGGGCGGGTGGGCTGCCGCGCTGCGCTGATGGGTTCCGGCGCTGCGCGCGGGGGTCTCCCCGGCGAAGCCGGACGACGGGTCGGCGGGCACGCCACGACGTTACCCGCTGTCCGCGGGAGAAGTCCCGTCCCGGGAACGGTTCCGCGGCGATCCACCGATTACATGATGAACAGCCCGCGCCTGTGGACAACTCCGCGCACGGTTCGACGCGGCCCCGCATTCTGGCGGAGGTGCCGCGGAAAGAGCTCCGCGAATCACCTGGTCCGCGAGCGCGCCCGTGCCCGCGACACCGCTCGGGGGGAGAAGTCATGTATCCGATGTTGAAGCCCGCACTGCGTCGTGCCTGGCGCGGACGGAACACCGTGCAATTCGGTGTGACACCCGCGCATGCCGTGACGCTCGGACCGGTGGACCTCGCCACGGGGAGCTTTCTGGAACTGCTCGACGGCACACGTGGGCTGCCGCTCCTGCACGAGGAGGCACGCGCGTTGGACCTGTCGGAACGCCATGTGGACGTCCTGCTGGCGCGGTTGGCGGAGGCGGGACTCCTGGACGACCCGAGGTCGGCCGGTCCGGGAGCCGATGCGCTGCGCAGGCGCGTCGACGTGATGGACCGCCAACGCCCCGACGTGTCCTCGTTGTCGGTCGTCCGTCCCGAACCGGGCGGCGGCCTGCGCCGGATGGCGGCCCGGCGGGCGATGCGGGTCCAGGTGCGGGGAGCGGGGAGGGTCGGGGCGTCCATCGCCTCGGTGCTGTCCGGGGCGGGGGTGGGGCAGGTGGAAGTGCTCGACGGGGGCCGGGCCGAGCCCTGGGACGTGGCGCCCGGGGGCCTCCCGCCGGCGTCCGTGGGGGAACGGCGCGACGTGGCGGCCCGCCGGCTCGTCCGCCGGTCCGCCCCGGGGCCCGCTCCCCGGCATGCGAGAACGGACGAGACGGGTGCCGGCCCGTCGGGGCTCGCTCCTGTGGGAGCCGCGGGAGCCGCCGCGGCGGGGAGTGCCGGACAGCCCGGTCTGTCCCTGATCGTCGTCGCCCCCCGGGACGGCCTCGCGGTGTACGCGCCGGTCGTGGACACGGCCGGTCCCTGGATCGCGTCGGGCACTCCGCATCTCTACGCGGGGGTGATCGAGGCCACGGGAGTGGTCGGCCCTCTGGTCCTGCCCGGCGGCACCGGCTGTGCGGGCTGCCTGGAGCTGCACCGTGCGGACCGGGATCCGCAGTGGCCCCGGATGCTGGCGCAGTGGCGTTCCGGGCGGCGGGGAGCGGTGCCCGCCTGCGATCTGGCGCTCGCGACGGCGGTCGCCGGTCTCGCCGCGGCACACGCCCTCGCGTTCCTGGACGGGGACCTCCCGGCCAGTACCGGAACGCGGTGGGAGGCCGCGCTGCCCCTGCTGGACTGGCGTTCCGAGCCGATCGGCCCGCATGCGGACTGTTCCTGCGGGGCGACCGGGGGCGCTACGACGGAACGGGCCTCCGGTGGTGTTCCGGCACAGGACACAATGGCGGGGTGACCGCCGTCGCCGGAGTGACACCGGAGGCCCGAGCGGCACGGCAGTCTGGGAACTGGAGGGGCACATGTCTGATCTTCCCCGGAAGGCGGTTACGCGTACGGCCAAGCTGGCCGCGCTTCCGCTCGGCTTCGCCGGCCGTGCCACCTGGGGGCTGGGCAAGCGGATCGGCGGCAAGTCGGCCGAGCTGGTCGCCCGTGAGGTGCAGCAGCGCACGGCGGACCAGCTGTTCAAGACCCTGGGCGAGCTGAAGGGCGGGGCCATGAAGCTGGGCCAGGCCCTTTCCGTCTTCGAGTCGGCTCTGCCCGAGGAGGTCGCCGGCCCCTACCGGGCCGCGCTGACCAAGCTCCAGGAGGCCGCGCCGCCACTGCCCGCGCGCACGGTCCACGGGGTACTGGCCGAGCGAATCGGGGAGGACTGGCGGGAGTATTTCCTGGAGTTCGAGGACACACCGGCGGCCGCCGCCTCGATCGGGCAGGTGCACCGGGCGGTGTGGCACGACGGCCGCGAGGTCGCCGTGAAGGTGCAGTATCCCGGCGCGGGCGAGGCGTTGCTCTCCGACCTCGCCCAGCTCAGCCGTTTCGCCCGGCTCCTCGGCCCGCTGGTCCCGGGGGTGGACGTCAAGCCGCTGATCAAGGAGCTGCGCGACCGGGTGTCGGAGGAGCTGGACTACGCGCTGGAGGCGCAGGCGCAGCGGGAGCACGCGGCGGAGTTCGCGGACGACCCTGACGTGATGATCCCTCAGGTGGTGCACCAGTCCGACCAGGTGCTGGTGACGGAGTGGATCGACGGAATCCCGCTGTCCGAGATCATCGCGGAGGGTACGACGGAACAGCGGGACCGTGCGGGGCAGCTACTGGCCCGCTTCCTCTTCTCCGGTCCGGCACGCACCGGGCTGCTGCACGCCGACCCGCATCCGGGCAACTTCCGGCTGCTGCCGGCGGAGGAAGAGGAGGAGGGCGGCCCGGTCGGCTCGTGGCGGCTGGGGGTGCTGGACTTCGGCACGGTCGACCGGCTTCCGGGCGGCCTGCCGCGGAACATCGGCGATTCCCTGCGGCTGACGCTGGAGGGCGACGCGGCGGGGGTGTACGGGCTGCTGCGCGCGGAGGGCTTCGTGAAGGAGTCGATCGACCTGGATCCGGACGAGGTGCTCGACTATCTGCTCCCGATCATCGAGCCCACCCAGGTGGAGGAGTTCACCTTCGGCCGGGGCTGGATCCGTGAGCAGGCGGCCCGGATAGCCGATCCGCGCTCCCCCGCCCATCAGCTCGGCAGGCAGCTGAACCTCCCCCCGTCCTATGTCCTGATACACCGGGTGACGCTCAGCACGATCGGGGTGCTGTGCCAGCTCGGCGCGACGGTCCGGCTGCGCGAGGAGCTCGAAGCGTGGCTGCCGGGGTTCCTCGCGGAGGACCCGGAGCCGGAGGGCGAGACCGTCCAGGTGTAGGGCCGGGGCCTGGGCGGGGTGGGCGGTTACCACCAGAGTGAGTCGAGGCGGCTCTCGATCGCGCGGATGTGGAGGCGCGCGCAGCTCTCGCAGAAGTGGAGCCGGCGTCCGTCCTCCACGGCGCAGAGCCAGGTGGCGGGGGGCGTGTCGCCTTCGGCGGCGGTGCCGCAGCGGGCGCACACCACGCTTCCCGCGGCGGGTTGTTCGGGGGGATGCGTCTCCTCGTCCACCTCCTGAAGATATCCCCGTGACCGAACGGGCGGCGGCACAACGCACCGCGGGGCCGCCCGGATACGGACGGCCCCGCGGTGGGGTGATGGCTGCACGGTCAGTGCATGACCGCCATGGCCAGCGCGCGGCGGGCGCGCAGCGAGGCGCGCTCCGCCCGGCGCTGCATCCGGCGGGCGGCGATCAGGCGGACCGACTGGCGGTCCCCCTGGGCCTCCCGCAGGCGGTCGTGCATATGCGCACGAGCCAGGGCTTCTGGGATGAGTTGCATTTCGCGGGTCCTGTTCTGACGCGAGTCGTTCGCGCCGATGATGGTGACGTCGGGGGTGGCGGAGCCGACGGGCTCCTTCGTGGGGGTGATCATTGGTGCCTGATTCCGGGGGTCATGGGTGTAGGGGCGGTCAATCGTTCCGAGGCGCAGCCGGCGTGTGGGGGCGGGGACCCCACAGGTCGCGGTCACGCTGCGACCGGGTTCTTGCGCGGACGGCCACGCGGACGCTTGCGGGCCACGACGACGCCCTGGACGAAGAGCTCGCCGCCCCAGACGCCCCACGGCTCGCGGCGGTCCTTCGCCCCGGCGAGGCAGGCCTCGACCAGCGGGCAGGTACGGCAGAGGGACTTGGCGTACTCGACGTCGGCCGGCGACTCGGCGAAGAAGACCTCCGGGTCGTAGGAGCGGCACGGGACGGGCACGCCGAGGTTCTCGATGGCGTCGTCGAGCGCGGTGAGCGTGGTGAGCGGGGTCAAGGTGGAGTCCTCCGTGGAGCCGGGCGGCGAGATCGAGTCGGAAAGCGGTACTGACGGGGCGTGCGTTTCGATGTGCACGGTGGGTGGTGTCCTCGTCTGGTCGTGCCGGCCTGTTGGCCGGTTGGCGGCTGCTGGTACCAGGTCCTGCTTGTCCCGAGGCTCCTTCGTTCCGTCTCGTCCGTTCGGACAAAACAAAAGGGCCGCGGATCCCGAGTGGGGTTCCGCGGCCCTGAAGGCGCCGGCCTGATGCTGGATCAGGCTGGATCGCTCCAGGGTTCAGGCCCACGGAAGGCCCACATCGTGTGGTGCTGCTGCGTCTGCTTCTTGGCTCCGGCACCGGCTGCCGCAAAGGCATAGGCCTGAGCCTGTGCTGCCTTCGCTACTGCTGCCGCCGGTGCCTCGATCGGTCGCTCATTGCGCTCCCGCATCACGGGGAGGCTCGCCAGGGACAGCGGACGGGCGGCAGAGATGCCGGACAGACCGGTGGCGTGAAGCGAAGCAACCGAGGAGCGGGTGAGGCCGAGGCCGAGCGAGCAGGCGGAGACGACCGAGAGATCGGTCATTTTCTGGGTTTCGATGATGCTGATCACTTCAATCGCCTCCTCTCGGCGTCTCGGGGGGACCGGCCGGGACCGGTCCTGCGTATTCGGATAAGTACAGCACGGATTCAGGGCTTCAGAGAAGTCGCTGTTCCCGTGGTTAAGAACCTATGGTGACGACTGGGGCGGGCGCAAACTATTTTCTGGACGAGTTTTCCTCAGGTCTCGTCGACGCCCTCCTCGGGCTCGCCATCAACCGTCTCACCTGCGCAGATGGCAAGAACGTCGGCGCCGAAGCGGCTCAACTTCCGGTTGCCGACGCCGGGGATGACGACCAGCTCGCCCTCGGTGGACGGCACGGCCTCGGCGATCGCCATGAGGGTCTTCTCGGTGAACACGCAGAAGTCCGGCTGACTCAGCAGGGCCGCCTGGGCGGCGCGCCAGTCGTACAGCCGCCCGTACAGCGCCTCGTCCATGTCCGACGGGCACTCCTCGCAGCGCATCAGCTTCATCTCGCCCGCGTCGGTGAGCGTCCGTCCGCAGACCCGGCAGCGCACCGGGCTCCTGGGCTTGCGCTCGACGGCCGGGGTCCGCTCGACGGCGGCCCGGCCGGTGCCCCGGTCGATCCCTCCGCCGCCGCCGGCCCCGCTCCGCGCGCCCGAGGCCGTCGAGCCCGGACGGAGCCCGTTCAGGAAGCGGGTCGGCCGTCGGCTCGCCCGGCCGCCCGGTGACCGGGACAGGGCCCAGGAGAGCGAGAGGTGGGCGCGGGCGCGGGTGATCCCGACGTACATCAGGCGCCGCTCCTCCTCGACCTGCTCGTCGGTCTTGGCGTAGGCGATCGGCATCATGCCCTCGGTCAGGCCGACCAGGAACACGGCGTCCCATTCCAGGCCCTTCGCCGAGTGCAGCGACGCCAGGGTCACCCCCTGGACCGTCGGGGCGTGCTGGGCGGCCGCCCGCTCGTCCAGCTCACGGACCAGGTCGGTCAGGGTCGCCCCGGGTTTCGCCGTCTCGAAGTCCTCCGCGAGGCGCACCAGCGCGGCCAGCGACTCCCAGCGGTCCCGCACGGCCCCCGACCCGGCGGGCGGGCGGCTGGTCCAGCCCTTGGTGGAGAGCACCGCCCGCACCTGGGACGGCAGCCCCTCCGCCCCGTCGAGCAGGGAGTCGTTGCCCCCGGCGCGCGCCGCGCCGCGCAGGGCGGTGCCCGCCTCGCGGACCTCGGCCCGCTCGAAGAACCGCTCGGCGCCGCGCAGCTGGTAGGGCACCCCGGCGTCCGCGAGGGCCTGCTCATAGACCTCGGACTGGGAGTTGACGCGGTAGAGCACGGCGATCTCGCCGGCCGGCACGCCCGCGGCGATGAGGTCGCGGATGCGCCGGGCGGTGGACTCGGCCTCGTTGGGTTCGTCGGGATACTCCGCGTAGACCGGCTCGGGGCCCTTGTCGCGCTGGGAGACCAGCTCCAGGCGGTGGTCGGCGGCCTTGCCGTGGGCCTGGCTCAGCAGGCCGTTGGCGAGGTGCACGACCTGGGGGGTGGAGCGGTAGTCCCGCACCAGCTTGACCACGGTCGCCCCGGGGTGGCGGGTGCGGAAGTTCAGCAGGTGGTCGGGGGTGGCCCCGGTGAAGGAGTAGATCGTCTGGCTGGCGTCGCCGACGACGCAGAGATCGTCCCGGTCGCCGACCCAGAGGTCGAGCAGCCGCTGCTGGAGCGGGCTCACGTCCTGGTACTCGTCGACGACGAAGTGCTGGTACTGGCCGCGCACATGCTCGGCGATGTCGCCGCGGTCCTGGAGGATGCCGACGGTGAGCAGCAGCACGTCCTCGAAGTCGATCACCGAGCGGTCGCGCTTGAGCTGCTCGTACATGGAGTAGATCTGGGAGAGGACCGCCGGGTCGCGGGGTGCGTCCCGCTGGGTCTTGGCGACGGCGGCCGGATAGTCGGCGGGGACGGTCTGGGTGACCTTGGCCCACTCGATCTCGCTGGTGACGTCCCGCAGCTCGTTGCGGTCGAGCCGGAGCTCGCAGCGGGCGGCCGCCTCGGCGACCAGCTGCACCTTCCGCTCCAGCAGCCTGGGCAGCTCGCCACCGACTGCTTTCGGCCAGAAATACTGGAGCTGTCGGAGGGCGGCGGAGTGGAAGGTCCGCGCCTGGACGCCGGTCGCGCCGAGCTGCCTGAGACGGCCGCGCATCTCTCCGGCGGCCCGGTTGGTGAAGGTGACGGCGAGCACGGTGGCCGGCTGGATGATGCCCGCGCGCACCCCGTACGCGATGCGGTGGGTGATCGCGCGGGTCTTGCCCGTACCGGCTCCGGCCAGCACGCACACCGGTCCGTGCAGGGCGAGAGCCACCTCGCGCTGTTCGGGGTCGAGCCCGTCCAGCACGGCGTCCGGGGTCTCGGGAACCTGGGGGAAGAGAGTGGAGTGCGTTGCTGCTGTCACCCCGCCATGCTGCCAGGTCCCAGGGGGCGGATGCGGCGCCTGTCCACAGGGGTGAGGTATTCGTCGTACCGGGACATGCAGTGCGGGCCCGGGTGCGGAACCCGGGTGCGGGGCCCGTACCGGCGTGGTGGGAATGGTGGCGGCGTCCCGTACGTTCCTTATCGATGCGGGGCGGCCACGGACAGTGGCCGGACCGCGAGTGACGCTGCCGGCCGCGCAGCGGACGGACGAGACGAAGGAGCGCCAGCGACATGGCGGGCACTGTGACGATGTACAGCACCACCTGGTGCGGCTACTGCCGTCGGCTGAAGAGCCAGATGGACCGCGAGGGCATCGCGTACAACGAGGTCAACATCGAGCACGACCCGGAGTCGGCCGCGTTCGTCGAGAAGGCGAATGGCGGAAACCAGACGGTCCCGACGCTGCTGATCGTGGCCCCCTCGGGCACCGAGTCGGTCATGACGAACCCGTCGCTCGCCCAGGTGAAGCAGGCGCTCGCCGCCTGATCCGGCCGATGGAACGACCGCCCGTCGCGGACACAGGAATGCCCCCGGCATCGCCGGGGGCATTCCTGTGTCCGGGGGTGGCGCTCAGCCGGTCCGCTTCGCGCCGCCGGGCCTCGGGAGCGGCTTGCCGTACCAGAGCTCGATCAGCCGGGCCGCGATCGAGATGCCGAACGGGGGCATGACCTCGCCGGACTCGAAGGCGGCGGTGAGGTCCTCGCGGGAGAACCAGCGGGCCTCCTCGATCTCCTCGCCGTCGACGTTGATGTCGAAGGTGGTCGCCCGCGCCATGAAGCCGAGCATCAGGCTGGAGGGGAAGGGCCATGGCTGGCTGGCGATGTACTCGACCTCGCCGACGGTGATGCCGGCCTCCTCGTACACCTCGCGCGCCACGGACTGCTCGATCGACTCCCCCGGCTCGACGAACCCGGCGAGCGTGGAGAAGCGGCCCTCCGGCCAGTGCACCTGGCGGCCCAGCAGGGCCCGGTCCTGGTCGTCGGTGACCAGCATGATGACCGCCGGGTCGGTGCGCGGGTAGTGCTCGGCCCCGCAGGCCTGGCAGCGGCGGATGTGGCCGGCCGCCGCGATGACGGTGCGCTCGCCGCAGCGGGAGCAGAAGCGGTGCAGGCGCTGCCAGTTCTCCAGGGCGACGGCGTGCACCATCAGGCCCGCGTCGCGGGGGCCGAGGAGGAGACCCGCTTCGCGCAGTCCGGCCGGGCGGGCCGACTGGTCCATGCGGCCGGGCAGCGAGTCCTTCTGGAGCGCGAAGTAGCTGACGCCGTTCTCGTCGGTGCCGAGGAAGTACCGGTGGGTCTCGGTGACCGGGGCCTCGAAGGCCTGGGTCATGACGATCTCGGTGCCCCCGTCGGGGGTGTCGTCGATCAGCACCTGCCCGCCGGAGACGACGAAGACGCGGGTCGTCGGGTGGCTCCACGCCACGGCCAGCCACGCCTCGTCGAGGCGGTGGTGTGCCGCGCGGTCGATGCCGCTCGGCGCGGTGAGGCCGATCGGGCGGTCTGCGGTGGCGTTGTCGAAGGTGCTCACAGGTGCTTCCTACTCCCCCTGGGTGGATCGGGTGTGCGGAGGTACGTGGAGGTGCGGCGGGTTCATCGGCCCAGCGCCGAGGCCAGTTCGCCCCACAGGTGGGCGGTCGTCTCCACGCCCTTGAGGAGGAGGTCCAGTTCGACCTTCTCGTCGGGGGCGTGCCAGCCGTCGGAGGGTACGGAGATGCCGAGGAAGAGGACGGGGGCGCCGAGCACGTCCCTGAGGTCGGCGGCGGGGCCCGAGCCCCCTTCGCGGGTGAAGAGGATCTTCTTCCCGAAGGCCCGGCCCATCGCGCGGGCCACGGCCTGGAGGGCGGGGTGGTCCAGCGGGGTCAGGCAGGGGCGGGTGGCGGGCTGGAAGGCGATCCGGTGGCGGACGCCCGCCGGGATGCGGGCCTCGGCCCAGGCGTGGACCGCCCGCTGTACGTGGTCGGGGTCCTGGCCGTCGACCAGCCGGAAGCTGATCTTCACCAGGGCCGAGGAGGGGATGATCGTCTTGCTGCCGGCGCCCTGGTAGCCGCCGCCGATGCCGTTGACCTCGGCGGTGGGGCGGGCCCAGACGCGCTCCAGCGTGGAGTACCCGGCCTCGCCGGACGCGGCGCCCGACTTGGCGGTGCGCAGCCAGGTGGCCTCGTCGAAGGGCAGCTCGGCGAAGAGGGCCCGCTCGGTGTCGGTGAGGTCGGTGACCCCGTCGTAGAAGCCGGGGATCGCGACCTTGCCGTCCGTGTCGTGGAGGGCGGCGACCAGGCGGGCGATCTCGGTGGCGGGGTTGGGGACGGCTCCGCCGAACGATCCGGAGTGGATGTCCTGGGCCGGACCGAACAGCTCGATCTCGCACTCCGCGAGGCCGCGCATGCCGGTGCAGACGGTCGGGGTGTCCTCGTCCCACATGCCGGTGTCGGAGACGATCACCGCGTCGGCGGCGAGCCGGTCGGCGTGCTGCTCGGCCAGGGCGCGGAAGTTCGGCGAGCCGGACTCCTCCTCGCCCTCGATCAGCAGCTTGAGGTTGACGGCGGGGGTGGTGCGGCCGGTCGCGGCGAGGTGGGCGCGGACCCCGAGGGTGTGGAAGAACACCTGGCCCTTGTCGTCGGCCGCACCGCGTCCGTACATCCGGCCGTCCCGGATCACCGGCTCGAACGGGTCGGTCGCCCAACCGTCCTCACGGGCGGCGGGCTGCACGTCGTGGTGGCCGTAGACCAGGACCGTCGGGGCGGCCGGGTCCTCGCTGGGCCACTCGGCGAAGACCGCCGGGGCGCCGGGGGTCTCCCAGATCTCGGCGACCGGGAATCCGGTCTCCTTGAGCTTCGCGCTCAGCCATTCGGCGCTGCGCCGTACGTCCCCCGCGTGCTCCGGCTGCGCGGATACGGACGGGATGCGCAGCCACTCGGCGAGGTCGTCGAGGAAGGCTGCGCGGTGCTGTTCGGTGTACGTACGGACGGCGCTGTCCGGGGTCTCGCTCATGCTCTTGAGCCTATCCGCCCTCGGGGGCGGGCTCGTCCAGCAGGATCCGCTCCAGCTCGGCCCGGCCGGGCAGCCCCTGCGGATGGACGGTCTCCCCGCTGCGTACGTAGAGGAAGGTGGCGGTGACGGCGTCGAGCGGCAGATCGTGCAGTTCGGCCCAGGCGAGGCGGTAGACGGCGAGCTGGAGCGGGTCGGCGGTGCGGTGGCGGCTGGTCTTCCAGTCGACGATCTCGTAGGTGTCACCCGTGCGGTAGACGGCGTCGATCCGGCCCCGGATCACCCGGCCCGCCAGCGTGATCTGGAACGGGGTCTCCACCCGGTACGGCGTGCGCCGGGCGTACGCGGTGCGCTCGAACGCCTCCTTGAGCTCGGCGAGGTCCCGCTCGTCCGCGATGTCCGCGTCGTTCTCGTCGCCCCCGGGCAGCTCGTCGGGGCCGAGCATGGGCAGCGGCAGCTCCTCGTACCGCGACTCCACCCAGGCGTGGAAGCGGGTGCCCCGGCGGGCGGCGGCACCGGGCGGGCGGGGCATGGGGCGGGCCAGCTCCTGGGCGAAGGCGTCGGGGTCCTCGGCCAGCCGCAGCAGTTGGGTGGCGGAGAGCGACGCGGGGATGTGGACCTCGCGCACGGTGGCGCGGGCGCGACGCAGCTCCCCGGCCAGGGAGTCCAGATCGCGGTCCCAGGAGGCGAGGGTGCGGGCCTCCTCGGGGGTGAGCCGCCCGGCCGGGTCCCCGGCCGGGTCCTCCTGCGGGTGACGTGCGGCGGGGATGTGCGGGGCGGGCTCGCGTACGGGCTGCGGTGCGGGCTGCGGTCCCGCCTCCCGTACCGACTCCGGGGCGGGCTCGCGGGCCGTGTCCGGTTCGGCCTCCGACGTGTCCACGGGGCGTTCGGTGGGGAGCGCGTCCCAGTCCCACTCCTCGTCGGCCGGTGGCTCCTCGTCCCAGGGTTCGTACGCCGGTACGCGGTCGGGTTCGGGTTCGGGTTCGGGTTCGGGGGCGTACGACGGTGGCTGCTCGTCCCCCTGGACGGCCAGGCGTTCCAGGTGGGCCAGCACCGTGTCCCGGGCGGCGCGGCGGCGGGCGAGGGCGTCGGCGTCGAGCGGGAGCGGCCAGGCCAGGTCGGTGTCGGGCGCCGCGAGGGCCGGGTTCTCCTCGTCCTCGGCGGGCTCGTCCGCCCAGGCCTCGATCTCACCGTGGCCCGCCGCGCAGTGCTCGTACAGCGCGTCGAGGAAGGCGGACGGGCCGCGCGTCCGCTTCTGGGACGGGCCCCACCAGTGGCCGGAGCCGAGGAGCAGCGAGCGGGGGCGGGTGAAGGTGACGTAGCCGAGGCGCAGCTCCTCCGTGTGCTGGTGCTCCTTCATCTCCTCCTTGAACGCCTTCAGCCCCTTGGCGTCGAAGCTGTCGACGGCCGGGAGCGTCGCCGCGTCGCCGCGCAGGGCGTGCGGGAGCACCTTGGCCTGGGCGGTCCACGCGTCCCGGGACCGGTCGCTGGGGAACTGGCCGGTGACCAGTCCCGGCACGGCGACGACGTCCCACTCCAGGCCCTTGGACTTGTGGGCGGTGAGGACCTTCACGGTGTTCTCGCCGCCGGGCAGCGCGTTGTCGAGGCCCTTCTCGTACTGCGCGGCGGTGCGCAGGAAGCCGAGGAAGGCGAGCAGCGACGCCTCCCCGTCGAGGGAGGCGAACCGGGCCGCCGTGTCGAGGAAGTTGGCGAGGGTCTCGCGGCGGCGGGCGGCCAGTGCCTGCGGGGACGCCGACAGCTCGACCTCCAGGCCGGTGGTGGCCAGGACCCGGTGCAGGACGTCCATCAGGGGGTCCGCGAGCGAGCGGCGCAGGTCGCGCAGCTCCCGCGCGAGGCGGGCGAAGCGGACGCGGGCCTCGGCGGAGAACGGCAGTCCGTCGTCGGCCGCGTCCCCCGCGAGAAGGAAGGTGTCCAGCGCGTCCGCGAGCGATATCACCTCGGCCGGGTCCGTGCCCTCGACCGCGTCCGCGAGCCGCTGGTCCGCGTCGGCGTCGTCCGCGTGGCCCGCCCGGTGCACCAGGAGACGGGCGCGGCGGCCCAGCAGCGCCAGGTCACGGGGGCCGATGCGCCAGCGTGGTCCGGTGAGGAGGCGGACCAGCGATGCGTTGGCCCCCGGGTCCTGGAGGACTTCGCAGACGGCGACCAGGTCGGCCACCTCGGGCAGATGCAGCAGTCCGGCGAGGCCGACGACCTCGACCGGGATGTCGCGGGCGACCAGGGCCGCCTGGATCTGCCCGAAGTCCCCGGCGGTGCGGCACAGGACGGCGATCTCGCCGGGCGGAGTGCCGGTGCGCACGAGGTGGGCGAGGGAGTCGGCGAGCCAGTCGATCTCCTCGGTGTGCGTGTTCAGCAGGGCGCAGCGGACCATGCCGTCCCGCTCGGCGCCCGGGGCGGGCCGCAGCGCCTCGACGCCCTCGTGCATCGCGCGCAGCGGTTCGGCGAGGCCGTTGGCGAGCTGGAGGAGGCGGCCGCCGCTGCGGCGGTTCTCGCTGAGGCTGTAGCGGGTGGCGGGGGTGCCGTCGGCGTGCGGGAAGTGCTCGGGGAAGTCGTCGAGGTTGGCGACGGATGCGCCGCGCCAGCCGTAGATCGCCTGGCAGGGGTCGCCAACGGCGGTCACCGCGTGGCCGACCGCTCGCTCTTCCGTACCGCTGCCGAACAGCGCGGACAGCAGGAGCCGCTGGGCCACCGACGTGTCCTGGTACTCGTCCAGGAGCACCACCCGGAACTCGTCGCGCAGGATCTCCCCCACCTCCGGCCGGGTCAGGGCCAGCTCGGCGGAGAGGGCGATCTGGTCGCCGAAGTCCAGCAGGTCCCGGCTCCGCTTGGCGGCGCGGTAGCGCTCGGTGAGGCCGAGGAGGGAGCGGCGGGCCTCGGCGGTCTCGGGGATCTTGCGCAGATCGGCGTTGCTGAGCTTGGCGGTGGCCAGTTCGTGCAGCAGGTCGGTGTCGTACGTGTCCAGCCGCCCGGGCCGTACGAGGTGTTCGGACAGCTCTCCGTCGAGCGCCAGGAGATCGCTGACCAGGGTGGGGAAGGACCGGGTGAGCGCGGGATACGGGCCCGGGGCCTCGCGCAGCACCTTGGCCGCGAGCTGGTAGCGGGTGGCGTCGGCGAGGAGGCGGGTGGTGGGCTCCAGGCCGATGCGCAGGCCGTGCTCGGTGAGGAGGCGGCCGGCGAAGGCGTGGTAGGTGGAGATGGTGGGTTCGCCCGGGGGGTTGTCCGGGTCGATGACGTCGGGGTCGGTGACCCCGGCGGCGATCAGCGCCTTGCGGACCCGCTCGGCCAGCTCGCCCGCCGCCTTGTTGGTGAAGGTGAGGCCGAGGACCTGCTCGGGCGCGACCTGTCCGGTGCCCACCAGCCAGACCACGCGGGCGGCCATCACCGTGGTCTTGCCCGACCCGGCTCCGGCCACGATCACCTGCGGGGCGGGCGGCGCGGTGATGCAGGCCGTCTGCTCCGGGGTGAACGGGATCCCGAGGAGCTCCTTGAGCTGCTCGGGATCGGTGATGCGTGAGGACACCCGGTCAACGGTAACCGGCACCACCGACAACCCCGTACGAACGGGATACGGCGGCTACTCCACCACCTGCCGCCCCTCCGGCTGCGCGCTGCACGCCGCGCGGAACGTGCAGTGGGTGCAGTGGGTGCCGGTGGTGGGCGTGAAGCGTTCGTCCAGGACCTTCCCGGCGGCCGTCGCGAGCAGGTCGGAGACCCACTCCCCGGCCAGCGGTTCCTGGGCCTGGACCTTGGGGAAGGCGTCGCCGCCCTCCTTCTTGGGGGCGGGCTGACGGAGCTGGACCAGTTCGGCGCCGCCCGGTTCGGGGCGCTTTCCGTCGAAGACCTCGTCGACCGCGCCCTCCCGGACGGCGAGCTGGTAGACCGCGAGCTGGGGGTGGGCGGCGACCTCGTCCTTGGTGGGCGCGCCCTTGCCGGTCTTGAAGTCGACGACGTACGCCCGGCCCTCGGCGTCCTGTTCGACCCGGTCCATGGAGCCCCGGATGCGGACGGCGTACTCCCCCGCCTCCAGCGTCACGTCGAAGTCGTGCTCGCTCGCGGTGGGGGTGCGGCCGCCCCGGTCCAGGACATGCCAGTGCAGGAAGCGTTCCAGGGCGGCGCGGGCGTGGTCCTTCTCCTGTTCGGACTTCCATGGGGCGTCGAAGGCGAGGCCGTTCCACACGGAGTCCAGGCGCTCCATGAGGACGTCGAGATCGGCGGGCGTACGGCTGGAGGCGACCTCGTCGGCGAGGACGTGGACGACGTTGCCGAACCCCTGGGCGGCGGTGGCCGGGGCGTCGGCCTTCACCTCGCGGCCCAGGAACCACTGGAGGGCGCAGGTGTTGGCGAGCTGGTCCAGCGCACTGCCGGAGAGGGTGACGGGCTGGTCGCGGTCGCGCAGCGGGACGGCGGAGCGGGTCGGCTCGTCCAGACCCCACCAGCGGTACGGGTGGGCCGCGGGCACCAGCGGCTGCCCCTCGTCGTCGGTGAGCGCGGCGAGCCGGGCGAGCCGGTGGGCGGCGGCCTCGCGCAGGGCGTCGGATGCCGCCGGGTCGACCGTGGTGGCGCGCAGTTCGGCGACGAGCGCGGCGACGGCGAGGGGGCGGCGCGGGCGGCCGGTGACGTCGCGGGGTTCGACGCCCAGCTCGGTGAGGAAGCGGGAGGGCTGGTCGCCGTCGTCGGCGGGGGCCTTCACGGCGGTGACGATCAGGCGGTCGCGGGCGCGGGTGGCGGCGACGTAGAAGAGCCGGCGCTCCTCCGCGAGGAGGGCCCCGGGCGTGAGGGGTTCGGCGAGTCCGTCGCGGCCGATCCGGTCCGCCTCCAGGAGGGAGCCCCGGCGGCGCAGGTCGGGCCAGACGCCCTCCTGGACCCCGGCGACGACGACGAGCCGCCACTCCAGGCCCTTGGAGCGGTGGGCGGTCATCAGGCGTACGGCGTCGGGGCGGGCGGTCCGCCGGGAGAGGGTGTCGGCGGCGATGTCCTGGGCGTCGACCTCTTCCAGGAAGTTGAGGGCCCCGCGCCCGCCGGTGCGCTCCTCGGCGCGGGCGGCCGTGTCGAACAGGGCGCACACCGCGTCGAGATCGCGGTCGGCGTTGCGGCCGCCCGCCCCGCCGCGCAGCGCGGCCCGCTCCAGCCGGCCCGGCCAGGGGGTGCCGTTCCACAGGGTCCACAGGGCCTCCTCGGCGGTGCCGCCGCCTTCGAGGAGCTCGCGGGCCTTGCGCAGGAGCGCGCCGAGGCGCTGCGCGCCGTGGGCGTACGCCGGGTCGTGCGTGACGAGCCGTTCGGGCTCGGCCAGGGCACGGGCCAGCAGGTCGTCGGAGGCGGCGGGGACCCGGATCCCGGCGGCGCGTTCCTCGTCGCGCAGGGCCCGGCCGAGGCGGCGCAGGTCGGCGGCGTCCATGGAGCCGAGCGGGGACGTGAGGAGGGTGAGGGCGGTCTCGGTGTCGAGCCAGGACGGCGTCACGGCCTCACCCGGATCTCCCTCGGGGAGGTCGGGAAGGTCGGGGAGGCGTCGCAGCGCCGCCGTCGCCACCGTCCGCAGCGCCGTCAGCAGCGGGGCGACGGCCGGTTCGTGGCGCAGCGGCAGGTCGTCGCCGTCGACCTCCAGGGGCACGCCGGCGGAGGTGAGGGCGCGGCGGACGGCGGGCAGCGAGCGGCCCCCGGCCCGTACCAGCACGGCCATCTCCTGCCACGGCACCCCGTCCTCCAGGTGGGCGCGGCGCAGCAGGTCCGCGATGTTCTCCAGCTCCGTGGACGCGGTCGGGTAGGTGTACGTCTCGACGCGGCCGCCGTCCCGGACCGCGTGCGGCTCGCGGTGGGCGCGGATCCTGTCGCCGGGCAGCCGGGTCAGCGGCATGCGGCGGGTGAGCAGCCGGGTCGCCGCGAGCAGCTCGGCCCCGGAGCGGCGGGAGGTGGTGAGGACGCCCACGGGCGCGGAGCCCCCGTCCGCCCGGCGGAAGGTGTCCGGGAAGTCGAGGATGCCGTTCACGTCGGCGCCCCGGAAGGTGTAGATCGACTGGTCGGGGTCGCCGAAGGCGATCAGCGTCCGCCCGCCGCTAGGGCCCTCGCCACGCCCCCGGTTGCCCGCCAGCGCGTGCAGCAGGCGCACCTGGGCGGGGTCGGTGTCCTGGTACTCGTCGACGTACACCGCGTCGTAGCGCTCGGCCAGCTCCGCCGCCACCTCCGGGCGTTCGGCGAGCAGGACCGCGCGGTGCACCAGCTCCGCGTAGTCCAGGACGCCCTGGGCGTCGAGGATGTCGAGGTACTCGGCGAGGAACTGGGCCGCCGCTCCCCAGTCCGGGCGGCCGGTGCGCTGGGCGAAGGCGGCCAGCGCGTCCGGGCCGAGACCGAGCTCGCGGCTGCGGGCCAGCACCGCGCGCACCTCGTCGGCGAAGCCGCGCGTGGTCAGGCAGGACCGCAGTTCGTCCGGCCAGCGGACGTGGGCCAGGCCCTCCTTCTCCAGGTCGAGCTGGCCCGCGAGCAGTTCGCGGACGGTGACGTCCTGTTCGGGCCCGGACAGCAGGCGCAGCGGATCGGCGAACAGATCGGCGTCCTGGTGCGCCCTGACCAGGGCGTAGCAGTACGAGTGGAACGTGGTGGCCTGCGGGCCCCGCGCCGCGCCGAGGCGGGCGGCCATCCGGTCCCGCAGTTCGACGGCGGCCTTGCGGCTGAAGGTGAGGACGAGGATGCGGGCCGGGTCCGCGCCCCGGTTCACCCGTGCGGCGACGGACTCGACGAGGGTGGTGGTCTTGCCGGTGCCGGGCCCGGCGAGGACCAGCAGCGGGCCGCCGGGGTGGTCAACCACCGCGCGCTGGCCTGCGTCCAGGAGAGGAGGATCCACCGAACCCGGCGGAGTGCGCACCAGACGGTACGCACCCGTGGTCCGCGGCCGTGACTCACGGTGCGGACTGTGCCGGGTGGAGGAGGAACTCACGTGGATCGCCGGTCCTGGTGGAGGTGCGTGGGTGTACGGGTGATGAGGAAGCGGGTCGGTGCAGCCGAGGAAGAAGAGGAAGGGGCTGAGCGTGCCGCGCGATGACGACGCTACGCCAGCGACGGCGCGGGAGGCGGCGACCGCGCTGCGTCCCTCGTCACGTGCGCTGCCGCGTCGGGCCGCTCCTGCCGGAGGCCGATGGCGGAAGCTGTCAGGTGTGAGCTTCCTCGCCCGGACCGCCGGGACCGCCCCGACCACCCGGACCGCCCTCGTCACCTTCGGCTCCACCTGCGTGCCCGTGCCCGTCCCAGCGGGCGCACCGCATGTCGATCCGCGGGATGTGCCCCTCCGCCTGCCGCGACGCCTCGCGCAGCGGGGTGCCCTCGGCACGGTAGTGGTCCAGCGCCCGCAGCTCGTGGGCGGGGAGCAGCGTCCCGTCGGCGCGGACGACGCGCCACCACGGCACGGCCGATCCGTACAGCGCCATGATCCGGCCGACCTGGCGGGGTCCTCCCTCGCCCAGCCACTCCGCGATGTCGCCGTACGTCATCACCCGGCCGGGCGGGATGAGATCGGCCACGTCGAGGACGCGCTCCGCGTACTCCGGCAGCTCCGCGAACTCCGGCGGCTCGGCGCCGGCCGGGGCGGTGCCGGAGCCGCTCCGGTCCGTCTGGTCCTGGCTCATCCGCCCCATCCTGCCGTACGCCACCGACAGCCCGGCCGAAACGGTCTCCGTCCGGACACTCGGCGTGCACGCAGGTGCAAAGGGGCGTATGTTGCGCTTCCCGCGCCCGTGCAATGCACCCTGATGCCCTCGTCTGTCTACGGGCCGTGCCACCATCATGCGGGCGGTGACCGGTGATACCAGAACGCGAAGACGAACCAGAGGCGACGAAGGAGCAGGGCGTGCAGCCACCGAAGGCGGCGGACGCCTCCGATGCCGGGGAGCGCCCGCAGGGCGGTCCCGAGACCTCGGGAGCATCCCGCGCCTCCTCCGGTGCACCCCGCGCCGACGGTCCCACGACGTCCACCACCGGGCATCTGGCCGGCTCGACCCTGGCCTCCGCCGACGCCGCCCTGAGCGACCGCGTATCCGGGGACGAGCCGCTGCTCCCCGCCCGGGTGCACCGCCCCTCCGACCTGATGCGGCTGCTCATCGGGGTGCTCGCGATCGCGATCCTGTTCTCGATCGCCGCGTTCGCCCAGGGCACCACGACCGGCCTCGAGGACGACATCTCCAAGGGCACCGAGCAGGCGCCCGATCTGCTGATCAAGATCGCCGGTCTGGTGTCCAGCATCGCCGTGCTGCTGGTGCCGGTCGCCTTCGCCATCGAACGCCTCATCAAACGCGACGGGCTGCGCATCGCGGACGGGGTGCTCGCCGCCGTACTCGCCCACGGGGTGACGCTCGCCACCGATCTCTGGGTCTCGCGGACCGCTCCCGGCACCATCCAGGACGCGCTGACCCAGCCGCAGACGGCCGGCGGGCTCACCGACCCGGTGCACGGCTATCTGGCACCGGTGATCGCGTACATGACGGCGGTCGGGATGGCGCGGCGGCCGCGCTGGCGCGTGGTGCTGTGGGTGGTGCTGCTGCTCGACGCGTTCGCGATGCTCGTCGGCGGGTACACCACCCCGTTCTCGATCATCCTCACCGTGCTGATCGGCTGGACGGTGGCGTACGGGACGCTGTACGCGGTCGGCTCGCCGAACGTCCGCCCCACCGGCCAGCACCTGATGGCCGGTCTGCGGCACGTGGGCTTCCGGCCGGTCGCGGCGATGCGCACCGAGGACGTCCCGGACAAGGACAACGCCGACCAGAGCGACCGGGGACGGCGGTATCTGGTCACCCTGGAGGACGGGCCGCCGCTGGACGTCACCGTCGTCGACCGGGAACAGCAGGCACAGGGGTTCTTCTACCGGGCCTGGCGGCGGCTCACGCTGCGCACGCTCACCCAGCGGCGCTCCATCCAGTCGCTGCGCCAGGCGCTGGAGCAGGAGGCGCTGCTCGCGTACGCGGCCATCGCCGCCGGGGCGAACGCGCCCAAGCTGATCGCCACATCGGAGCTGGGCCCCGACGCGGTGATGCTCGTCTACGAGCACATCGGCGGCCGGTCGCTGGACGCGATGGAGGACGAGGAGATCACCGACGATCTGGTGCGCAGCGCCTGGCGTCAGGTGAAGGCCCTCCAGTCGCGGCGGATCGCGCACCGCAGACTGACCGGTGACGCCCTCCTGGTGGATCGTTCCGGCAAGGCGTTCGTGACGGATCTGCGCGGCGGCGAGATCGCCGCCGGTGATCTGGTGCTGCGGATGGACGTCGCCCAGTTGCTGACCACGCTGGGACTGCGGGTGGGCGCCGAGCGGTCGGTCGCCGGGGCGCTGGCCGTGCTCGGCCCGGACGCGGTGGCGGACTGTCTGCCGCTGCTCCAGCCGATCGCGCTGAGCCGTTCCACCCGGGCGACGCTGCGCCGGATCGCCCGCGAGCGTTCGCAGCGCGAGCGGGAGGCGGTGGTGGAGGCCTCGCAGGCGGCCAAGCAGGCGAAGGCCGGTATCGCGGCGGACCCCGGACCGGACGGCGGGGCGGGCTCCAGGACGGACCCCAAGGCGGAGCGCAAGTCGCTGCGCACCGAGAAGCAGGCCGAGAAGCGCGCCATCGACGAGGCGCTGGAGGAGGCCCGCGAGGAGGATCTGCTCGCCCAGATCCGCCGTCAGGTGCTGCTGATCCGCCCGCAGGCCCCGGTCGAACCGGTCCGGCTGGAGCGCATCAAGCCGCGCACCCTGTTCAGCTTCATCGCCGGGGCCATCGCCGCGTACTTCCTGATCTCGCAGGTCACCCAGGCCGACTTCGGGGCGGTCGTGGAGCAGGCGGAGTGGGGCTGGGTGGCGGCCGCCCTCGGCTTCTCGGCGCTGAGCTATGTGGCGGCGGCGATGAGCCTGCTGGGCTTCGTGCCGGAGCGGGTGCCGTTCCTGAAGACCGTGCAGGCGCAGGTGGCCGGCTCGTTCGTGAAGATCGTCGCGCCGGCCGCCGTCGGTGGTGTGGCACTGAACACCCGCTTCCTCCAGCGGGCCGGGGTGCGCCCCGGTCTCGCGGTGGCGAGCGTCGGGGCCTCGCAGCTCTTCGGGCTCGGCGCCCACATCCTGCTGCTGGCACTGTTCGGCTACCTCACGGGGACGGAGAAGACCCCGGACTCGCTGACCCCGTCCCGGACGGTGATCGCGGGTCTGCTCACGGTCGCGGTGCTGGTGCTGGTGGTGACGGCGATCCCGTTCCTGCGGAAGTTCGTGGTGACCCGGGTGCGCTCGCTGTTCGCCGGGGTCGTGCCGCGCATGCTGGACGTGGTGCAGCGGCCGCAGAAGCTGCTGACCGGCATCGGCGGCATGCTGCTGCTGACCGGCCTGTTCGTGCTCTGCCTGGACGCCTCGATCCGGGCGTTCAGCGGCCCGGACGTGCCCCAGCTGAGCTACGCGAGCATCGCGGTGGTCTTCCTCGCCGGGAACGCGCTCGGCTCGGCCGCCCCGACGCCGGGCGGTATGGGCGCGGTCGAGGGGGCCCTGACGCTGGGCCTGATCGCGGTCGGGCTGCCGAAGGAGGTCGCGGCGCCCGCGGTGCTGCTGTACCGCGTGATGACGCTGTGGCTGCCGGTGCTGCCGGGGTGGATCGCCTTCAACCAGCTGACCCGCAAGGGCGAGCTGTAGCCGGAGGCCGTCCCGCAAGGGCGAGCTGTCGCCGGAGGCCGTCCCGCAGGGTCGAGCTGTCGCCGGAGGTCCGGGCGCGGCAGGCGGGCCCCCGCCACCCGCATGGACCGCGCCCGGCCGCGCTCCCCGGCGCCCCGCCGCACGATGGGGGCATGAGGACTTCCCCCGCCCTGCGCGCCGCCGCCCTCGCCGCCACCGCCACCGTGCTGCTGCCGCTCGCCGCCTGTTCGGACGACGGCGACGGGGACGGATCCTCGACACCCACCGGGGCCTCGACCGCCTCGCCGACCGCCACCGCCGAGGACCTGGCCTCGCAGCAGCTGGAGTGGTCCCCCTGTCCGCCGCCGAACGCGGCCCAGGGCGGCGGCGAGTCGCCGTCCCCGCTGCCCGGCGGCGTGGTGTGGGAGTGCTCCTTCATGGACGTACCGCTCGACTACGCGAAGCCGGACGGCCGCACGATCGAGCTGGCGCTGGTGCGGGGGAAGGCCAAGGACCAGAAGCGGCGGATCGGCTCGCTGGTGTTCAACTTCGGCGGGCCCGGCGCGTCCGGCGTCGCGACGCTGCCCGCGTTCGGCACCGAGTACGACGCGCTCCGCACCCGCTACGACCTGGTGAGCTTCGACCCGCGCGGGGTGGGCCGCAGCGAGGGCGTCCAGTGCGCGGACGACGCCCAGCTGGACGCCTTCTACCAGGAGGACGCCACCCCGGACGACGCGGCCGAGGAGAAGGAGTTCGTCCAGGGGCAGAAGGACTTCATCGCGGACTGCGAGGAGAACTCCGGCTCCGAACTCCCCTTCGTGGGCACGACGAACGCCGCCCGCGACATGGACCTGATGCGCACGGTCCTCGGCGACGACAAGCTGCACTACTTCGGCATCTCGTACGGCACCGAACTGGGCGGTGTGTACGCCCACCTCTTCCCGGACAAGGTCGGGCGGGCCGTCTTCGACGCGGTGGTCGACCCCACGAAGGACGCCGAGCAGTCCTCCCTCGGCCAGGCCGAGGGGTTCCAGCTCGCCCTGGACAACTTCACGAAGGACTGCGCGGAGCGCGACGACTGCGCGCTGCCCGGGGCCACCCCGCAGGAGGTCGAGCAGGGCATCGCCGATCTGCTGGCCGAGCTGGAGGAGGAGCCCATCGACGGGCTCGGCGACCGGACGCTGACCCAGACGCTGGCCACCACCGGGATCGCGTCCGCGCTCTACTCCAAGGAGACCTGGCCGCTGCTGGAGCAAGGTCTGGACGAGGCGGGCGGCGGGAACGGCGGGCTGCTGCTCGCGCTGGCCGACTCGCTCAACGGCCGCTCGGAGGACGGGCGGTACGACAACTCCAACGCCGCCAACATCTCCATCAACTGCGCCGACAACAAGCAGCGGTTCTCCCTGGAGCAGACGAAGGCGGCACTGCCCGCGTTCCGCAAGGCGTCCCCGCTGTTCGGGGACTATCTGGGCTGGGGGCTGATGAGCTGCACCGGCTGGCCGGTCGCGGGCGCCTGGCAGACCCCGGACGTCAGCGCCCCGGGCGCCGCCCCGATCCTGGTCATCGGCAACACCGGCGACCCGGCGACCCCGTACGCGGGTGCGAAGGCGATGGTGGAGAAGCTGGGCAAGGGCGTCGGCGTCGAGCTCACCTACAAGGGCGAGGGACACGGGGCGTACAACAGCAAGGACGCGTGCGTGCAACGGACGGTGGACGGCTATCTGCTGAACGGAAAGGTGCCCGAGTCCGGCACGGTCTGCGGCTGACCCGGGCCCCGGATCCCCTGCCGCACACGGCGGTTAGCATGTCCGCACACCACAGCCGCCCGACGCGTCGCCACCGGCTTCGGCGGGCCTCGGGGAGGGAAGCCGGATCATGCGTGCGCACGGGCGTGCCCAGCGGGCCGCGTTACGGACAGGAGCGGCCCTTCTCGCGGCGGGACTGCTCGCCGGCTGTGGGCTGTTGAGCTCGGAGCCGGATATCGACAAGCCGGCCGACGGCCGCCCCGGCGACGTCTCCGCCGCGCCCACACCGACGCCGACGCACATCGAGGACTCCCCCAAGGCGCCGGAACTGCCCTCCGACCTCACCTCGCAGCGCCTCGACTGGAAGCGCTGCACGGCCCCGCGCGGCGGCAACGCCCCCGGTTCCGCGTGGCGTTGCGCGAACGTGGACGTACCGCTGGACTACGCGGAGCCGTCCGGGGAGACGCTCTCCATCGCGCTGGTCCGCAAGGAGGCCCGCGACAAGGGGCGGCGGCTCGGCTCGCTGCTGTTCAACTTCGGCGGGCCCGGCGGATCCGGCGTCGGGATACTGCCGCGCTCGGCCGATGCCTACGCGACGCTCAACACCCGCTACGACCTGGTGAGTTTCGATCCGCGCGGGGTCGCGGCCAGCTCCGGGGTGCGCTGCCGCACCGACAAGGAGCAGGAGCAGGCCCACCGCAACATCGACATGACTCCGGACACGGCGGCGGAGGAGGCCGCGTTCATCAAGGACGCCGCGGACTTCGGCGCCGGCTGCGAACGCCGCTCGGGCACGGTCCTGCCGCACGTCGGCACGAGCAACGCCGCCCGCGACCTGGACCTGATCCGCCAGGTCCTGGGCGACGAGAAGCTGTCCTACTTCGGCTTCTCCTACGGTACGGAGCTGGGCGGGACGTACGCGCATCTCTTCCCGCACAAGGTGGGACGCACCGTGCTGGACGCGGTCGTCGACCCGACGGCCGACGGCATCGGGCACGCGCGCAACCAGACCACGGGCTTCCAGCGCGCCCTGGAGAACTACCTCAAGGACCGCGGCCAGGACCCGAAGGCGGGCTCCGAGCGCATCGCCCGGCTGCTGGACCGGATCGACCGGAGCCCGCTGCCGACCGACTCGGGGCGTGAGCTGAGCGAGTCGCTCGCCATCACCGGCATCGTCACCCCGCTGTACTCCGCGTCGAGCTGGCCCGCCCTGACGGCCGCGCTCGACGAGGCGGAGAACAACGGCACGGGCAACGGGCTGCTCCGGCTCGCCGACTCGTACAACGGCCGTGACGAGCGGGGCCGTTACGACACCCAGAACCACTCCCAGCGGGCGATCTCCTGCGCCGACTCCCGGGCCCGGCCCACCGTGGACGAGGCCCGTGCGCTGCTGCCGGAGTTCCGGGAGCTGTCACCGGTCTTCGGCCCGTTCCTGGCCTGGGACACCGCGGGCTGGTGCGCTCAGTGGCCGGTCGAGGGCGAGCACGAGACGCCGGAGACCAGTGCGCCGGGCGCGGGGCCGGTCCTGGTCGTCGGGACGACCGGCGACCCGGCGACCCCGTACGAGGGGGCGCGGCGGATGGCGGACGAGCTGGGCAAGGGCGTCGGCATCCTGCTGACCAACAAGGGCGAGGGGCACGGGGCCTACGGCTCCAGCGACTGTGTGACCTCGACGATCGACGCCTATTTCCTGGACGGGAAGGTCCCGGCGGACGGGAAGACCTGCGGGTGACCCGACGCACGTACGGGAAGGGGCCCGGTCCGCGCGCTGCGGACCGGGCCCCTTCCCGTACGGAAATGCTCTAGTACACCGGCTTCTCGGGCTCGATCTGGTTGACCCAGCCGATCACGCCGCCGCCCACGTGCACCGCGTCGGCGAAGCCCGCCGACTTGAGGACCGCGAGGACCTCGGCGCTGCGGACGCCCGTCTTGCAGTGCAGGACGATGCGCTTGTCCTGCGGGAGGTCCTGGAGGGCGGTGCCCATGAGGAACTCGTTCTTCGGGATCAGCTTCGCGCCGGGGATCGAGACGATCTCGTACTCGTTCGGCTCGCGGACGTCGATGATCTCGATCTTCTCGTCGCCGTCGATCCACTCCTTGAGCTGCTTGGGAGTGATCGTCGCGCCGAGCGCCGCCTCCTGCGCCTCCTCGGACACGACGCCGCAGAAGGCCTCGTAGTCGATGAGCTCGGTGACGGTGGGGTTCTCGCCGCAGACCGCGCAGTCGGGGTCCTTGCGGACCTTGACCTGGCGGTACTGCATCTCCAGGGCGTCGTAGATCATCAGCCGGCCGACCAGCGGGTCGCCCACGCCGGCGAGCAGCTTGATGGCCTCGGTGACCTGGATGGAGCCCACGGACGCGCAGAGCACGCCCAGCACGCCGCCCTCGGCGCAGGAGGGGACCATGCCCGGCGGCGGGGGCTCCGGGTAGAGGCAGCGGTAGCAGGGCCCGTGCTCGGACCAGAACACGGAGGCCTGGCCGTCGAAGCGGTAGATCGAGCCCCACACGTACGGCTTGTTCAGCAGCACCGCGGCGTCGTTGACGAGATAGCGGGTGGCGAAGTTGTCCGTGCCGTCCACGATCAGGTCGTACTGCGCGAAGATCTCCATCACGTTCTCGGCTTCGAGCCGCTCTTCGTGAAGGACCACGTTGACGTACGGGTTGATGCCCAGCACCGAGTCCTTGGCGGACTCGGCCTTGGAGCGGCCGATGTCGGCCTGGCTGTGGATGATCTGGCGCTGCAGGTTCGACTCGTCGACCTCGTCGAACTCCACGATGCCGAGCGTGCCGACACCGGCCGCGGCCAGGTACATCAGGGCCGGCGAGCCGAGGCCGCCGGCGCCGACACACAGCACCTTGGCGTTCTTCAGGCGCTTCTGTCCGTCCATCCCGACATCCGGGATGATCAGGTGGCGGGAGTACCTGCGGACCTCGTCGACGGTGAGCTCAGCAGCTGGCTCGACCAGGGGTGGCAGCGACACAGGAACCTCAACAATGCAGGTGGTCGGATTCTACGTAGACCGGCTTCTTACGGTCGACTACGTACGGTTGTTCTCCCCGTAACACTGCCACGCCCCTTCTCATTCCGAGATACCGGGTCCGATCCGCGAGACGATTTCGTCCCAGTACCTGGGCAGCGCCGCGAATGGATCGGTTTGTCCACTCCGGTCGGTGAAGAAGATCGTCCCGGCGCCCTGCCAGCGGGCGATGCGCATGGCCTCCTCCAGATGGGTGCGCGGGACCCCGTGGACGAAGTGGGCGAACCGCTCCGGTGGATAGTCGGCCGTCCACTCGGCCACCTGGGACCAGCGGTAGTCGGTCCAGGGGCCCTGGAAGGTGACCAGCTGGTCGGCCGCCTCCGCGTACCCGGGATACGGATGGGTGCCGTGCCCCAGCACCAGGCGGCCCCCGCCGTCCTCGCTGTCGCTCTCCGCGAGCAGGGCGTGGAGCGTGCCGGTGAGACGGCGGACGGCGGGCAGGGCGGCCCGCTCGGCGGGGCAGCGGGCGAGGTAGAAGCCGCCGATGCGGTACCAGTCGATGAAGGACCGGGCGTCCGCGATCAGCTCGTCGAACGGCCGCTCGCCGTGGGCCAGGTCGAGGTGGCCGAGCAGCCGGCCGCCGGAGGCCCGGACGGTGTCGTCCGGCGCCTCGCCGTGCAGGGCGCGTTCGCGGGCGTTGCGCAGCCGGCCCGCCGCCTCCAGGCAGTGCGGATCGGGCCGGGAGCCGGGGCCCTCGGCGATGTTGAGGACGGCCCAGTGCAGCGGGGTGCCGGGGCGGGCCAGCTCGGCCCATTCGGCGGGGGCCAGCAGCGGGTGGGCGTAGCCCGGGACGCCGAAGCCGAGCTGCTCGCCGCCCGCGGTCCTGCGGGCGTCGGCGGGAGCGGTCAGATACGGCACGCCGCCTCCATCCAGATGTCCGCGAGGGACTCCTCCAGATTGATCCGGGGCCGCCAGCCCAGCCGGTCCCGCGCGGTGCGGACGTCGGCCTGCTGCCAGGCCCCGCAGCCGTCCGGATACGGGGACGGGGTGGCCGAGAGGTGTTCCATCACGGACTCGGCGGAGGTGCGCGGGGCGCCGATGGGCAGGCGCGCGGGGGGCGTGTCCAGCTCGTGGAGTGCGCCCGCGTACCCGGCGACCCTCGCCAGGACGGCGGCGGCGTCACGGAGGCGGACGGCCCGCCCGGTGCCGATGTTGACGACGCCCTGGGCGGCGGAGAGCGAGGCGGCGTGGACGGCCCGCGCCACGTCCCGTACGTCGACGAAGTCGCGCTGCACGCCGAGGCCGCTGAGCTTCAGCTCGCCGTCGCCTGACTGCATGGCCCGGCGCATCGCCTCGGCGAGCCGGCCGAGCGGGGAGCCGGCCGGGGTGCCGGGGCCGACGGGCGAGAAGACCCGCAGGACGACGGCGT
Organism: Streptomyces sp. NPDC091289; assembly: GCF_044757365.1. Classification (NCBI taxonomy): domain Bacteria; kingdom Bacillati; phylum Actinomycetota; class Actinomycetes; order Kitasatosporales; family Streptomycetaceae; genus Streptomyces; species Streptomyces sp. NPDC091289. The sequence continues at coordinate 89,117 of NZ_JBIVUT010000026.1, forward strand.
CGAGGCCGGAGCCGAGGACCAGTTCGGTGGCGGCGAGCTTGCTGACGCCGTACGGGCCGCCGGGGCGCGGCACCGCGTCCTCCGCCGTGGAGGACCCGGGCTGCGAGGGCCCGTACTCCGATGCGCAGCCGACCTGGACGAGCCGGGCCCCGCAGCCGCTGCGGCGCAGCGCCTCGCAGACGGTGGCGACGGCGACGGTGTTGTGGCGGGTGAGGTCCCGGGCGCCGCCGCGGGTCGCGCCCGCGCAGTTGACGACGACGCCGGGGTGGACGGCGTCCAGGAAGCGGGTGAGCGCCCCGGGGCTGCCGCCCGCGAGGTCGAACCGGACGTCGGCGTCGTCGCCGCGCCCGAGGGCCGTGAGGTGGACGGCGGGGTCGGCCAGCAGACGGTCGGCGACGAAGCGGCCGAGGAATCCGTTGGCTCCGAGCAGCAGCACCCTCATCGCGCACCGCCTCGGTGCCGACGGCGGGCTGCCGGTGCGGGGGATTGGGGGGTCATGGCGGGTTTCTCCTAGGTCAGTCAGTCGTTCGTACGGTGCTGGGCGGGGCCCGCGGCGTCGGCTCCGCGGGAGTGGGTCGGTGGTGCGGTGGTACGTCGGTGGGGGCGGCCCGGGTCCTCGGGTCCCTCAGGTCCGGGTGTGAGCGGAGGCCCGGGAGAGCGCGAGGGCCGCGTGCAGCAGCAGCCCGAGGGCGGCCCCGCCGCAGGCGAGGGCGGACACGGCTCCCGTCCCGCCTGCCGAGACGAGGGCGTCCACGGGCCGGGCAAGGGGTTCGAGCCCGGGGAGCCGGGAGGCGAGGACGAGGGCCGGGGCACCGGCCTCCACGGCGCACGCGCCGGCCAGCGCGACGGTGCCCGGCTCGGGCAGTCCGTGGGCGGCGAGCAGCCGGGCCACGAAGAACAGGACCCCGAGGGCGACCGCCGCGACCGGTGTGCCGCCCCCGCCGAGGCCGAGATCGGCCAGGTACAGCAAGGGCAGCAACGCGGCGAGGAAAAGGGTGACGGCGGCCAGGAGCAGGGGGCGCACGCCCGCGCCGAACTCCTCCAGGGCGCGGCTTCCGGACAGTTTGCGGTGGGCCTGGACGGTGAAGAGGTGGGCGCACCAGGCGGCCGGGGCGATGGCGGCGGCGAGGCCGAGCAGCGGGGCGGGGGTGCCGTCCCACGGGCCGTCCGGACCGCCGGTCATGACCTGGGCGAGCAGCTCCTCGCCGTACACCGCGTAGCTCAGCAGCCAGCAGCCGTACATCCCGGCGCGGCCCGCTCCTTCGGGGGCGCGCAGGGGCCCGCGGCCCAGGCACGCCCGGAGCGCCAGGCAGGCCAGGAGGGCGCCGACGACGGTGATCAGGGCGCGCGTCCCGTCGCCGAGGACGCCCTCGGTGCCCCGGAGCACCCCGGCGGTCGCCAGGCAGGCGGCCCCGGGGAGCAGGGCGAGCAGCGTCCAGGCGGCGCGCGCCTCGGTGTCGGGACCGGGGCCGGGCGGGCGTCCGCCGACGGGCTCCCGCGTACGGGGCGGCATGCGGGCGTACAGCTCCTCGGCGAGGGCGAAGACGTCCCGGTGGCGGTAGCGGGCGGCGGTGCGGTCGGTGAGGCCGTGCGCCTCCAGGCCGGCGGCGATCTCCAGGGGGTCCACGGCCCGTTCGCACAGGTCGCGGTGGTGGTGCATGAGGGATTTCACCGGGTCGGCCGGGCCCCGCCGGGCGGTGCCGGACGGAGCCCGGCGCGCCGTGGTGCGGGGCGGGATCTCGGCGGGGCGTTCCGCGGCGAACGCGGGGCGTTCCGGGGCGGCAGCGGGGGTCGCCGGGTCGTCCGGACGGGTCATCGGGTGGTCTCCGTGGTCGTGGAGGGGGGTCGGGGTCGGGTGGACGTGCGTCGCCGTGTCCCGCCGGGCGGAGGTCGCGTGATCACGCATCGCCGTCCCCCGCCGGTCCTGCCGCGACCGCGCAGACGCCCTCGGGCTCCGGCTCCCGCGCGTGCTGCGGCTCGGGCTCGCCGGGCCGGTCCGGCAGCCGGGCCCCGGGCACGGCGGCCCAGCTCGGCACGGCGGCGACGCCCACCGGCGCATCCGGGTCGGGCGGCGGCAGCAGGTGCGCCCCGGGCTGGGTCCAGTGGCCGAGGAGGCGCGCTTCCGGCGGGGTGGCGAAGGGCAGGGGGGCGCCGTGGGCGTCCACCGTGTCGGCCTCCCGGCGCACCGGGGTGTGCGACATCAGCTCCAGGTAAATGCCGCGAAATGCCGCGAGGTTCTGTTCGACGGTGAAGAGTTCGAGCGCGCGGGCCCGCGCGGCGGCTCCCAGGCGGGCCCGGCGCGCGGGGTCGCGCAGCAGCGCGACGCAGGCGTCGGCGAGCGCCTTGGGGTTGCGCGGGGGCACCACCAGGCCGGTGCCGCCGATGACTTCGACGACCGCGCCCACGTCGGTGGAGACGGTGGCCCGGCCGCAGAACATGGCTTCGACGAGGCTGACCGGGAAGCCCTCGACGACGCTGGACAGCACGATCACGCCGCCCGCGCCGTAGGCCTCGGCGAGGTCGGGGATCTCGGGGCCGCCGATCTCCTCGAAGGTGACCGGGCTGACGCCCTCGGTGTGCGCGCCGGTGGCCTCGTCCGGGAAGAGCTGGGCGGCCAGGGCCTTGCAGTGGGCGAGATGGGTGGCCCCCTCCTCGCCCGGGGCCGGGGCGCCGAAGATGCGCAGCCGGGCGCCGGGCTCGGCGCGGCGGACCTCGGCGAAGGCGTGGAGGAGGGCGATCAGGTCCTTGGCGGGCTCGATCCGGCCGACCCAGACCAGCGTGTCGGGGCCGCCCGCCCCGTCGGCCTCGCCCGCCGTGCCGAAGCGTTCGGCGTCCTCCCCGACCGGGCCGAAGCGCTCGGCGGCCATGCCCGGGTAGACCGTGCGCTGCTTGGCGGGGTCGGCTCCGCAGCGCTGCTGCCAGCGGCGGACGTGGGTGTTGCCGGGGGTGACGATCGCGGCCTGCCGGTAGACCTCGGTGGCGAGGCGGCCGTGGAATCCGGCGAGGAGGGCGCGCACCGGGGCGCCGTACGGGGTGGGGGCGTCGGAGGCGGCCAGGAAGTGCGCGCGCAGCGGAACACCGTGCTCGGTGACCAGCAGCGGCACCCCGAAGAAGCGTTTGGCCAGGAGTCCCGGGAGGGCGGCCGCCCCGCCGGAGGCCGCGTGGCAGAGGTCGACCGCGCCGAGGCTCTCCTGGTCGTACCAGTCCAGCGAGAGCGGGCGCAGCGCGCGTTCCAGCTCGGCGGCGAAGGCGAGGTGGTCGGGGACGGTGGCGCTCTGCACGGTGCGGCCGGTGCCGTGGGCGCGGCAGGCGGCCTCCAGGATCCGTACGGTCGTCTCGGAGCGCAGGGCGAGGTGGAGTCCGCCGCATTCGCGGGCGAGCTCGGCGAGGCCGTAGAGCCCTTCGGCGAAGAGCTCGGCGCCGGGGCCCGTGCCCGCTTCCGTACCGGCCTCGTCGGGGGTGCAGATCGCGGTGGCCAGGGCGGTGAGGCACGCGGAGAAGCGTCTGCGCTCGCGCCGCCCGTAGGACTGTTCGCCGCCGGTCACCAGCCGGGCCAGCAGGCCGCGTTCGCCGCTGCCGCGCAGGGTGCCGTCCTCGGGGGTCCACAGCGGCGCGGTGCGCACCCGGCTGACCTGGTGGGGCAGCCGGACCCAGCCCTGGTCCTCCTGGTGGGCGGAGCGGCTCAGGGCGAACAGGTCGAACTCGTGCTGCGGCAGCCCGCGCACCAGTCGGTCGCACCAGAGTCTGGACTCACCGGTCGCATACGGATAACCACCGTCGGTGAGCAGTCCGATCCGCACGAGTACACCCCCGATCTCCCTTGTGGGCGGCCGCCGTTGAAACGGCGACTCGCAGCGGGACGACCGTAAGCGGATACGCCGGTGGTGGGGGGGGGGGGGGGGGGGGGGGGCCCCCCCCCCGGGGGGGCCCCCCCGCCGGGGGCCCCCCCGGCGCGGGGGGGGCGGGGCCGGGGGGGGGGGGGGGGGGGGGGGGGGGCCGGGCGCCCCCCCCCCCCCCCCGGCCCGCCCCCCCCCGCCCCCGGGGGGGCCCCCCCCCCCCCCCCCCCCCCCGCGCGGGGCCCCCCCCGCCGCGGCCCCGGGGGGGGGGGGGCGGGGGGGTGGCCCCCCCCACCACCGAAAGGGGTGAACCGTCGTAACTTTCCCGCCCCGGTCGCGTTCCGTCGCGATACAGCGGTCGGTTGTTACGGAGCGTCAGGCCCGGGCCAGCCCCTTGCGGGCCGGCGCACGAAGGGGCCGAGCGGGGCCGAGCGGGGTCATCCGGTGAAGATCAACCGGTGGGGTGCACCCAGGGGTTGGCCTTGCACTTGATGCCTTCCAGCTCAAGCGTCTTGGTCTGCTGCTGCATGACCGGAGCCAGGGCGCCGGGGGTGCGGCAGCTCACGTGGTTGTGGCCGAGACGGTGGCCGACCTCGTGGTTGATGAGCATCTGACGGTAGGGCAGCAGTTGGTCCGGGCCGAAGGTGGCGGCGCCCTGCGCCCAGCGATAGGCGTTGATCATGACGCGGTTCGTCGCGGCGGAATCGCAGGAGACATTGTCGATCGTGGTGTCCAGACCGGACTTGGCGCACCAGTCGCCGGTGGTCCCGGGGCTGGCGAGCGTGATCACGAAGTCCGGGGTCCCCGACGAGATGCGCTCGAAGGTCATCGCGCCGTTGTGCGCCCAGCTCCGGTCGTCGTTGAGGGTCTTCTGCACGGCTTCGGCGAACAGGCCGGCGTCGAGGCCGAGGCCCTTCTCGACATCGATCCGGTAGCGGTGCTTCTGCCCCTTCCCGGGGGCCTTCGCCAGCCCGGGCACCGCCTCGAACGTGCCGCTCGCCTTCAGGTCCGCGGCGAGCGGATACGGCCGCGCCATCCTGTCCGCGTACGAGAGAGGTTTGACCTCGGGCTCGGCCGAGGGCTGCTGCGGGGTCGGGCGGGCATCGGAGCGGGAGGCCTCCTCGCCCGGGCCCTGCCGCTCCACCTCGGCGGCGCGCGCGGCGGCGGCACGGTCACCGGAGTCCTCGGCGACCTGTCCGGCCACCACGACCGCGAGCACGGTGGTCACCGCGGCGGCGGCGATCCCGGTGAACGTCCGGCCCTTGGAGCCCCGGGGCGCGGGGCGTTCGTCCGGCTCACCGGCCTCGGCGTCGTCCGCGCCGTCGGAGGGCCCGGCCGGCAGCGCGACGGGGGCGGCTTCCGGGGCCTCGGCGCCGAAGGCGTCCACGAACTCCCGGCGCGGGCCCGGCACCGGGGGGCCGTCGAACGTCGGCTGCTGGGCCGCCCGGCCGTCCGCGGCGCGCTGGGCCGCGCGCTGGGCGGACACCTGACGGGCCACGGCCTGCTGCCGGGCGGCGGTGTCCTGGGGCCCGGCGGGTCCGCCCGGCCCGGCGGCATACGGCCGGGCGTCGGCGGGGCGGCCGCCCGGACCGGGGTACTGGTGGGGCGGATACGGCTGAGGGGCGCTGTGGGGTGCGGGTGCGCCGTACCCCTGGTCGTAACGGGGCACGGGTCCGGTCCCCCAGCCGCCGCCCTGCTCACGCTGTTCGGGGTGGCCGCCGCGCACCTGCGGTGCGTCGGGGGAGAACGGGCCGCGCCCGTCACCGGTCGGCGCGGGCCCGGTCCGCCTGCGCCGGCCGCCGCCGGACGCGGGCCTCGCCGCGGCGCGTTCGCCGCCCGGTTCCGCCGCCGCGTCCGGGCGGATCGCGCCGGAGCCCTTTCGACTGTGTCGTCCCACGCCCCGGATCAGCTCCCGCCGCTATCGTCCAGCAGTTCCCGGAACGCCTGGGCGACCGCCTCCGGGTACTCCATCATCGCCACGTGCCCCGCGTCGGGCAGGGTCAGCAGCCGGGCGTCGCGGAAGGCCACGGACGCCCTGCGTGCCATCCGGTACGAGACGAGCCGGTCCCGTCCGCCGTACACGAGCTGGGTCGGTGCGAGCACCCGCTCGGCCTGGCGCCACAGTCCGTGCTGGCCGCCCAGGGTGTACGCGTCGACGATGCCCCGGGCCGAACGCGTCATCGCGTCCCAGAAGTACGGCAGCTCCAGCCGTCGCTCCATCTCGGCCACCGCGTGGCGGAAGGCTTCGTCGGAGATCCGTGCCGGATCGCCGTAACAGAGTGCCATGACTCCGCGCGTCCGCTGCTCCGCCGTCCAGTCCTTCGTGAGCCGGGCGAACAGGGAAGCGACCCCCGGCACCGCGAGAAGGCCGGTCGGGACGGCGGGCCGCTGCACCCGCCACTCCGGCAGTGCGGGCGAGATCAGGGTGAGGGTGCGCACCAGGTCGGGGCGGACGGCGGCGACCCGGGTGGCGACCGCGCCGCCCAGGGAATTGCCGAACAGGTGAACGGGCCCCCGCTCCTCCGCGTCCAGCAGCCGGATCACCGCACGGGCGTGTCCGGTCACCGAGTAATTACCGTCGTCCGGCGGCGGCGAGTCCCCGAATCCGGGCAGGTCGACCGCCTCGCCGTCGACCAGGTCGGACAGCAGCGGCATCAGCGCGGACCAGTTCTGCGACGATCCGCCGAGCCCATGCACATACAGCGCGGGGGGCAGTCCGGTCCGGTCGCCCGGCCGGCAGCGGACGTTCAGGCCGATCCCCGGCAATGACACGGAGCGCAGCCGTTCGCCGTCGGCGACCCGGACGGCACTGACCGTGGGGGCCACCGCGGCAGCGGCGGCCCGGACACCCGGCAGCTCGGTCGAAGACATGCGGGCAATGTTACGAGACGATCACGCACTCATTCATGTGTTCGCCATCACAGGCCGCATCGCGGGGCGGACGGGTAGCTCCTACGCTTCAGGGGAAGGAAGGGAGCTGCACCATGACGGTCGACCCGAGCGACCCGGACACCTTCGAGAACGACGGACCGGAGGAGACGGGGCCCGAGGCCCCCGAGGCGGACGCCGCCGAGCAGCGGGCGGACATCCGGCCCGAGGACGACGATCGGGCGGAGAACGTCGACCCGGCCACCGCCAATGAGGCCGATGTGGCGGAACAGCGCCGGGTGATTCCCTTGGATGAGGACGATTACCGGTAATACGCCCCGGTTTGCTCGCGACCAGGAAGAACTGTGGCTTCCACAGCCGTCCGGTCCGTGAAATTCTGCGTCCGCGCCGCGCACGCCACGGTTACCCAAAAGTACGATGGCTGTACGGCGCAGCGTGCACGGACCGGCTGTGCTGGAACACATATTTGGGAGGCGGCGTGACAGCCATCGAGCAGACAGAGGCGGCGCGCCCGCGGGGCACACGGCTGCCCCGCCGCGCCCGACGCAATCAGCTGCTGGGCGCCGCACAGGAGGTCTTCGTCGCGCAGGGCTACCACTCCGCAGCGATGGACGACATCGCCGAGCGGGCCGGGGTCAGCAAGCCGGTGCTCTACCAGCACTTCCCCGGAAAGCTGGAGCTCTACCTGGCCCTTCTCGACCAGCACTGCGAGTCGCTGCTCCAGGCCGTGCGCACGGCGCTGGCCTCGACGACGGACAACAAGCTGCGCGTCGAGGCGACGATGGACGCCTACTTCGCGTACGTGGAGGACGAGGGCGGCGCCTTCCGGCTGGTCTTCGAGTCCGACCTGACCAACGAGCCCGCCGTGCGCGAGCGGGTCGACCGGGTGTCCCTCCAGTGCGCCGAGGCCATCTCCGACGTGATCGCCGGGGACACGGGCCTGTCCAAGGACGAGTCCATGCTGCTGGCGGTGGGGCTCGGCGGCGTCTCCCAGGTGGTGGCGCGCTACTGGCTCTCCAGCCGGTCCGCCATCCCCCGCGACACCGCCGTGCAGCTCCTCACGTCGCTGGCCTGGCGGGGCATCGCGGGCTTCCCGCTGCACGGCGTCGAGCAGCACTGAGCCCTCCGTGACGGGACGTGTGGGGCCGTGTTCGCTGCGGGCGTTGCCGGTCGGGCCCTGAGCGCCGCTCCCGCCGGGCTAATGTGGCTGCGTACGGCGCGGTTCGCCGCGCAAGGACTGACCGTCGGAGGGACATAGCCGTGGAGGTCAAGATCGGGGTACAGCACACGCCCCGCGAGATCGTTCTGGAGAGCGGGCTTTCCGCCGAGGACGTCGAGAGCGCGGTCGCCGCGGCACTGGGCGGCAAGGCGGAGCTGCTCAGCCTCACGGACGAAAAGGGCCGCAAGGTTCTGGTGCCGGCCGACCGGATCGCGTATGTGGAGATCGGTGAGCCGACCACCCGGCGGGTGGGGTTCGGGACGCTGTAGTCCACCGGACGCGTTGAGCACAGGAGCGGCCCGGCGGGGTTTTTCCCCGCAGGGCCGCTCCTGCGTTGTGTACGGGGCCGGGCCCCGCGGCGTGAAGTGGACGGGTGCGGCGTGAAGTGGTGGACGGGCGCCGGATCCCGTACGGGTCGGAGCGGGCCGCCGGAGGGTTGTTCTCCGCAGGCGGGGGGTAGTACCGCCTACGACCGATTTGCCCGCCCCGCACACCCCCGCGAGGTGATCCTCTGTGATCTGGGAATCCTTCGGCGCCGCCGTGCTCGGACTCGCCCTGTCCTGGGCGGCGATCCGATCACTGGCCGACCGCCTGCCGTCCGGCCGTGCGGTTTATCTCACCGGCTCCCTGGGCGCCCTGTTCGGCGCGTATCTGACGCATGCCGCGCTGGGCCCGGGCCATGTCCTGGCGACGCTGATCGGAGCCGTGTCCGTCGGGGCGGTGACGCTGTCGCTCCTGATCCGTCCACCCGGCCGCCGCCTCGGCCGGTCGGCGGCGGCGGCCCAGTAGCACGGCACCGGGCGGCGGCGCGGTGTTACGCGGCCAGCCCCAGGGCGGCCATCCGCTTGGTGTGGGCCTCGGTGATCCGGGAGAACATCCGGCCCACCTCGGCCAGGTCGAAGCCGTCCGCGACGCCGCCCACCAGCATGGTCGAGAGGGCGTCGCGGTCGGCGACCACCCGCTGGGCCTGCGACAGCGCCTCGCCCATCAGCCGGCGCGCCCACAGCGCGAGCCGCCCGCCGAGCCGCGGGTCGGCCTCGATCGCGGCGCGCACCTTCTCCACGGCGAAGTTCCCGTGGCCCGTGTCGTCGAGCACGGACAGGACCAGGGACCGGGTGTCGGTGTCCAGCCGGGCCGCGACCTCGCGGTAGAAGTCGCTCGCGATCGAGTCACCGACGTACGCCTTGACCAGGCCCTCCAGCCAGTCGGACGGCGCCGTCTGGCGGTGGAAGTCGTCGAGCGCCTTGGCGAACGGCTCCATCGCCGCGGTCGGGTCCTCGTCCACGGCGGTGAGCCGCTGGTTCAGCTGCTCGAAGTGGTGGAACTCGGCGGCGGCCATCTTCGCCAGCTCCGCCTTGTCCCCGAGGGTCGGCGCGAGCTTCGCGTCCTCGGCCAGCCGCTCGAAGGCCGCCAGCTCTCCGTAGGCGAGGGCGCCGAGCAGGTCCACGACCGCGGCGCGGTACTGCGGGTCGGCGGCCGCGGTGGCCCAGTCCTGGGCGGCGATCCCGGTGGCTCCGGTGGCTTCGGCGGGGGTCTCAGTGGCGTGGTCAGGCGTCTCCATGAACCGAACGATAGCCCGCTCCTCACAGGGCGGAAGGGCCTGGTCAGCCCGGGACCTCATACCGTTCCGATGAATTCGTCCAACACACATGCGCGAATCCGGGGTACAGTGGTAATGCGCCTACTGAGCACTGTGCTGTGCCAGAGGCGCGCCCTTTGAATGAGGATGCCCGGTCGGTGGCCCGATCGGCTCCGAACCGACAGCCCTCCACGCGGTGCGTACGACACGTACGACTGCAGATGAGGGGCCCCCTCAGCGGCACGAGCGCTCGAGCGACGGCAGTGGTCCCGCGCCACCCGGCCCATCCACGGCCGGATGACCAACCCCGGCACGGTACGACCCCCAGCGTTCGCCTCGGACCGCGTCTCACAGAAGAGGCAGCACCCTGACTACGTTCCGCGACCTCGGTATTCTTTCCGAGACGGCCGAAGCCCTCGAGGCAGTCGGCATCATGTCCCCCTTCCCCATCCAGGAGCTGACGCTCCCCGTAGCCCTCTCCGGCTCCGACGTCATCGGCCAGGCCAAGACCGGCACCGGCAAGACGCTCGGCTTCGGTCTTCCGCTCCTGGAGCGCGTGACCGTCCCCGCCGACGTCGAGGCGGGCCGCGCCACGCCCGAGCAGCTGACCGACGCGCCGCAGGCGCTCGTCGTCGTCCCCACCCGCGAGCTGTGCCAGCAGGTCACCAACGACCTGCTCACGGCCGGCAAGGTCCGGAACGTCCGCGTTCTCGCGATCTACGGCGGCCGGGCGTACGAGCCCCAGGTCGAGGCCCTCAAGAAGGGCGTCGACGTGATCGTCGGCACCCCGGGCCGTCTCCTGGACCTGGCGGGCCAGCGCAAGCTCGACCTCTCCCACATCCGCGGGCTCGTCCTCGACGAGGCCGACGAGATGCTGGACCTGGGCTTCCTGCCCGACGTCGAGCGCATCATCACGATGCTGCCGCCCAAGCGCCAGACCATGCTGTTCTCGGCCACCATGCCCGGTGCCGTCATCAGCCTCGCGCGCCGCTACATGTCGCAGCCGACGCACATCAACGCCACGTCGCCCGACGACGAGGGCACGACCGTCAAGAACACGGTCCAGCACGTCTACCGCGCCCACAACATGGACAAGCCGGAGATGCTCTCCCGCATCCTCCAGGCCAACGGCCGCGGGCTCGCGATGATCTTCTGCCGGACCAAGCGCACCGCAGCCGACATCGCCGAGCAGCTGGAGAAGCGCGGTTTCGCCTCCGGCGCGGTCCACGGCGACCTCGGCCAGGGCGCCCGCGAGCAGGCGCTGCGCGCCTTCCGCAACGGCAAGGTCGACGTCCTGGTCTGCACCGACGTCGCCGCGCGCGGTATCGACGTCGAGGGTGTGACTCACGTCGTCAACTACCAGTCGCCGGAGGACGAGAAGACCTACCTCCACCGCATCGGCCGCACCGGCCGCGCGGGCGCCAAGGGCATCGCGATCACGCTGGTCGACTGGGACGACATCCCGCGCTGGCAGCTGATCAACAAGGCCCTGGATCTGAAGTTCCCGGACCCGCCGGAGACGTACTCCACCTCGCCGCACCTCTTCGAGGAGCTCGGCATCCCGGCGGGCACCAAGGGTGTGCTGCCGCGCGCCGAGCGGACCCGTGCCGGTCTGCGCGCGGAGGAGGTCGAGGACCTCGGCGAGACCGGCGGCCGCGGCCGCAAGGCCGCCGCCCCGGCCCCCGCCCGTGAGGAGCGCGAGCCGCGCACCCGGACGCCGCGTCAGCGCCGCCGCACCCGTGGCGGTTCCGCCGCGGAGGAGGGCGCCGCGACGGTGCCCGCCCCCGCCAAGGAGGCTGCCCCGGTCGCTCCGGTCACTTCGGCCGGTGACGAGGCCCCCGACGCGCCGCGTACGCCGCGCCGTCGCCGCCGTACGCGTGTCAGCGCCACCGAGGCCGTCGCCGAGGCGGCCGTGGCGGTCGCCGAGGCCCCGGTGGTTCCCGCCCCGGTGGCCGAGGCCGCTCCCGTGGTCGAGGCCGCACCCATGGCCGAGCCGGTCGCGGAGACCGTGGCGGCCGTGGCGGAGACCAAGCCGCGTCGTCGTCGCAGCCGCGCCGCGGTGAAGCCGGTGGCCGAGGAGACGGCTGCGCCCGTCGCCGCCGCACCGGCCGCGCCGGCCCCGGCCGAGTTCCAGACCGTGGCCGTCGCCGCGGGCGTCGCGGAGCCGGTCGCCGAGCCGAAGGCCGTCAAGCCGCGCCGCCGCACCCGGATCGTGAAGCCGGCCGACGAGGTCGACTTCCAGATCGCCCCGGCCGCCGAGCCGGAGCCCGAGACGAAGACGCGTCGTCGTCCGGCCCGTGCCACGAGCCGGCCGAAGGCTGAGTCGAAGCCCAGGGCAGCGGCCAAGGCGAAGGCCGAAGCCGGTACGGAGGCCGAGTCGACGCCCAAGGCGGAGACGAAGCCCAAGAGGGCGTCGAGGGCGAAGGCCGCGGCCCCCGTCGAGGCCGCCGCGCCGGAGGCTCCGGCCGCCGCCGAGGCGGAGGCCAAGCCGCGTCGCCGCCGCGCCACGCGCGCCGTCACCTCGACCACCGCCCAGGAGGCCGCCGTGGTCTCCGAGGCCGAGGCCGTGGTGAGCGAGGCCGCCGCCGAGACGAAGCCGCGCCGCCGTCGCGCCACCCGCCCGGCGGGCAAGGCGTCGGCGACGACGACCGAGAGCTGACGCTCCCGGCGACACCGCAGCACGAACGGCCCCGGCCCCCGCACTCGCGGGGGCCGGGGCCGTTTCCGTATGCCCGATGTTGCTGGGAGGGTCGCCCGGTGACGTCGGGACAGGGGCGGCGGGGATAGCCTCGCCGTATGAGCCGCCCGCCCACCTTCGCCCCGCCGCCCTGTGCCACCTCCCGCGTCCTGCGTACCGAGCGCGGCGACTTCGCCGTCCTCGACGCCGTACCGCGTACCCCGGCCCGGGCCACCGCCCTGCTGCTGCCCGGATACACCGGCAGCAAGGAGGACTTCATCGCCCTGCTGGAACCGCTGTGCGCGGCGGGCTATCGGGTGGTCGCCGTGGACGGCCGGGGGCAGTACGAGTCGCAGGGGACGGACCGTCAGGAGTCTTACGCACAGGGGGAGTTGGCGCGTGATGTGCTGGCGCAGGCAGCGGCTCTGGACGATGTCGGCGACGGGGAGCTGCATCTGCTCGGGCACTCGCTCGGCGGCCAGATCGCCCGCGCCGCCGTCCTGCTGGACGCCACCCCGTTCCGCTCGCTGACGCTGATGTCCTCGGGCCCCGCCGAGGTCGTCGCGGCCCAGCGGGACAAGGTGAAGATGCTGAGCGACGCGCTGGCCGTGCTGTCCATGGACGAGGTGTGGCAGGCGATGCAGGCACTGGACCCGCCGCAGGACGCGGACACCGGCGACGGTGCGGACATGCGCCGGCGCTGGCTCGCCCATAACCCGGCCCAGTTGATCGCCACCGGGGCCCAGCTGGCCGCCGAACCGGACCGGGTGGACGAGCTGGCCGCCGTCGGGCTGCCCGTCCACGTCCTGTCCGGGGAGCGCGACGACGTCTGGCCGGTGGAGCGGTTCGACTCCATGGCGCGGCGTCTCGGCGCCCGCCGCACCACGATCGCCGGCGCCGAGCACTCCCCCAACACCGCCCGCCCGCAGGAGACCGCCGAGGCGCTGGCCGCGTTCTGGGACGGCCTGCGGACCGTCTGACGCGCCGTCGGCGGCCGGTCCGTCAGTACTGCGACTGCAGGTGCTGCCAGAAGCCGTCGCGGAGCGCCCGCCGCAGGTGCGCGTGGCCGCGCAGCGAGTGCTGGAGCAGGCGTTCCGCCTCCACCAGCAGGTCCTGGTCGACGGAGCCCGGCAGATAGGGATGGCCCGGCAGCAGGTCGGCGAGGGATTCCCGGCCCCGGGCGGCGAGCCAGGCGGCCGCGATCTGTGCGCCGACGAAGCGGACGTCCTCCCGGGAGGGGGCCGGGGAGTCGTCCTCGTACGTGGTGACGGGCCGCCGGGTGACGTAGGGGCGGCAGAAGTCGAGCTCGAAGGTGCGCTGACTGTCGACCTCCCACAGCAGCGGTTCGGCCTGGTTGCGGCCTTCACCGGCCTCGATGCCCCAGAGGTGCACACGGGCCCCGTAGCCCTGGGCCGCCTCGACCGCCGAGACCAGGTCCTCGTCGCCGCCGACGAGCGCCGCGTCGCTGATGGCGCGGTGCCGGGCGAGGGATTCGAGGTCGGTGCGGATGAGCGAGTCGACGCCCTTCTGCTGGTTGTTGGCGTTGAGGTTGCCGAGCCGCACCTTGACGTCGGGGAGTTCGGCGATGGCCTGCTGCTCGGTGGTGTGGATGCGGCGGCGGGCCCCGTCGTACCAGTAGACCCGCAGCAGCCTGCTGTCCGCGAAGATCGTGCGGGCCTTGTCGATGAAGGCCTCGATCAGCCCTTCGGCGTCGAGGTCGAAGGAGCGCCGGTCCTCGGTACCGGTGACGAGCAGCCCGGCCGCGGCGTACACATAGCCGGCGTCCACGAAGATGGCATGCGTCGACGGGGTCTTGGAGACCTCGATGAGCATGCGCTGGAGCAGCTCGTTGGTGCGGTCCAGGCGGGCGGCGAGGCCGGCTCCGCCGATGATCTGTGAGTCCGCCTCGTTCACGCGGACCTCATGGTCTGTGGTGGTGTGACTACCGACGGGTACTTAGACATCCAAAAAATTTCCTTAGCGTAGGGAATGTTTGCAGGGGGCAACTCGTTATCACCCACGTGGAACGCGAGGGAAACCTCGCGTTCCCCAGTCTTGCCGGTGGGACGCCCCACCGGCGCCAGTAGTTCTCCAGCAGGAGGATCAGACGAAGGGAAGCCCTGTGCGCTTCGAGATCATGCGACTCGACGACGTCGACGGTACCGCCGTGGACAGCACCGTCGTGGACGCCGCCTCCGTCAACCGGATCGTGCAGCAGGCCGCAGCGATGGGCCAGCGCATCTACATCCGGCCGGCCGACAGTTCGGCCTCGTAACACCTGACGTTGTGAAGACGAAGCGCCCCCGCACGGAACGTCCGTGCGGGGGCGCTGTGGTGCGCGGGGGGTCTCAGAAGCGTTCGGAGGCCTCAGGAGTTCTGGATGACCTGGGTGACGCCGTTGATGATCTGCTGGACGGCGATGGCGGAGAGCATCATGCCGGCGAGCCGGGTCACCAGCACCACGCCGCCGTCCTTGATCACGCGGATGATGACGAGCGAATAGCGCATGGTCAGCCAGAGCACCACGTGCATGGCGACGATCGCGGACCAGACGGAGAGCTGACCGCCCACGCCGTCGGCGTGCTGCACCGCGAGGATGACCGAGACGATCGCGCCCGGCCCGGCCAGCAGCGGCATCCCCAGCGGTACGAGCGCCACGTTGACGTCCTTGGTCTGCGTCGGCTCGTCCGTCTTGCCGGTCAGCAGGTCGAGCGCGATGAGCAGCAGCAGGAGCCCGCCCGCGATCATCAGCGCGGGCACGGAGACATGCAGATAGTCGAGGATCTGCTGACCGAGCAGACCGAAGACGGCGATCACACCGAACGCGACCGTGACCGCCTGGAGCGCCATCTTCCGCTGCACCTTGGCGGGGCGGCCCGCGGTGAGGGCGAGGAAGATCGGCGTGATCCCGGGCGGGTCCATGATGACAAATAGGGTGAGAAAAAGGGATCCGAAGACAGCGACGTCGAACACAGTGAGCCTTGCGAGAGAAGAGCGGGCGTTACGGGGGTGGCGCGGGTCCGGGCAGCGGCCGTCGCGGTGCGTCGAGCACGGCGGCGGCACGCACGGGGGCGCGCGGGGAGAAAGAAACAGGTGCGGCGGAGAGGGAGGAGGCGCTAGCCGCGGCCGGCTCCACCGGCGCCCGGCACCGGGAAGGCTCCCGTGGCGCGCCGGGTGATCTCACCGTAGATCTCGGGGTCGGTGGTGCACGCGCCGAGTTCGACGGACTTGCGGCTGCCGTGGTAGTCGCTGGAGCCGGTCGTGAGCAGCCCCAGTTCGCGGGCGAGGCCGCGCAGTCGGGCCCGGGCGGGTCCGTCGTGGTCCATGTGGTCGACCTCGACGCCGTCGAGGCCGGCGTCGGCGAGCGCGGCGATCGTGGACTCGGGGACCACCGCGCCGCGTTTCACGGCGGCCGGGTGGGCGAAGACGGTGACCCCGCCCGCCGACTTCACCAGGCGGACGGCCTCGAAGGGGTCGAACTCGTGCTTCTCGGCGTACGCCCGGCCGCCGTTGCCCAGCCAGTCGGGCGTGAAGGCGTCGGAGACGGTGGGCACGACGCCGAGTTCGACGAGGGCGGCGGCGATGTGCGGGCGGCCGACCGAGCCGTCCCCGGCGATGCGGGCGACCTGCTCCCAGGTGATGGGGACGTCGAGGGCGCGCAGCTTGCGGACCATCTCCTGGGCGCGCGGCACCCGGTCGTCGCGGACGAGCTCCCGGACGCGCTCCAGCTCGGCGTCGGCCGGGTCGAAGAGGTACGCCAGCAGGTGCATGCCCACGCCGTCGACGCGGCAGGAGAGTTCGGCGCCGGTGACGAGGGTGATCCCCTCGGGCAGCGCGTCGATGGCCTGCTGGTGGCCGCCCACGGTGTCGTGGTCGGTGAGCGCGACGACGTCCAGGCCCGCGGCGGCGGCGTTCGCGACCAGCTCGGCGGGGGTGTCCGTGCCGTCCGATGCGGTGGAGTGGGTGTGCAGGTCGATACGCACGACGCGTGACTCCGGGGCTCGCGGGCGGACGGGGGACCGCTCAAGGATAACCGCCGCGCACCAGGCCTCAGGCCGTGGAAGCCGCCGGCCCCACGTGATCTAGCGCTCGCCCGATCCCTGCCGGGGAGGTGCGTCCGGGGCGGTGAGCAGGCGGGGGGTGAGCGCGCCGCAGGGGACGAGGTCCACCTCTCCCCCGGCGTCCCGCAGGTCGGTCAGCACCAGCTCGTCGTACATCAGGAGCCCCGACTGCTCGGGCCACAGGATCGCCCAGAGCCACAGCCCCCGGGCCTCGCCCGCGAAGACGGCACGGTCCTCCGGGGCGTTCTTGACGTGCCAGAGCGGGGTGGGGCGGCCGGCGGCGTGGACCTTGGCGTCGGGGGCGGAGTCGACGTTCAGATGGTGGCCGGGGTCCGGGCCCTCGATGCCGGCGTACCGGGCGCCGAGTCCGACGCCGAGCTCCTCGGCGACGAGCAGCAGCTCGCCCATCCCGCCCAGCGGGCCGGGTCCGGAGCAGGCCACGGCGCTCGCGCGTCCTCCGCTGCGGTCGTCCCCCACGCTGGCGACGCCGGTGAACAGCCAGCCCACGGGGAGCGGCCAGGGCATCCAGACGGGGACCTGCGCGCGGTGCACCACGACGCCGAGCCCTTCGACGCTCGGCGGGATGACCGGCTGCATCGGGTGGACCTGGCCGTGCACGGAGCACTGCCAGGCGTCGGCGAAGAGGCCGGGCGCCCTGACCCGGCCACCGCACTTCGGGCAACTGGGTTCGCCCCTCATAAGGACCAACCGTCCTCCCCGCCGGTCCTCGCGTCAAGGACGATCACCCGTCCGGAGCGTGGCCCTGACCGGGAAGAATAGATGTAGCTTGCACTTATTAGCTTGCCTAACTTATTCTGTGTATAACGCATCGATCCGGAGGGTGCTCCGGAGGAAGTCAGGGAGAGAGTCCATGCACGGTGAGGATCCGTTCGACGAAGGAGCGACGGGGGCCGGCCTCCTGCGCCAGCCGAAGGCCGTCTGGGCCACGGCGGGCGCCTCGGTGGTGGCCTTCATGGGGATCGGTCTGGTGGACCCGATCCTGCCGTCCATCGCCCAGGGGCTGGACGCCTCGGCGAGCCAGGTGTCGCTGCTGTTCACCTCGTACTTCTTGATCACCGCCTTCGCGATGCTGGTCACCGGCTTCGTCTCCAGTCGCGTCGGCGGCCGCAGGACCCTGCTGGCCGGCCTCGCGCTCGTCGTCGTCTTCGCCGCGCTCTCCGGCACCTCGTCCTCCGTCGCCGAACTGGTCGGCTTCCGGGCCGGCTGGGGCCTGGGCAACGCCCTCTTCGTCTCCACCGCCCTCGCGGTGATCGTCGGAGCGGCGGCGGGCGGCAGCGCGGCGGCGATCCTGCTGTACGAGTCGGCGCTCGGCCTCGGCATGGCGTGCGGGCCGCTGCTCGGCGCGCTGCTCGGGGACGCCAGCTGGCGCTACCCGTTCTTCGGCACCGCGGCGCTGATGGCGATCGGCTTCCTCTGTATCGCCGCGTTCCTCAAGGAGCAGCCGAAGCCCGCCCGCAAGACATCACTGCTCGACCCGGTCAAGGCGCTGGGGCACGGCGGACTGGCCTCGGTCGCGGCCTCGGCGTTCTTCTACAACTACGCCTTCTTCACGATCCTGGCCTTCACACCGTTCGTGCTGGACATGACCCCGTACAAGTCCGGCGCGGTCTTCTTCGCCTGGGGCCTGCTGCTGGCCGTCTTCTCGGTGCTCGTCGCCCCGCGCCTCCAGCGCCGCTTCGGCTCGCTCAAGGTGCTCGGGGCCTCGCTGGTGCTGCTCGCCGTCGACCTGCTGGTCCTGGGCTACGGCGACCACACCACCGCCGTCGTCGCCACGATCGTCTCCGGCGCGTTCATCGGCATGAACAACACCGTCTTCACCGAGCTGGCCCTCGGGGTCTCGGACGCGCCGCGCCCGGTGGCGAGCGCCGGATACAACTTCGTCCGCTGGTTCGCCGCGGCGGCCGCCCCCTTCCTCGCCCCGAAGATCGAGGAGTGGACCGACGTCCACATCCCGTTCGTGGTCGCGGCGCTCGCCGCCCTCGTGGGAGCGGCCGTCGTGGGCGTACGGCGTACGGCCCTGACCGCCGAGGCCGAGGAACTGGAGCCGGTCCACGCGCGGGAGGACGGCGTGGCGGTCTTCGCCGAATAGCCGACCAGGGGGTGTCCTGGCAGGTCAGTCCAGCGGTACGGACGTGCGCAGCGGGTCGCGCAGGTCCGTACCGTGCGTCAGCCACCGCTCCTGGAGCTCCTGCGCCCCGCGCACCCGCTTCCAGGCGGCCTCGTTGTGCGTCATCGGCAGCAGCGGCAGGAAGCGCACCGGGTCCATCGGCTCGTCCAGTTCCAGGTCCTCCACCAGACCCCCGGACTCCGCGACCAGCACCGAGGTGAACGGAGCGCCGGTCCACAGCGGATCGCCCAGGTCCAGGGACGCGCCGGCGGCCACGATCAACCCCTCGACCTGCGGGGACGCGGCCAGCACGGCGAGCGGGCGCAGCACCTGGTCGGTGTCGGCGAGTCCGCCCCGTACGGAGAGGATCAGCTCGGCGCGGGGGCCCTTCACCGGGTCGGCGAGCGGGGAGGTGGGGTCGGCCATCGGCTGACCGGACATGCCGAGCGTCGCGTAGCGCACCACGTCGCCGTCGAGGAAGCGGAGCACCTCGATGCGGTCCGTGCCGAGGAACGTCACATCGGCGCGGGCGTCCGGTTCCCCGAGGGCGGAACGGAGCCGTGCCTCGACCAGAGCGAGAATTTCTGCCATGCCGCGAGCATAGATCGCGTAGGGAATGGGCAAAGTACGGGATTGGGCCTTGGGCGGCTGATAGCCTGGCCGCCGGTCGGGACAGCACGCAGAAGCGTTGCTCTTCTTCGTCCCGACGACACGTCGTCCCCCACGGGGGACCGGCCGGAGGAGGTGGGGACTGCCATGGATCCAAGTCGACCGTGCAGTACCAACCGCTCTTCCGCGCCTCGCATGTCCCGTTGATCCGACGCTTCGTCGGTCGCCCGGTGCCGACACCGCCGTCGTGTCCGGACGACTCCCCGACAGCAGTGCGCGCGACGGAAGAGCCCTTCGTTTTTGCCTGTCTGTAGCGAACGCCGTCATCGCGCCCGCGCGGTGCCGCCCGCTTTGCGGACGTGAGCACACGTCCCCATTCCGGGCTGTTCCACGCCCTCGCCGACGGCCCTCCGTGAAGGAGCCAGCCATGTCGATGATCCGTGACCTGCGCGCCGCCGTGCGCCCGTCCCTGCGCCCGTCCCTCCGTAAGAACAGCGCCCCCTACAGCGCGTACGACACCACCCGCGACCCGTCCGCCTCCAGCGCCGTCGTCGACTGCGCCGTCTACCGCGACGGCCGCCGGGTGGTGACGCCCGCCACCCCGACGCCGCACGAGGCGATGCTCCAGGTGCGGGAGGAGGGCGGCTTCGCATGGATCGGCCTGCATGAGCCGACCGAGGCCGAATTCGCGGGTATCGCCCGGGAGTTCGGGCTGCACCCGCTGGCCGTCGAGGACGCCGTCCACGCCCACCAGCGGCCCAAGCTGGAGCGTTACGACGACACGCTGTTCACCGTCTTCAAGACGATCCACTACGTGGAGCACGCCGAACTGACCGCGACCAGCGAGGTCGTGGAGACCGGCGAGGTGATGTGCTTCACCGGCCGGGACTTCGTCATCACCGTCCGGCACGGTGGCCAGGGCTCCCTGCGCGCCCTGCGCCACCGCCTCCAGGACGACCCGGAGCTGCTCTCCAAGGGCCCCTCCGCCGTGCTGCACGCCATCGCCGACCATGTGGTCGACGGGTACATCGCGGTGGCCGAGGCGGTGCAGGACGATATCGACGAGGTGGAGATCGATGTCTTCTCCACGCCGGCCAAGGGCAGCCCGCGCGGTTCGGACGCGGGCCGGATCTACCAGCTCAAGCGCGAGGTGCTGGAGTTCAAGCGGGCCGTCTCGCCGCTGCTGCGCCCCATGCAGCTGCTGAGCGAGCGTCCGATGCGGCTGATCGACCCCGACATCCAGAAGTACTTCCGTGACGTCGCCGACCACCTCGCCCGGGTCCAGGAGGAGGTCCTCGGCTTCGACGAGCTGCTGAACTCGATCCTCCAGGCGAACCTGGCGCAGGCGACCGTCACGCAGAACGAGGACATGCGCAAGATCACCTCCTGGGCGGCGATCATCGCCGTGCCCACGATGATCTGCGGTGTCTACGGCATGAACTTCGACTACATGCCCGAGACGCACTGGAAGTACGGCTATCCGATCGTGCTGGGCGTCATCGGGGCGGTCTGTTTCTCCATCCACCGCATCCTCAAGCGCAACGGCTGGCTCTGAGCACCACCGGTCCGTCTAAGCTCGCGCCCATGACTGACGCCGCCGCGCCCGATGCCGCCGCCGACCTGCTGGAGAGGGCCCTCGTTGAGGAGTCCACGAAGAAGTCCGGGCTCGTCTGGGTGCGGGGCACCGGGCCGGCCCGTGCCGTCTGGCACATCTGGCACGAGGGCGCGGCGCTGCTGGTCGGCGGCGGCCCCGGCGAGCAGCCGCTGCCCGAGGGGCTGGCCGACGGCGGCCGCGCCGAGGTGACCGTACGGAGCAAGGACAAGGGCGGCCGGATCGTCGCCTGGACCGCGGCCGTACGTCTTCTCCCGCCGCACTCCGAGGAGTGGGAGGCGGCGGTCGCCGAGCTGAAGGGCAAGCGGCTGAACGCGCCGGACGCCGAGTCGATGACGGAGCGGTGGGCGAGGGAGTGCACGGTGGTGCGGCTGACGCCCGGCACCGTGAGCACCGCGCTGCCGGACACCTCGCTGGCGGCCGTCCCGCTGCCGACCGGCGCCACCACCCGGCAGCCGGCCCCGGCGGCGCTGCCCCGGCTGCTGCTGAAGCGGCGCGGGAAGCGCTGAGCCGGATACGGAACGGGCCTTCGGGTCAGCCGGAGGACTTGGGGAGCTGGCCGCCGTAGTCGACGGTGTCGTCCTCGTCGGGGGCCTCCAGCGGGAAGGCCTGCCCCCAGTCGGCCAGCGTGACCGTGCCCCCGCCGCCGCCCCGGGCCACCCGTACCGGATACGGCCGGCCCTCCAGGGAGACGTCGAACGCCCCGCCCTCGCCCTTGCCGCCCAGGATCTGAATGGTTCGGTGCCCGGCGACCGTGTCCCGGCCGCCCTTGTTGATCTTTCCGTGCAGCGCGAGCACCCCGTCGAGCAGGACCTCCTTGTCGGTGAAGCCGCGCAGCTGGCGGTAGCTGGGGTCGTCCTCGGGGACCTTCACGTACTTGCCGCCCAGCTTGTCCGCGGCCGCCACGTCGGCGGACTCGCCCCCGCCGCCACTCCCCTCGTGCGTCCAGAAGTCGGCGGGCGCCTTGAGGAAGAGCTCGTCCTCGACCCGCAGCAGCGCGAAGCTCTGCTTCTTCGAGGTCACCGAGCCCATGCCGCCCTTCGCGTTGAGCTTCATCTCCAGCCGGTAGGTGCCACCCTTGCTGACGAGCGTGCCCGACAGGCGCACCGCGCTCGCCGCGTCGGCCGCCGCCCTGGCCTTCTTGTCGATCTCGGCGGCGGTGAGTTTGGCGACGCCGTTGGTCCCCTGGTCCGGGTCCTCCTCCGTGCCGCAGGCGGCCAGGGCCGCGGTGAGCCCTCCGCACAGCACGAGAGCGAGGGCGGTCCGGCGATGGTTCCGCACGGCCGGGGCAAAAGAGGTCACGGGCGCACTGCCTCTCAACGGCGATCGGGGGGTGGCAGACGGCAGCGTACCCGGGAGCCGGGCGCCGTCCGGCAGCCAGCCGTACGGACGGGTCCGCCGGGGCGCCGGGCGGCGGCACGGGCTAGCCTGATCCCGCGTACGGCTGTCCGCGTACGGCGAAACGCGCTGGTCGCGGAGGCTGGTCACGGAGAAGCACGGAGAAGGAGGCGGCGCATGGCGGCAGGAGCCCCCAGGGTCTTCGTCTCGCACCTGTCCGGGGTGCCCGTGTTCGATCCGAACGGCGACCAGGTCGGCCGGGTCCGCGACCTGGTGGCGATGTTGCGGGTCGGCGGACGGCCGCCGCGCATCCTGGGGCTGGTCGTCGAGGTGGTCAGCCGGCGGCGGATCTTCCTGCCGATGACCCGGGTGACGGGCGTCGAGTCCGGCCAGGTCATCACCACCGGTGTGGTCAACATGCGCCGCTTCGAGCAGCGGCCCACCGAACGGCTCGTTCTCGGCGAGTTCCTCGACCGCCGGGTGACGCTGGTGGAGACCGACGAGGAGGTCACCGTCCTGGACGTGGCGATCCAGCAGCTGCCGGCCCGCCGGGACTGGGAGATCGACAAGTACTTCGTCCGCAAGGGGCGCGGCGGGGCGCTGCGCCGCAAGGGCGAGACGCTGACGGTGGAGTGGTCGGCGGTCAGCGGCTTCTCGCTGGAGGAGCACGGGCAGGGCGCCGAGAGCCTGGTCGCCACGTTCGAACGGCTGCGCCCCGCCGATGTGGCCAACGCCCTGCACCACCTCTCCCCCAAGCGCCGGGTCGAGGTGGCCGCCGCGCTGGACGACGACCGGCTGGCCGACGTCCTGGAGGAGCTGCCCGAGGACGACCAGGTGGAGATCCTCGGCAAGCTCAAGGAGGAGCGGGCCGCCGACGTCCTGGAGGCGATGGACCCGGACGACGCGGCCGACCTGCTCTCGGAGCTGCCCGAGGAGGACAAGGAGCGGCTGCTGACCCTGATGCGCCCGGACGACGCCGCCGATGTGCGCCGTCTGATGGCGTACGAGGAGCGGACGGCGGGCGGTCTGATGACGACCGAGCCGATCGTGCTGCGCCCGGACGCCACGGTGGCCGACGCGCTCGCCCGGGTCCGTCAGCAGGACCTGTCCCCCGCGCTCGCCGCACAGGTGTACGTGTGCCGCTCCCCCGACGAGACGCCGACCGGCAAGTACCTGGGCACCGTGCACTTCCAGCGGCTGCTGCGCGACCCGCCGTTCACCCTGGTCAGCTCGATCGTCGACAGCGACCTGGTGCCGCTGCCCCCGGACACCCCGCTGCCGACGGTGACCAGCTATCTGGCCGCGTACAACCTGGTCTCGGCGCCCGTCGTGGACGAGAGCGGTTCGCTGCTGGGCGCGGTGACCGTGGACGACGTCCTGGACCACCTGCTCCCCGAGGACTGGCGCGAGACCGACTTCCACGGCGAGGGGGGTATCCGCCATGGCAGGTGACCGGGAGGAACGGGCGAAGGCCGCCTCGACGGGCTCCTCCGGCCTGATGCGCCCGCCGCGGCCCCGGCTCGACCAGCCGAAGTCGCCGCGGCGCAGGCTGCTGCCGGAGTACGACCCGGAGGCGTTCGGCCGGCTCTCGGAGCGGATCGCACGCTTCCTGGGGACCGGACGGTTCATCGTCTGGATGACGCTGATCATCATCGTCTGGCTGGCGTGGAACATCCTCGCGCCCGAGAACCTGCGGTGGGACGAGTACCCGTTCATCTTCCTGACCCTGATGCTCTCGCTCCAGGCCTCGTACGCGGCCCCGCTGATCCTGCTCGCGCAGAACCGGCAGGACGACCGGGACCGGGTCACCCACGAGCAGGACCGCAAGCAGAACGAGCGCTCCATCGCCGACACCGAGTACCTCAGCCGGGAGATCGCGGCGCTGCGGATGGGCCTCGGCGAGGTCGCCACCCGCGACTGGATCCGCTCGGAACTCCAGGACGTGGTGAGGGACATGGAGGACCGGCAGATCCGCCTCGGATCCGAGAGTGACGAAGGCGACCGCTGACGGGCTACCCGCCCGTAGGCCCCAGCGCCGTAACATCGTCGGTATGGCTACGGAAGACGCGGTGCTTGAGGCACTGTCGACAGTGAACGACCCGGAGATCCACCGCCCGATCACCGAGCTGGGCATGGTGAAATCGGTCGAGATCGATCCTGACGGTGTAGTCGCTGTCACGGTGTATCTCACGGTCTCC
This sequence comes from Streptomyces sp. NPDC091289, assembly GCF_044757365.1. Classification (NCBI taxonomy): domain Bacteria; kingdom Bacillati; phylum Actinomycetota; class Actinomycetes; order Kitasatosporales; family Streptomycetaceae; genus Streptomyces; species Streptomyces sp. NPDC091289. The sequence goes on from NZ_JBIVUT010000026.1 coordinate 113,263, forward strand.
GGTTGTCCTATGCGCGAGACGATCACCCGGAACGTGACCGAGGCGGTCGCCCGGGTCGAAGGTGTCTCGCGGGTCGAGGTGACCCTCGACGTCATGAGCGACGAACAGCGCAAGGATCTGGCGAGCTCGCTGCGCGGCGGCACCGCCGAGCGGGAGGTGCCCTTCGCCCAGCCCGGCTCGCTGACCCGGGTGTACGCGGTCGCCTCCGGCAAGGGCGGCGTCGGCAAGTCCTCGGTGACGGTGAACCTCGCCGCGGCGATGGCGGCCGACGGGCTGAAGGTCGGCGTCGTGGACGCCGACATCTACGGGCACAGCGTGCCCCGGATGCTCGGCGCGGACGGCAAGCCCACCCAGGTCGAGAACATGATCATGCCGCCGTCCGCACACGGCGTGAAGGTCATCTCCATCGGTATGTTCACCCCGGGCAACGCGCCCGTGGTCTGGCGCGGTCCGATGCTGCACCGGGCGCTCCAGCAGTTCCTCGCCGATGTGTACTGGGGCGACCTGGACGTCCTGCTGCTCGACCTGCCGCCGGGCACCGGCGACATCGCGATCTCGGTGGCGCAGCTCGTGCCGAACGCGGAGATCCTGGTCGTCACGACCCCGCAGCAGGCGGCGGCCGAGGTGGCCGAGCGGGCCGGGTCGATCGCCGTGCAGACCCACCAGAAGATCGTCGGCGTGGTGGAGAACATGTCGGGCATGCCGTGCCCGCACTGCGACGAGATGGTCGACGTGTTCGGCTCGGGCGGCGGTGCGCGGGTCGCCGAGGGGCTGACGCGCACGGTCGGCGCCGAGGTGCCGGTGCTCGGCTCGATCCCGATCGACGTACGGCTGCGGGAGGGCGGCGACGAGGGCAAGCCGGTCGTCCTGTCCGACCCCGACTCCCCGGCCGGCAGCGCGCTGCGCTCGATCGCGGAGAAGCTGGGCGGCCGTCAGCGCGGCCTGTCGGGCATGTCGCTGGGGATCACCCCGCGCAACAAGTTCTGACGCGCCTGCGCCTCCAGCACACGACAGGGCGGGCCGGTGGTCATCCGGCCCGCCCTGTCGGCGTTGCTACGCGTACGTCCCGATGTCCTTGATGGCCGCGAAGCCGAGACCGTACGCGCTCATCCCCCGCCCGTACGCCCCGATGTGCACGCCCTCGTGGGCGGATCCGGCGAGCACCCAGCCGAACTCGGACTCGCGGTAGTGGAACTCCACCGGCACGCCGTCCACCGGCAGGGAGAGCGTCGACCAGGGCGCGGAGCCGAGGTCGTCGGCGAGGGTGAACGCCGTCTCGGTCTGCTGGTCCAGCCAGTCGTCGCGCAGGGAGTGGTCCATCTGCGGGGGCCAGGTGTACGCCAGCAGCCCGGAGCCCGCGAGCCAGGCGGCCGAGGACACCGTGGTGGCGTCCAGCACGCCCGTACCGTCGCCGCTGCGTCTGACCGGGCTCGCGGCCACGGTGATCACCGCCGCGAAGCGCTCCTTGTCGGCGGAGCCGTCCGTCTTCACGGAGGGCTCGTCGCCGTGTCCGACCGCCCCGTGCTGCACCGTGCCGTCCGCCGCGGTGCCGACCTGCATCAGCCAGCGCGGGCCGGTGAAGGCCTCGTCCAGCCCGTACCAGGAAAAGGGCGCTTTCAGGTAGCCGTCGACGGTACGCCGGGCCGCCGGCACCTCCTCCGCCGTGGCCGTGCCCGGTACACCGTCCGTATCAATCCGACTCGTCGTCTCCATCTGCGCGGCCGCCTCCTCGATCAGTCATGATCCGGAGCGGCCCGCCCCCCGCGGGCGTGGGCGTCCTCGCAACCGGACAGATGGAGAATAGCCATACCGTCCGGGCGAGTCGGGATTGACCGGGGTCAGGTGGCGCGTCAGGTGGCGTCCGCGTCGAACGGCGGGCGCTCGGGCTGCGGCTGCGGCGGGGTCTTCTTCAGCAGGTCAGGAGCGGTGTCGCCGGTCTTGGTGAGGCTGGTGGTGGAGGAGTCCGCCGACGCGCCCGCCGAGCCGTTCGCCGCACTGTTGGCGGTATCGGACGCGGCCGGGGTGCGCCCGTTGACCATGTCGGTGACGTCGGCCATCTCCTTGCGCAGGTCGAAGCTCTCGCGGATCTCCTTCAGCCCCAGGTCGTCGTCGCCGTCCATCAGCTGCTTGCGGACGAACGTCTTGGGGTTGAGGTCCTCGAACTCGAAGTCCTTGAACTGCGGGCCCAGCTCGGAGCGGATGTCTTCCTTGGCGCTGTCCGAGAACTCGCGGATCTTACGGATGGTGCGCGTGACGTCCTGGATCAGCTTGGGCAGCTTGTCGGGGCCGAAGACCAGCACGGCCAGCACCCCGAGCGTCAACAGCTCCAGTGCGCCTATGTCATTGAACACCTTGCTGCTCCTCGTGTTCTCCGCGTGTTCTCCGTGCGATCGCGGTCCGGGTCTCCCCGCGGCCCGGACCGCTCAAAGGTACCTGTCGAAGGTGTCCGGGCGGTACCTCGCGGTGCCGCCGGGCGGACGGTCGTGCGACGGCATCCCGTCGGCCGCCGGACACGCCCTAGCTGCCGCTCGCCGAGCCGAGCGTCAGGGTCACGGTCCGTTCCTTGCCGCCGCGGGTCAGCTTGAGGTCGAGGTCGTCGCCGGGCCGGTGGGCCCGGATCTTCACGATCAGCTCCTCGCCGCTGTGCACGCGCTGGCCCTCGACCTGGGTGATGACGTCGCCGGACTTGATGCCCGCCTTGGCCGCGGGGCCGTCCTTCGCGACGGCGGGAGTGCCGTCGGCGCCCTTCGTGCCGACCTTGGCCCCGTCGCCGGTGTACTTCATGTCCAGCGTGACGCCGATGACCGGGTGGGTGGCCTTGCCGGTGCTGATCAGCTCCTCGGCGACGCGCTTGCCCTGGTTGATGGGTATCGCGAAACCGAGGCCGATGGAGCCGGACTGGCCGCCCGCCTCGGGGCCTCGGGCGCTGTCGGCCGCGCGGATGGCGCTGTTGATGCCGATGACATGGGCCTGGGCGTCGACCAGCGGTCCGCCGGAGTTGCCCGGGTTGATCGGGGCGTCGGTCTGGAGGGCGTCGACGTAGCTGATGTCGCTGCCGTCGCCCTTCTCGCCGCCCGCGGTGATCGGCCGCTGCTTGGCGCTGATGATGCCCGAGGTCACCGTGTTGGACAGGTCGAAGGGGGCGCCGATGGCCACCACCGGGTCGCCCACCTGGACGTTGTCGGAGTTACCGAGCGGCAGGGGCTTGAGTCCGGAGACCCCGCGGACCCGGACGACCGCGAGGTCGTAGCCGCTGTCCTTGCCGACGAGCTCGGCGGAGGCCGTCTCGCCGCTGCTGAACGTCACGGTGATGTCGCCGCTGGATCCGGCCGGGGCGACGACGTGGTTGTTGGTGAGGATGTGGCCCTGGCCGTCGAGGACGAAGCCGGTGCCCGTGCCGGACTCGGCGGTGCCGCTGACGTGCAGGGTGACCACGCTGGGCAGGGCGCTGGCGGCGATGCCCGCGACGCTCTCGGGGGCCCGGTCGCCGTTGTCGCGGCCCGCCTGCGGCAGCTCGACGGTGGTCAGCCCGCCGTTGCGCTCGATGTACGCGCCGACTCCGCCGCCGATGCCGCTGGCGACCAGGGCCAGCAGGAGCACCCCCATGAACGCCCCGCCCCGGCGCTTCTTCCTGCCGCCGGGCTCGGTGCCCTCGGGGGGTCCCGGCCGGGTCAGCGGCTGCCCCGGAGCGCCCCACGGGTCGTACTGGAGCCACTGCGCGTGCTGCTGGGGTGCCGGCGCCGGGTGCGGCCCCTGGTGTTCGGGGGATCCGTGCGGTCCCTGCGGCTGCGGTGCGTGGGGCGTGTGGGCGGCCGGCGGCGGGTGCTGGGCGGACGCCTGGGGCCCTGGCGGGGAGAGCGGGAAGCCGTCATCGGCGGGCTGGGCGTGCGGGGAGAGCGGGAAGCCGTCGGCGGGCTGGGCGTGCGGGGGCGGGAAGCCGTCGGCGGGTGCGGGCTGCGGTGCCGGTGCGGATCCCGGGGTGGGGGCGGCTGGGGACGCCGGTGCGGGGGCCGGGATTCCGGTGCCGTTCGTCGCGGCGTACTGCGGGGCCGGTCCGCTCGCCTCCGGCGGTACGACGGTGCCGTGGGCCGGGGTCGGCCGCTGCACCGGCGGGGCGGGCGCCCAGGGGCCGGGGCCGCCGTAGGGCGGGGTGCTGTACGCGTCGGGCTCGTGCAGCGGGGTCCCGGAAGGCCGGGGGCCCGGGGTCTCCTGGCCGCCGTGCTCGTCCGGCCGGGCGGAGGTGTCGGAAGGCCGGGCCGGGGCCTGGGCCGGCACCGGGGCAGGTCCCTGGGCGGCCGGCGCACGGTCCTCGGCCGCCGGGACGTCCGACGGGGCGGACGGGGGCGCCGGCGGCCGGGCGTCGTCCGCCCGGTCCGTGACGCCGGGCGCCCGGCCCGTGCCGTCCGCCGCGGGGCGGCTCCACCACTTCGCCTGCGGCCCGGTGGGCTTCCCGTCGTCCATGTTCTCCCCGCAACTGGCCTCTGTACGCCCCACCGAGGCGTCCCTCACCGGAATTCAACCAGGTTTGCGAATCGTCGCGCAGGGTCCGGTCAGGGCCGGGGGGAAAGCGGGCTCGCCAGATCGTTGGCGGGCGAGCCCGGGGGCGGCCCCGAGGGAACCGCGGAGGGGTTCGCCTTCGGCGGCGCCACGCTGCCGAGCGCCGCCGCGAGCAGCGGGGCGCCGGTCGTCGTCGGGCGTATCAACGGGGGCACGGACACGTTCAGCACGGGGAGCGCGAAGGGGTGGCGTGCGCCCGAGGGCGGGACGCCGAACAGCGGCGGAACGGTCGGCAGTCCCTGCCGGTCCACCGGAGGGGTGACGGCCGGAACCACCGGGGTCGCCCCGGTGAGCGACGGAGGCAGCCCGTTCGTCCCGGCCGGGGCCGTGCCGGACACCGGCCGCTCGGCCGCCGGGCCGTCGCCGGTCACCGCGAGGGCGCCGCCGCTCCGGCGGCTGACCGCCCGGGTGCCGTTCTCGGCGCGGGTCTCGGCGTCGAGCGGGGTGACGTTGTTCCCGGTGCCCTCGGCGCGCAGGGAGGATTCGGGGCCGGAGTCCAGCGGCAGGGTGCCGCCCAGCGCGATGGCCGCGAGGGAGACGGCGCTGGCCGCGGCGAACGCGAAGCGGCGGCCGCGCCAGGGCGAGCGGTCCGCGTCGCGGGCCACCTCGTGTATGCGGAAGACCGAACCGGATGCCGGGCCGCCGGGCAGCACGGCGGTGGAGCCGTGGGTGGCGGGGAGGTATCCGAAGCCGTCCAGGGGGGAGGGCGCGGTGTCGGCGCGGGTGCTGCCGCCGGAGGGCCGCAGCCCGGGGTAGAACTCGTCGGCGAAGGGCCCCCGGCCGCCGAACGGTCCGCCGGAGCCGGTGTCGTCGCCGCCAGGACCCCCGGGAAGGCCTTGCAGACGGGCCAGGAACCCCTCGGAGGGCGAGGGTGAGGCGGACATGGCGAAGGCGCTCTTGAGGCGGCGCTGGGCATCGGCCTCGGCCTTGCACTTGGCGCAGGTCGCCAGGTGGGCCAGGACCCGATCACGGGCGTCGTGTTTCAGCTCGCCGTCGACCAGCGCGGCGAGGCGGTCCCCCAGGTGCGCTTCCGCGGGGGTGGGTCCTGTGCCGCTCACGCCGTTCCGCCCTCCCCCGCCAGGACCGCGTCCGCCAGGGAGCGCTGCTCGGCGCGGGCCTCGGGCGAACGGTGCTTGAGCGCCTTGCGCAGGTGCGAGCGACCGCGGTGGATACGGCTGCGGACGGTGCCGAGCTTCACCCCGAGGGTCGCGGCGATCTCCTCGTAGCTGAGGCCCTCGATGTCGCAGAGGACCACGGCCGCACGGAACTCGGGCGCGAGGGTGTCCAGCGCCTGCTGCACGTCGGCGTCGAAGTGGGTGTCGTTGAAGACCTGCTGCGGGGACGGCTCACGGCTGGGCAGCCGCTCGGCCGCGTCGTCACCGAGGGAGTCGAACCGGATGCGCTGCTTGCGCCGGACCATGTCCAGGAAGAGATTGGTGGTGATGCGGTGCAGCCAGCCCTCGAAGGTGCCGGGCGTGTACGTCGACAGCGAGCGGAACACCCGGACGAAGACCTCCTGGGTCAGGTCCTCGGCGTCGTGCTGGTTTCCCGTCAGCCGGTAGGCAAGGCGGTACACGCGACCGCTGTGCGTGCTGACGATCTCTTCCCATGAGGGCGGGGTCCACGCCTGAGAATCCGCATCAGAGGCGAAGGTCGCGGTCGGTGCGGAGTCTTCGGAAGAACGGTCAGCAATGTTGGTCACGGATTTCGGCTCACCGGCCGACCTGAGCAGGCGCCTCAGCACCCCTCCCCGGTCCACAGGCGCAGCCGCACCTCCCCTATCGGCTCTGGTGGTGTCCAGTGGAGCCCCTACCATAGCCACCTCGCCCGTTAGCTCCGGATAAGCCTTTTTCCCTGCTGGGGCCGGGCGTCGCCCGGGGCTTCACCGCAGCTCGCCGGTCCGATCCGCGGACCCGGTCGCTGCGCTTTCCCCACTCCTTGCACAACGCCCGGTCCCATCTGCGGGTTCCCGGGTCCAGCGGATACAGTCACCGTTGCGCCAACTACGGGGACAGGAGAGGGTCATTACCGCCAACCGGCAGACGAGCTGGGCGTTCGCCGACGCCTTTGTCGCCGAGGACGAAGCACTGCACGTGGCCCGGGAACGGGCTCGCGAGCTGGGGCTTCGCTCGGTGTCACCGGGCACCGGCGCTGCGCTGCGCCTGCTGGCAGCCGCAGCGGACGCCAAAGCGGTGGCGGAGATCGGCACGGGCACCGGCGTGTCCGGCATCTATCTCCTGCACGGAATGCGGCCGGACGGGGTCCTGACCACGGTGGATCCCGAGCCCGAGCGTCAGCAGTTCGCCCGGGAGGCGTTCCGCGAGGCGGGCTTCGCCACCAACCGGGCCCGGTTCATCCCCGGCCGCGCCCTGGACGTCCTGCCCCGGCTCGCGGACGGCGGTTACGACCTCGTCTTCTGCGACGGGGACCGGCTGGAGAGCCTCGATGTGCTCGCTGAATCGTTGCGCCTGCTGCGGCCCGGCGGCGTGGTCTGCTTCGAGGGCGTCTTCGCGGACGGCCGCACCGTCGACTCCGCGGCCCAGCCGCCCGAGGTGCTGCGGCTGCGGGATCTGCTGCGGGCGGTGCGCGAGAGCCAGGAGCTGATGTCGACCCTGCTGCCGGTCGGCGACGGCCTGCTCTGCGCGGTACGGCGCGGCTGACCGGCGCGGAAGCCCCGGAGAACCTCGTCAGGACGCACCACTGCCCGGTACGGAATCCGTACCGGGCAGTGGTGAAGGTGATGGGCGTTCCGCGTCAGCCGACGACCTTCTTCAGCGCGTCGCCGAGGGCATCGGCCTCGTCCGGAGTCAGCTCGACAACAAGCCGACCGCCGCCTTCGAGCGGAACGCGCATGACGATGCCCCGCCCCTCCTTTGTCACCTCGAGCGGGCCGTCGCCCGTCCGCGGCTTCATGGCCGCCATGCTCGTTCCCCTTCCTGAAACCAGCTCATCGCAACCGGCGGCCCCATGACAGGCGCTGCCTCACCGGCATCGAACACATTGCTTCTTCGCCATTATCCCGCATCAAGGACCCCGATGACCAACATCGGTCTGCATCGCTTGCGCAACGCGCTCTCGCAAAACCACTCAATTCGGCGATCCGGCTGCGATACTGCGCCGCCCCGGACCCCCAGGTGAGAGCCAATTGTTAGACGCAGGTCACATCTCTGCCCAGCTCCGGATCGGCCATGCTTGCCTGCAGTGGCAACGATGCCCGAGCAGCGAGGGGATACCGGAATGGCCGACGAGCCGGCGAACACCGTCCTGTACGACGTGAGCGAAGGTCTCGCGACGATCACGATCAACCGACCCGGCGCGATGAACGCCATGAACACCGCGGCGAAGGTCGCGCTGCGGGACGCGCTGCTGGCGGCGTCGGCGGACGCGGGCGTACGGGCGGTGCTGCTCACGGCCACCGGACGCGCCTTCTGCGTCGGCCAGGACCTCAAGGAGCACGTCGCCACGCTCACGGCGACCCGCGAGGCGGGCGGCGGGAACGCGCTGAGCACGGTGCGGGAGCACTACAACCCGATCGTGCGGGCGATCACGGAGATGGCGAAGCCGGTCGTCGCCGGGGTGAACGGCGTCGCGGCCGGGGCCGGGTTCGGTTTCGCGCTCGCGGCCGACTACCGGGTGGTCGCCGACACCGCCTCCTTCAACACCTCGTTCGCGGGCGTCGCACTCACCGCGGACTCGGGCGTGTCCTGGACCCTGCCCCGGCTGATCGGGCCGAGCCGCGCCGCCGATCTGCTGTTCTTCCCGCGGTCGATCTCCGCGCAGGACGCGCTGGAGCTGGGCCTCGTCAACCGGGTCGTCCCGGCGGCCGAGCTGGCCGAGCGGGCGGCGGAGGTCGCCCGCACCCTCGCCGACGGCCCCACGGTGGCGTACGCGGCGCTGAAGGAGTCGATGGCGTACGGGGCGGGGCACACGCTCGCCGAGGCGCTGGAGAAGGAGGACGAACTCCAGACCCGGGCGGGCGCGTCGCAGGACCACACCATCGCGGTGGAGGCGTTCCTGGCCAAGGAGAAGCCGGTCTACCTCGGGAAGTAACCGCAGGTCAGCTCGGTGCGCTGCCGCCGCCGCGCGCCACGCAGTCCGCGAGGTGGTCGTCGACCAGTCCGCAGGCCTGCATCAGCGCGTAGGCGGTGGTGGGGCCGACGAAGCGGATCGAGCGCTTCTTCAACGCCTTGGCGAGGGCGGTGGACTCCGGTGTCACCGCCGGGACGTCCGACAGCGCGCGCGGGGCGGGCCGGCCGGCCGGGTCGGGGGCGTGGGACCAGATCAGCTCGTCCAGCTCCCCGGCCCGCCACGCGGCGAGCACCTTCGCGTTGGCGAGGGTCGCGTCGACCTTGGCCCTGTTGCGGATGATCCCCGGGTCGGCCAGGAGCCGCTCCCGGTCGGCGTCGGTGAACTTCGCGACCGCCCCGATCCGGAATCCCTCGAACGCGGTACGGAAGGTCTCGCGGCGGCGCAGGATCGTGAGCCAGGAGAGCCCGGACTGGAAGGCCTCCAGGCAGAGCCGTTCGAACAGGGCGTCGTCCCCGTGGACCGGCCGGCCCCACTCGGTGTCGTGGTAGGCGAGGTAGTCCTCGGTGGACAGGCCCCACGGGCAGCGCAGCCGGCCGTCGGGGGCGGCCAGGGCTCCGCCGCTCATCGCCCGTCCTCCTCGGTGCGGTCCGGGCCGCCGGTCCGCTGGTCGCCCGGCTGCTTGAAGAGGTCGGTGCCCGTCGTCACCGCGGCCGCCTGGGCCCCGGCCAGGGTGGACTCCAGCTCCGCGATCCGGGCGTCGCGCTCGGCCAGTTCGGCGCCGAGCCGGGACAGCGCCTCGTCGACGTCCGCCATCCGGTAGCCGCGGGGGGCCATCGGGAGGCGCATCGCCTCGACGTCCGCCCGGCCCACCGGGCGGGTCGCGGGCAGGGGGTCGGTGAAGCGCTCGGGCGGGACGTCCTGGAGAACGGCGCTTCCCCCGCCGCCGACGACCGCGAGGGTGACCGCGGTGACGACCACGACCATCGTGAGCAGCAAGAACCAGAACACGCGCATCTCCCCGGGGCGGAATCCTCGACCGGCTCCGATCGTGCCATGCGGCACTGACAAAGTCGGGGCCGACCCGATAAGGCCTTAGGGTCGCAGGCGGACTATCTGAGGAGGAAATACGGGATGCGCAGCGGTGCACTCAGGCTGGGGCGGCGGGAATTCGGTCCGCACGAGCCGGTGATCATGGCGATCGTGAACCGGACCCCGGACTCCTTCTACGACCAGGGCGCCACGTTCCAGGACGAGCCGGCGCTCACCCGGGTCGAGCAGGCGGTGGCCGAGGGCGCCGCGATCATCGACATCGGCGGGGTGAAGGCGGGCCCCGGCGAGGAGGTGAGCGCCGAGGAGGAGGCGCGCCGCACGGTCGGGTTCGTCGCCGAGGTCCGCCGCCGCCACCCGGACGTGGTGATCAGTGTGGACACCTGGCGGCACGACGTGGGCGAGGCGGTCTGCGAGGCCGGGGCGGACCTGCTGAACGACGCGTGGGGTGGGGTGGACCCGAAGCTGGCGGAGGTCGCCGCGCGGTACGGGGCGGGTCTGGTGTGCACGCACGCGGGCGGCGCGGAGCCGCGGACCCGGCCGCACCGGATCGCGTACGACGACGTCATGGCGGACATCCTGCGGGTGACGGTGGGGCTTGCCGAGCGGGCGGTGGAGCTCGGGGTGCGGGCGGACGGGATCATGATCGATCCGGGTCACGACTTCGGGAAGAACACCCGGCATTCGCTGGAGGCGACGCGGCGGCTCGGTGAGATGGCGGAGACCGGGTGGCCGGTGCTGGTGTCGCTGTCCAACAAGGACTTCGTCGGGGAGACGCTGGACCGGCCGGTGAAGGAGCGGGTCATCGGCACGCTGGCCACGACGGCGGTGTCGGCGTGGCTGGGGGCGCGGGTGTACCGGGTGCATGAGGTGGCGGAGACGCGGCAGGTCCTGGACATGGTGGCGTCCGTCGCCGGGCATCGGCCTCCGGCCGTGGCGCGGCGGGGGTTGGCGTAGTTCTGCCGCCTGCCCAGCGGGCGGGGTCCGGGGCGCTGCCCCTGGACCCCGCTCCTCAAGCGCCGGAGGGGCTGAAAAGATGTCCTCAATCGCCGGACGGGCTTGAAGTTGCCGGGCTCGAAGTGGCTACCGCCCGACCTCCTTCGTCACCAGCATCACCGCTTCCTCCACGTCGTCCGTCACGTGGAACAGCAGCAGGTCCTTCTCCGATGCCTTGCCGCCGGCCACCACCGTGTCGCGGAGCCAGTCGATCAGGCCGCCCCAGTAGGCGGTGCCGAACAGGACGATCGGGAAGCGGGTGACCTTGCCCGTCTGGACCAGGGTCAGCGCCTCGAAGAGTTCGTCCAGGGTGCCGAGGCCGCCGGGCAGGACCACGAAGCCCTGGGCGTACTTCACGAACATCGTCTTGCGGACGAAGAAATAGCGGAAGTTGACGCCGATGTCGACGTGCGGGTTGAGGCCCGACTCGAAGGGCAGCTCGATGCCGAGGCCGACCGAGACGCCCTTCGCCTCCCGGGCGCCCTTGTTGGCGGCCTCCATCGCGCCCGGGCCGCCGCCGGTGATCACCGCGAAGCCCGCGTCGACCAGTGCCTTGCCGATCGCCACCCCGGCCTCGTACTCCGGCGATCCGTCCGGGGTGCGGGCCGAGCCGAAGACGCTGATCGCGCTCGGCAGCTCGGCGAGCGCGCCGAAGCCCTCGACGAACTCCGACTGGATGCGCATCACCCGCCACGGGTCGGTGTGCACCCACTCGGAGTCGCCCTCGGAGTCCAGCAGCCGCTGGTCGGTCGTGCCGGGCTGGACCTGCTCCCTGCGGCGCAGGACCGGGCCCAGCCACTGTTCCTCGGGGCTGACGGCCCCCTCGGGAACCTCCGCGCCCTCAGGAATCCGTGCGTCCTCGGCGTTGCCCATGTTCCGCTCCCTCCACCGACCTGCGTCGTCCTGGGCCGGGCTGTGTCGTGCTGCGTCCGGCCAGCGTAGATCGGCGGAGGTTACGGAGGGGGGAATGCCGGGCGTCAGGTGGTCAGCCAGGAGCGCAGCCGGTCCTCGCAGTGGGTGATCTTCGCGACGGCCACGTGCTCGTCGCGCTTGTGGGCGTACATCGGGTCGCCGGGGCCGTAGTTCACCGCGGGGACGCCGAGCGCGCCGAAGCGGGAGACGTCGGTCCAGCCGAACTTGGGCCGGGCGGTGCCGCCGACCGCGGTCATGAACGCCTGGGCGGCGGGGTGCGCGAGGCCGGGCATGGCCGCGCCGGAGTGGTCGTCGATGACGATCTCGGCCACGCCGCAGTCGGCGAAGACCTCGCGGACGTGGGCGACCGCCTCCTCCTCGGTGCGGTCGGGGGCGTAGCGGTAGTTGACGACGACGGTGCAGGCGTCCGGGATGACGTTGGTGGCGACGCCGCCCTCGATGCCCACGGCGTTGAGGCCCTCGTGGTACTCGAGGCCGTCGATGACCGGGCGGCGGGGCTCGTACGCGGCGAGCTTCGCGAGGATCGGGGCGGCGGCGTGGACGGCGTTGGAGCCCTTCCAGCTGCGTGCGGAGTGGGCCCGCTCCCCCGTCGTCCGCAGGTGGACCCGGAGCGTGCCCTGGCAGCCGCCCTCGACCTCGCCGTCGGAGGGCTCCAGGAGGACGGCGAAGTCTCCGGTGAGCCACTCGGGGTGGGCGTCGGCGATGTGGCCGAGGCCGTTGAGGTGCGCGGCGACCTCTTCGTTGTCGTAGAAGATGAACGTCAGGTCGCGGTTGGGCTCGGGGACCGTCGCGGCGATCCGGAGCTGGACGGCGACGCCGGACTTCATGTCGGAGGTCCCGCAGCCCCAGAGGATCCCGTTCCCGTCGAGGCGCGAGGGGACGTTGTCGGCGATCGGCACGGTGTCGATGTGCCCGGCGAGGACGACGCGCTCGGCGCGGCCCAGGTTCGTCCGGGCGACGACGTTGTTGCCGTGGCGGTCGACGGTGAGGTGCGGCAGGGCGCGCAGGGCCGATTCGATCGCGTCGGCGAGCGCCTTCTCCTCCCCGCTGACCGAGGGGAAGTCGACGAGCCGGGCGGTGAGCGCCGGTCCGTCCAGGGTGAGGTCAAGGGTGCTGTCGGCCATGGACCCGACCCTAAGGGACTTGGGTATCGGCCCCGGCCGGGGCCTCCAGTACGGTGGGCCCGTGCCCCGGACAGCCAGCCCCGCCCGCCGCAGCCGCATCATCCGATTCGCGGCGGCCTTCGCCGTGCTCGCGGCCCTGGGCGGCTATCTGGCCGTGCAGTACGACTCCTCCGGCTCGAAGAACCCGCCCCGCTGCGTCGTGGAGGCCTCCGACGGGGACGGCGGGACGTCACACACGTACGAGATGAGTCTGGCCCAGGCGGTGAACGCGGCGACGATCTCCGCGGTCGGCACCACCCGGGGCATGCCCGAGCGGGCGGTGACGATCGCCCTGGCCACCGCGCTCCAGGAGTCCACGCTCCGCAACATCGACTACGGGGACCGGGACTCGCTGGGGCTGTTCCAGCAGCGGCCCTCGCAGGGCTGGGGCACGCCCGAGCAGATCATGGACCCGGTCTATTCGTCCGGTGAGTTCTACGACCATCTCGCCGAGGTCCCGGGCTATTCGCGGCTGCCGCTGACCGTGGCCGCGCAGCGCGTGCAGCGCAGTGGTTTCCCGCAGGCGTACGCGAAGCACGAGCCGGACGCCGCGCTGCTGGCCGCCGCGCTGACCGGGCGCAGGCCGGCCTCGCTGAACTGCACCCCGTCGACGGCCACGGCGGACGGTCCGGGGGATGCCGGGCGGGTGCGGGCCGAGCTGGTGCGGGCCTTCGGCAAGGACGTGCTGCCCGCCGCGAAGGCCGCGGGCGCGTCCGCCTCCTCGACCGTCTCGGTGCCCGTCCCGGCGACCTCGGCACGGGCCGAGGACAAGGCCTCGCCGCGGCGCGGCTGGGAGCTGGCGCACTGGGCCGTGGCGCAGTCCGAGGCGCTGCGGATCGAGCGCGTGAGCTACGCGGACCGGGTCTGGGACGCCGGTACGGGCTGGCGGACGGAACGCGCGAAGGGCACGGAAACGGGCACGTCGGCGGTCAGGATCCAGGTCGCCCAGTAGTACGACCCGTCACCCGTTCGGACCATGGGGGCCACGTCCCCGGACCTTTTCCGCACGACGCCCCACGGCCTGGCCGGCCTGCTCCGATTCCCTTGCCCCGCAAGGGAAGTGACGGTTCATCGGACTCCGGCGGTATGGATCGTTTGCCCGGGTTCTTCCGCTGCGGATAATCGGACGCATTACTCACTCTTTACCTTTGCCCACCGCAACTTTCCCCTCCCCCGAAGCGGTTGATCAGTGCGTCCGATCACCGGACAGACAGATTCGTGCACAAACCGCTGAAGGAGCATCATGTCCCTCCCCCTGACCCGTCGGATCGCCCGTGCCGCGCTGCTGATCGCCGCCGGGGCAGCCCCCGTGGTCGGTGCGGCCGGCGCCGCGAGCGCCGCAGATCTCCCGGCGACCCCGGACCTGGGCGGGCTGACCGCGCTGGACGGCGCCGGCCTCGGCGCCACCGTGGACAGCGCCGCCCAGCAGGGCACCAAGGCGGCCGGTGAGACCGGTGGCCGGCTCGTCGGCACGGCGGTTCCCGCCGCGGGCCAAACCCTCGGCAAGTCCGCCGGGGTGGCCATCCCGGCCGCCCAGGAGACGGCCGGCCAGGCCGCGGGCAACGCGGGCCAGGCCGTGGGCGGTGTGGCCGACGCCGCCGGTGGCGGCCTGCCCACGGAGGCCCTCACCCAGGGCGGCCTGCCCACCGACGCACTCGGTGGCGGCCTGCCCACGGACGCGCTCACCCAGGGGGGCCTGCCCACGGACGCGCTCGGTGGCGGCCTGCCGACCGACTCCCTCACCCAGGGCGGCCTGCCCACCGACGCGCTCGGCGGTCTGCCCATCGGCGGCTGATCCGCCGCCGCACAGCAACGCGCAGAGGGTCTCGGGAGTGCGCACTCCCGAGACCCTCTGCGCGTTGCGTCGCCGCCGCTCCGGCGGCGACCCGGTCAGGACAGGCGCTTGACCGCCGCCGCGACCCGCTCGTCGGTCGCGGTGAACGCCACCCGGACGAAGCTCGCGCCCGCCGGGCCGTAGAAGTCGCCGGGCGCCACCAGGATGCCCAGCTCCGCGAGGTACGCCACGGTCTCCCAGCACGGCTCGTCGCGGGTCGCCCACAGGTAGAGGCTCGCCTCGCTGTGCTCGATCCGGAAGCCGTGCGCCTCCAGGGCCGCGCGCAGGGCCAGGCGCCGGTCCGCGTAACGGGCGCGCTGCTCGGACACGTGCACGTCGTCGCCGAGGGCGGCGACGGTGGCGGCCTGGACCGGGGCGGCGGTCATCATCCCGCCGTGCTTGCGGATCAGCAGCAGCTCGCCGAGGACGGCCGCGTCGCCCGCGATGAAGGCGGCCCGGTAGCCGGCCAGGTTGGAGCGCTTGGAGAGCGAGTGGACGGCGACGATGCCGTCGTAGTGGCCGCCGCAGACGTCCGGGTGGAGCACCGAGACCGGCTCGGCGTCCCAGCCCAGCTCCAGGTAGCACTCGTCGCTGAAGATCAGGATCCCGTGCTCGCGCGCCCAGGCGACGATCCGGGTCAGCTCGTCCTTGGGCAGGACCTTCCCGGTCGGGTTGGACGGCGAGTTGAGCCAGAGCAGCTTCAGCCCCGCCGGGTCCAGCTCGGTCGGGTCGTCGTAGGCGACGGGCTCCGCACCGCAGAGCCGGGCGCCGACCTCGTACGTCGGGTAGGCGAGCCGGGGGTAGGCGACCTTGTCACCGGCGCCGAGCCCGAGCTGCGTCGGCAGCCAGGCCACCAGCTCCTTGGAGCCGACGACGGGCAGCACGTTGGCGTGGGTCACGCCGGCCGCGCCGAGGCGGCGCTCGACCCAGCCGGTGAGCGCGTCCCGCAGCGCCTCGGTCCCCCACACCGTGGGATAGCCGGGGCTGTCGGCCGCGGCGACCAACGCCTTGCGGATCAGCTCGGGGACCGGGTCGACCGGGGTGCCGACGGACAGGTCCACGATGCCGTCCGGGTGGGCCTGGGCCGTCGACTTGTAGGGCGCGAGCTTGTCCCAGGGGAAGACCGGGAGGCGGGAGGAGAGTGCGGACACGGGACTCTGCTTTCTCGGATGACTCGGGCCGTTCCCGGCCGTACGGGGAAACGCCTCGGTCCCGCACGGTGACAAGCCGTACGGGACCGGGCTGCGCTCTGTGGTGCCGCCGGTTACTGGTTCTGCGGCGGCAGTGCGGCGATGAACGCGTGGTCGCGCTCGATGAGTCCGAGCTTGGAAGCACCGCCCGGCGAGCCGAGGTCGTCGAAGAACTCGACGTTCGCCTTGTAGTAGTCCTTCCACTCCTCCGGAGTGTCGTCCTCGTAGAAGATGGCCTCGACCGGGCAGACCGGCTCACAGGCTCCGCAGTCGACGCATTCGTCCGGGTGGATGTACAAGGACCGCTGGCCCTCGTAGATGCAGTCGACGGGGCACTCTTCGATGCAGGCCTTGTCCTTCACGTCGACACAAGGCTGCGCGATGACGTAGGTCACGCTGTCGTTCCTCCTCGGTAGGGCGTTGGCTCTCGCGCGGGAGCGCGGCGTCGTCGATGCCCGCCCCTAGTATCTCCGTTCTCGGGCACGATCCGAACAGGAGGGGCGGAGAGAGCTGTGGAATTCACCATCGGCGGACGGCTGGAAGTCCGTATCACCCCCGCTGACGTGGGCAAACGCGTGTCCGTGCGGCGCCGGACGGACGGCGGCGGTACGGGCGCGGAGTTCACCGACACGGTCGGGGTGCTCACATCATGGGACCACGGTGTGCTCTCGATCACACGAAAGAGCGGGGAGTCCGTCCACATCGTGGAATCCGCACTGGTCGCGGGCAAGGTCGTGCCCGCCGCGCCGGCCCGTCGGCGGGGCCCCGCCGCCTCCTTCGAGGAGCTGGCCACCGTCACCGCGCGCGCCTGGCAGCCGGTGGAGAGCGAGCCGCTGGGCGACTGGCGGCTGCGCGCCGCCGGGGGCTTCACCCGGCGCGCCAACTCCGCGCTGCCGCTCGGCGATCCGGGCCTGCCGCTCGGCGACGCGCTGGGGCGGGTCCGCGACTGGTACGAGGAGCGGGGCCTGCCCGCGTACGTCCAGACGGCGACCGGGGCCGAGGGCACGCAGGAGATCCTCTGCGCGGAGCTGGAGCGGCACGGCTGGCGGCGCGAGGTCTCGGCGGAGGTGCGGATCGCCGCGCTGGCACCGGTCGGTGACCGGGACGCGGACGTGTCGGCGGTCCGGCTGACCCGTGAGCCGGACGCGGCCTGGCTCGCCCGCTACCAGCGCTTCTCCACCCCCGGGCCCCATGTGCTGCGGGTGCTGGGCAGCGGCCCTTCGGTCTGGTTCGCCACGGTGCCGGGTGAGCCGGGCGCGGATCCGGCGGCCCCGCCGGCGGCGATCGGCCGGTGTGTCGTGGACGGGCGGTGGGCCGGCTTCATGGCCGTCGAGGTCGCCCCGGAGCAGCGGCGGCGCGGGCTGGCCACCGCCGTGATGACGGCGCTGGCCCGCCGGGCCCTGGACGAGGGCGCATCGGCGGCCTGGCTCCAGGTGGAGGAGGACAATGAAGGAGCGCGGGGGTTGTACGACGGCATGGACTTCGCGGCCCACCACCGCTACCACCACTACCGCCACCACCGCTCGGCGTGAGGGACCACGCCGTGGGTCACGGGGACAGGGACATGGGTCGCATATGAGTGCGCTGGATTCCGGGACGGCCGAGCGACGGCGGCAGTTCGCCGAGGAGGCCCGGTCCGAGCGGCCGGACCTCGCCCTCCTCTGCCTGCTGCTGGGCGCGGAGGCCGGACCGGCGGGCCCGGCCGAAGTCCGCCCGGTGGTCCCGGGGGAGGACGACCCCGACCCGTACGGCATCGACGCCGCGCAGATCGAGCTGGACCGGCTGGCGGGGCTGCTGCCGTACGGCTCCCGCTCCCCCGCCGGCTGGGCCTCGGCGCTGGCCGAACTTCTCGGCGAACGCTGCGGGTTCGGCGGCTCCTCGGTCGACTACCAGCGACTGGACTCCTCGCTCCTCCAGCAGGTGCTGCGCCGCCGCCGGGGCCTGCCGATCCTGCTGTCGGTCGTCTGGATCGAGGTCGCCAGGCGGGCGGGCGCCCCGGTGTACGGGGTGGCGCTGCCCGGCCACTTCGTGGTCGGCTTCGGCGATCCGGAGCAGCCGGTGCTGGCCGATCCGTTCGCCGGGGGCGCACCGCTGACCGGTCAGGACGCGGAGCTGCTGGTCACGGGGGCGACCGGGGCGGCGCTGGAGCCGTCGATGATGGTGCCCGCGCGCCCGCTGGAGATCGTGCTGCGGATCCTGAACAACGTCCGGGCATGGGCGGCGGCCCGGCCCGAGCGCACGGACGTGGCCCTGTGGGCGGTGGAGCTGTCCCTGCTCCTGCCCTCGCATCCGGCCAGGCTCCGCTACGAGCACGCCCAGCTCCTCGTCCAGCGCGGTGAGTTCCTGCGCGGGGCGGCGGAGATGGAGGAGTATGCGGAGATCCTCGACGAGATCGAGCCGACGACGGCCGAGAACGTCCGGCGCAAGGCCCATGCCGCACGCGCCCTGCTGAACTGAACCGACCCTCCGGCGAGGAAAAGCCCG
The DNA here is from genome assembly GCF_044757365.1 of Streptomyces sp. NPDC091289. Classification (NCBI taxonomy): domain Bacteria; kingdom Bacillati; phylum Actinomycetota; class Actinomycetes; order Kitasatosporales; family Streptomycetaceae; genus Streptomyces; species Streptomyces sp. NPDC091289. Next base: position 131,496 of record NZ_JBIVUT010000026.1, read on the forward strand.
CCCTCCTGACCCCCCTGCGGTGGCGAGACGGATGGGTCCGTGGGCGATGTGCGCTCCCGTTTTGCATCCGAACGCCCCCTTCCGCGCCCAACGGGCGTGTTATTCGGCCCGTTCGTCGGCGTACGTGAATGCCCATGCGCTCAACTGGAAACCCGTCACCGGATGCGTACAGCTCGTCGCATTCCGCGTCGGGCGGGGCCGGAAGAGAAAAGCTGAGGGCAGATTGATGACAACCGTGCTGTTGGTCCACACCGTGCCGTTGTGGCGCGCATCGCTGGCCTCGCTCCTCGGCACGGGGCGGGGCATAGAGGTCCGCACCGCCGAACACGGTGCGATACGCGCCGCGCTGCACGGGCCGGGCCCCGATGTGATCCTCACCGACCTCGACTGTCCGGGCGCACTGGACGTCCTGGACGAGGTGAGGACGATGACCGCACCGGACGGCGGGCCGTGTCCGCTCGCCGTGCTCACCAGGAGCGACCGGCCGCGCGGTCTGCGACGGGCGTACGAGGCGGGGGCGCTCGGCTACATCGACAAGTACCGCCCGGTGGACGATCTGTCCGAGGTGATGCACAAACTGGCGGACGGCGGACGGCATATCGACGAGTCGCTGGCCTTCAGCCTCCTCCAGGTGGCCGACATGCCGTTATCGCCGCGGGAATTGAGTGTGCTCTCGATGGCCGAAGGGGGTGACACCGTGGCCGGGATAGCCGCTCGACTGCACCTGACGCCGGGAACGGTCCGCAATTATCTGGCCGCCGCCATACGGAAGTCCGGGGCGCGCAATCGGCTGGACGCGATCAGACGGGCGAAGGAGGCGGGGTGGATCTGATGCCGCGCCCTTCGTCCTCCGGCTCCCAGAGGCCTGCCAGGTCCCGGTAGAGGGCGCAGGAACGCAGGAGTTCGCCGGGGGTGCCGCACTGGGTGCGCGGGCCGTCCATCACCAGGGTCCGCCCGGCGCGGCGGGCCGAGCTGAGCCGGTGGGCGACGACGACCAGCGCGCCCGGCAGGGCGGCGAACGCCAGCTCGGCGCGGGTCTCGGCGGCCGGGTCGAGCCGGCTGGTGGCCTCGTCGAGGATCAGCAGCGGCGGGGCGGCGAGGTAGGCCCGGCCCAGGGCGACGAGTTGCCGTTCACCCTGGGAGAGCCGGTCCGGTTCGACGTCCGCGTCCAGGGAGCCGAGCCGGGACAGCAGCGCGTCCAGGCCGAGGGCGTCCGCCATGGCCGCGATCTCCCGGTCGCGGGCGTCGGGGCGGAGGTAGCGGAGGTTGTCCCGCAGCGATCCGCTGAACACATAGGCGTGCTGGGGCAGCAGGACGCGTACGGAGGTGGCGTCGGCCGGGCGCACCGGCCGCCCGCGCCACCGCACCGCTCCCCCGGTGGGCCGCTCGGTCCCGGCGAGGACGGCGGCCAGGGTCGACTTGCCGCTGCCGCTCGGCCCGACGACCGCCAGGTGCTCGTCGGCCCCGATGGTCAGGGAGAGCCGGTCCAGGACGGGGTGGGCGCCGGGCCCGTACGCGAAGGTGACCTCATGGAGTTCGGCGACCGGGGTGCCGCGCGGCGGCGGGGCGGCGACCCGGGCGGGTGGCGGCGGGTCCTCTGCGGGCGGGGGCGGCGCGTCCGTGAACCGGTCCAGGACCACGACGAGGCGGCCCCCGACGGTGCCCAGCATGGTCATCAGCGCCTGGACGGCGGGGGCGAGCGCCTGGGTGAGGTAGGTCAGCGCGCCGACCAGCGCACCCGGCGTGAGCCCGTTCCGCAGAAGCCAGGGCGCAGCAAGGAGCAGCAGGAGCGGAGGGAACCGGCCGCAGACGGCGAGGGCCAGCACCCGTACGGCCGACCAGCGGGCCAGCGAACGGGAGGCGGCGAGCTGGGCCCCGGCGAGGGTCCGGGACTCGGCCACCGTCCGCCCGGCGGCTCCGGCGGCGGCGATGTCGCGTACGGAGGCGGCGAGCCGGCCCGCGTGGGCGGCGTACGCCTCGTCGGCGGCGAGGTAGTCGCGCTGGCGGGCGGCCATCGGCGGCAGGGTGCCGAGGAACAGGGCGGCTCCCAGGGCCAGCGGGGGCAGCACGATCAGGAGGAGGGCGGGCGAGAGGGCCAGCAGGCCGGTGACGGCCCCAGCGGCCGTGAACACGAACGAGCGCAGTGTCAGGACGAGTCCGGCCCAGCCGTCGCGGGCGATCTCACTCTGATGGGTGACCTGGGAGAGGGACCGGGTACTGACGTCTCCGGACGGGTGGGCGAGCGCGCCGGACAGCGCCCGGGACACGGCGCGCCGGACCAGTCCGTCGCGCAGCGGCTCCACCAGGTCCGCGAGCCGGCCGAACACGCCGCGGGCGGCGGGCACGGCGGGCAGCACGGCGAGGGCGGCGAGGGCCAGCCAGAGGAGGCCGGTCAGCGGGCGTCCGGCGAGGAAGCCGTCGTCGAGCGCGCGGGCGACGCCATACCCGCCGAGGAAGGTCTGCCCGAACTCCAGCAGGGACCAGCCGGCCAGCCGCAGGATCACACCGGTGCGGGCCCGCAGGAAGGGCCGGGCCTCACGGCCGACCCTGCGCAGGGGTGTTCCGCCCGTCGCGTCGGGGCGAGGGCGTGCCTCGCGCGGGGCGGTGGGCTGGGGGTGCGCCTCGCGCGGAGCGGTGGGCTGGGGGTGCGCCTCGCGCGGAGCGGTGGGCTGGGGGTGCGCCTCGCGCGGAGCGGTGGGCTGGGGGCGTGCCTTGTCGCTCTTCATCGGGCCTCGTCGTCCTTCATCGGGCCTCCGCCTCCGCCTCCGCGATCCGCGCTCCGGACCGCTCCAGGTGCTCGCCCGGTGCGTCCGTGCGGAAGACCGCCCGGTAGTCCGGGTCCGCCCACAGGTCGTCGTGGCGGCCCGTCGCGCGGAGCCGGCCGTCCTCCAGCCAGGCGACCCGGTCCGCCCGCGCGGCCGAGGACAGCCGGTGGGCGACGATGATCCGGGTGCAGCGGCCGGCCCGGGCGTCCAGCGCGCGCCGGACGTGGTGCTCGGTCACGGTGTCGAGGCTGGACAGCGCGTCGTCGAGGATCAGCAGGCGGCCCGGGTGGGCGAACGCGCGGGCCAGGCCGAGGCGTTGGCGCTCGCCGCCGGAGAGCGGGGCGTCGGCGACCGGGGTCGCGTAGCCGTACGGGAGCAGCGCGAGGAACCCGTCGGCGCGGGCCGCGCGGGCGGCGTCGCGTACGGCTTCGGGCGAGGCGGTCCAGGGCCCGAAGGCGATCGTGTCCTCGACGGTGGCGCCGGGGAGGGCGGGGCGGGCGAAGGCGTACGCCACCTCGCGGCGCAGCCGGGCCGGTTCCATGCCGTCTATCGGGACGCCGTCCAGCAGCACGCTGCCGGTGTCCGGGTCGAGCAGCCGCCCGGCGACCGCGGCGAGCACCGACTTGCCGGAGCCGGAGCGCCCGACGACGGCGAGGGACGTGCCGCCGGGGACGGTGAGGTGGACGCCGGTCAGCAGCGGTTCGCCGTCACCTTCCTGTTGGACGCCGACGTTCCGGAGTTCGAGGTGCCCGGGTGCGTCGGGCACCGGGGTCAGGCCGCGGTGCGGCAGCGGTTCGAGGGTGAGGAGGGGCTCCAGGCTGTGGGCGGCGGCACGGCTGCGGGCGAGGGCGCCGAGCGCGCCGGTCAGGGCGCCGATGCCGACGGCGAGGCTCGCGTAGCGGGAGGCGGCGACCAGGTCGCCGACGCCGATCGCGCCCGCGCCGAGCCGGAGTCCGGCGACCGCGAGGACCAGCAGCATGAGCAGGGGCAGCAGGAGGCCGCTGCGGCCGACGGCCCGCCCGTACACCGCCCAGGTGCGCCTGCCGTGTCCGGCGAGGGTGGGCAGGGGTTCCAGGACGCGGCGGTGCTCGCGGGCCCCGGTGCGGGCGGCGCGGATGGTGTCGGCGCCCTCCAGGGCCTCGGTGAGCCGGTGGGCGATGAGCGACTGGGCGCGCTGGTAGTCGGCCCCGGCGTCGGCGGTCCGGCGGGTGAAGGTCCGCAGCAGCGCGACGAGGAGGGGTGCGCCCAGGAGGAGGGCGGCGGCCGTCCAGACGTCGATGAGGAGGAGGCCGACGACCGCGCCGAGCGGGAGCAGGACGCCCGCGACGGCTCCGGCGGCGGTGACGGGCGCGGCCGCGGCGTCGGCGGTGCGGGCGGTGAGCCGGGCGGTGAGGTCGCCGGTGGGCAGGGCGAGGGCGCGGCGGGGTTCGGCGGCCAGGATCCGGGCGGCGGTGCGGGTGCGCAGGGACGCGGTGAGCTTGGCGGTGGTGGTCGTGCCGGTCACGGCGGCCGCCGCGTCGAACCCGGTCTCGGCGAGGGTCAGGGCGGCGCAGAGCAGCAGCCCGGACCAGGGCACGGGGCCGCCGGAGACGAGCCGGTCGACGGTGTGGCCGAGGGCGGCGGGCAGGGCGAGGGCGGCGAGCGCGCCACCGGTGGAGCAGAGGAGGAGCAGGCTCAGGGCGGCCGGATGCCGCCGGGCGAGCCGCCGGATGCCGGACGCCGTGCCCGGCCTCGGGCTCGGGCTCGAGTGCAGCCGCACGGGGTCGCCTTTCCTGTTCCTGCGGGCGTTCCCACGGGCGTTCCTGCGGGCACGTGGCCGGCCGGCCCGCCGGTGAGGATCACCCGCGGGCCGACCGGGGCGGGTCACGGGGTGCAGAGGACCACGCTGAGCGAGCTGTACTCACAGATCAGCAGCGAGACCTGGCTGCCCGTGGCGAGCTCGCCGAAGGAGTCCTCGGCCGGGGTGTCCATCGCCTGAAGGTCGAGAAGCGCCATGATGAGGTGTCCTTTCGGGGACGGTTGTGGTGCTGGACGGTGGTGCTGAACGGTGGTGCGGTTACGACCCCTGACGGGGCCGGTCCATGGGGCCGCTCACGCGGCCGGGGTGGGGGTGTGCCGCCGGAGCGACGGGCAGGAAGGGAAGTCCGGTGGGGCCGCCGAACGCGGCGCCCAGGGCGAGGAGAGCGCCGGCGGTCCCGGTGGCCAGGTCCATCGACAGCCGCATCAACTGCTCGCCGGGGAAGGCGAGTCCGTCGCCGTACGGCACGGCGTGGCTGCCCAGCAGGTCGGTGTGGCGGGCGATGCCGCGCTCCCGGTCGGCCGCCTCGCACAGTGGGGTGGCCGCGAGGTGCGTCAGGAGTCCGGCCGAGCCGCGGAGCAGTCCGGGCTGGACGTAGAACGCGGAGAGCGCGGCCGGCAGGAGGGCGCGGCCCGCCGCTTCGAGCTCCGGGTCCGGGCGGTGGGCCAGGTAGGCGTCGATGACGGCCGCGATGCCGGCGCTGCCCGAACCGAGGTACGGCATCAGCCGCTTGCCCTCGACGACGAGGAGTTCGCCGTCGTCCCCGGCCAGGCACCGTTCCAGGTCGCGGCGGAGCGCGGTGGCCGCCAGGCCGAGCAGGGCGGCGTCGCCGGTGGTCGCGTACCGGCGTATCAGCAGCAGGGCGATGCCGCTCGCGCCGTGCAGCAGTCCGGTGCGGGACGACGGCGGACCGTCGACGAGGGCGCGGACGGCGAGGGCGGTGCAGCGGGCCGCGGCGGCGGACAGCGCAGGGGCGTCGGCGGCGCACGCGGTGCGGGCCAGGTCGTCGAGGGCGAGGCCGATGCCCGCGTACCCGTGGTGAAGACCGGGCGCGAGGCCCTCCAGGGGCTGGTCGAGGATGATCCGGAGGAGGTCGGCGGCCTCGGCGGTGCGGCCGATCCGGTGGAGGGTCCAGGCGATGCCGGTGAGCCCGTCGTAGAAGCCGAGGGGGCTGCCGGAGGCCGGGTCCTTGGCGTGCCGCAGGAGCCAGTCCTCGGCCGGTGCGCACGGCGGGGCGCCCGTCTCGTGGAGGGCGTAGAGCACGCCGGCCGCCCCATACGCGAAGGACTGACCGCCGGTGGCCGTGGCGAACTGGGCGATGTCCCCGGGGAAGCAGCGGTCCTCGCGCTCCGGCGTGCAGGAGGCGGTGATGGCCCGGACCATCGCGTCACGGCTGCGCGGCCAGTCGCCGGGGTGCGGAAGGGCATCGGGAGCGGAAACAGAAGCAGGAGCGGAAGCGGAAACAGGAGCGGGAGCGGGAGCAGAGGTGCGGGCGGGCTCCCCCGTGCCGCGCAGGATCTCCGCCACCGCGGGCCGCAGCGCCTCCTCGGTGACCGGGAAGACACGGGCGATGTCCCGCGCCAGGCCGACGGCCTTCGTGCGGTCGATGCCGAACAGCGTGGTGAGCGGCAGATACAGGGCGAGCCGCAGACAGGCCAGCGCGTAGCGGTCGATGTCGGCGCCGCGCCGGTCGGGCGGGGCGACGAAGGCCGGATTGGCGACGATCTGACGGCGGCGCTCGGCGGCCGGGGAGGCCGCCTCGAAGTCGAGCAGGACGATCCGCGCGTTCTCCTCGTCGACCATGACGTTGCTCATGTGCAGGTCGCTGATGACGATGCCCCGGCCGTGCACCGCCTCGACGGCCCGCTCGACCTGCCCGTACAACTCCTCTGCCCAGGCGGCGTGTTCGGCGAGCAGTCCGGGTGACGGGTGCTGCCGGGCGAGCGGGAAGCGGCGCGCGAAGACGGTGTTGAGGGTGGTGCCGGGGATGTACTGGAGGACCAGGAAGTGATGGTCCCCGACCTCGAACACGTCCCGGACGGCCGGTACGCAGTCCAGCCCGGCCAACCGCTCCAGCGCGGCCCTCTCCCGCTCCAGCCGGGCCACGGCGTCCGCCCCGTCGGCGGCCAGACCGGCGTACGGGCGGGCTTCCTTGAGGACGACCTGCTCGCCGGTGCGGGTGTCGCGGCCGAGGTAGACCCCGCCGCCGTTGGAGAAGTGCAGCGCCTTCTCCACGGTGTACGGGAGGTCCCCGAGGCCCACGGCGGCGCGGGCTTCGAGGTGCGGCATGAGGAAGCCGGGCGGGGTCACCCAGGAGGGGACGCGGAAGGACGGGCCCCGGTCGTCCGGGACCAGCCGGCCCTGCGGGTCGGCGACGGCGAGCACGGGCCGCCCGTCCGGACCGGCGCAGAAGCGGGCGGCGAACGCCCCGTACCGGGTGTGCACGGGCCCGTTCCCGCACCGGAGGTCGCTCAGGATGTACGGGCCGTGCTCGCCCTCGAGCAATTGCATCAGGGCGGTGCACACCTCGGGGAACGCCTCGTCGGACGGCGGGTAGACGGTGATGAACTTCCCGCTGCCCGCCCGGTCCGCGTACTTGGCGTTCCGCAGGGCCAACAGCCCCGGATTCGGTACGCATTTGAAGGCCAGCCGGTGTTCCAGGCAGTGGGCGAGGACCCGGTCCAGCACGGAGGCCGCGTTGTCGAGGGCGGCGGAGACGTGGATCTTCCAGCCCTGGGGCGGCAGTCGCAGCCCGTCGGGGCTGTACGAGAGCCAGTCGCCGCGCCGGGAGCGCGTCCAGCCCCGGGGTGCGGCGCCACGGAGCGGCGCGTAGGACGAGCGCTCCTCGTCGGCGGCTCCGCCCGGTCCGGGGGAACGGTGGGGTGCGTCGTAGAAGCGGCGGTCCGCCTGGCAGTACGCGGCGTACTCCGGATTCACGCACGGTCCCCTCGCTCGGTTCTTTCACGTCTCTTTCACGTCGTTCGCGGCGAGAGAGAAATTGTCACAACGACGAGGGGTGCCCATAGTCACTGTTGTCACGACTCGTACATGCGCGCGCGGTGCGCTCCGCCCATGCGGAGCGCACCGCGCGCCGATGCGCTTGTGCTGATCGCCCAGCTGTGGCCGGGTGCGGGACCAGGGGCGTACGGGGGCGTGCGCGGGGCGCTCCGAGCCCTCCTCAGCCCGCTCCGTGCACCAGCACGTCCCCCGCCTCCGTACGGAAATAGAGCACGGAGCGGCCCGCCCGGCGGCGGCGGACCAGTCCGGCGTCCAACAGGATCCGCAGATGACGGCCCACCGAGCCAAGACCCTGGCCGGTCAGCGCGACGAGCTGCGTCGTGGAGAGCGGGGAGGCCAGCAGCGCCAGGACGGCCGCCCGCGCCGGGCCGATCAGCGCGCCCAGGGCCCCGGGCACGGGGACGCGGTCGGCCTCGGCGAGCGCGCCCGAGCACGGGTACACCACGCCGTACCGGTGCGGAACGTCCCAGCAGACCCAGCACTGGTGCGGGGTGACGGGGATGAACAGGAGTTGGGCACGGCCCAGTTCGCGGGGCGGGTTGTCGTGCGTGTTGATCTGGAGCCTGCTGCCGCCGAGCCAACGGATGCCGGGGCGCATCCCGTTGAGCGCCTCGGCCCAGCCGCCCTGCCCCAACTGGGCCGCGCGGGCGATCACATCGGCCTCCAGGACCCGCCGCCGCCTCGGCCAGTCGGGCAGCACGGTGTGCGTCCAGACCCACTCCACGGTGTCGGCGGCGCGCTCGGCCAGGTCGTCCCGGTCCAGTGCGGCGGGCAGCGGCCCGCGCAGCGCCTCGGCCAGTTCGGCGCGGGCCCGGGCGGGCGGGGTGGCCCGGATCCGCGCGACCTCCTCGGCGAAGGCGGACGGGGCTTGGCCGGGCGGGGCGGGGACGGGTGCGGGGGTGAGGAAGTCGGCGGTCCAGCGGGGCGCGAGGGCGGAGCGGATCACCAGCGCGGAGAGTGGATCGCCGGCCGCCCGTCGCCGGTACGCGGGCAGATGGGTCTCCAGCCAGGCGCGCTCCCCCGGGTGCGCGGCGGTGGCCCGCTCCAGGACCATCAGGCTCGCGACGGTCTCCGCGAGCGGCGAGACGACGAACCGGCTGTCCGCGAGCGTGTCCGCACCGACCTGCCACCAGCCCACACGGACCGCCTCCCCGCTCCCCGTACGCGTATCCCGCCGTTCCCGTACGCGCTTCCCGCCCCGGGCTTTCGCATCCGTGCGAAACAGTAACGGCCCCGGCGGCGGCGTCCGGAGACTCCACCCCATGCGCACCTACCGCGAACTGTTCCGGACCCCGGAGTTCACCCCCTTCTTCGCCGCCGTCTCCGTGCAGACGGCCGCCCAGACCGCGACCGGCCTGGCCCTGGGCACCCTCGTGTACACACGGACGGGCTCGCCGCTGCTGTCGGCGCTGGCGATGTTCGGCCCGTCGCTGGCCCAGGTCGCCGGGGCGCTCACCCTGCTGTCGGCGGCGGACCGGCTGCCGCCGCGCGCCGCGCTGACCGCCCTGGCCCTGCTGTCCGCGGGGGCCGCCTGCGTCCAGGCCGCCCCCGGACTGCCGCTGTGGGCCGCGTTCGCCGTCCTGCTGGTGGTGGGCGTGCTCGCGTCACCGGGCGGGGGCGTACGGTACGGGCTGCTCAACGAGATCGTTCCGCGCGAGGGATTCCTGCTCGGCCGCTCCGTGCTCAACATGACGGGCGGCGCGATGCAGATCTGCGGGTTCGCGGTGGGCGGGCTGCTGGTGGCGGTGTTCTCGGCGCGCGGCACGCTGCTGATCGGGGCGGCCCTGTACGGGGTCGCGGCGGCCGTGACCCGCTTCGGGCTGACCGCCCGGCCGCCGAGGGCCACCGGCCGCCCCTCGGTCCGGGAGACCCGGCGGGCGAACGCGCTGCTCTGGTCGTCGACGCCGCGCCGGTATGTGTTCCTGGCGCTGTGGGTGCCCAACGGGCTCGTCGTCGGCTGCGAGTCGCTGTACGTGGCGTACGCGCCCGGGCACGCCGGGCTCCTCTTCGCCGGCGGGGCCCTGGGCATGCTGGCCGGGGACACGCTGGTCGGGCGGTTCGTCGCCGCACGATGGCGGGCGCGGCTGGGGGCTCCGCTCCGGCTGCTGCTGGCCGCGCCGTATCTCCTCTTCGCCCTGCGGCCGGGGCTGCCCCTCGCGCTGGCGGTGGTCGTCCTGGCGAGCGTGGGCTTCGCCGCGAGTCTGCTGCTCCAGGAACGGCTGATGGCTCTCACCCCGCAGGAGCTGAGCGGCCAGGCGCTCGGGCTGAGTTCCTCGGGGATGCTCGCGATGCAGGGGGTGGGCGCGGCCGTGGCGGGCGGCATCGCCCAGCTGACCTCCCCCGCGACGGGCATGGCGGCCGTCGCGGGGCTCTCGGTGGCGGTGACGCTGGCGCTGGCCCCGGGGCTGCGTGACCGGTCCGGGGAGGTCGGGGGCAGACTGCTGGGACGACAGACCCCAGGGGCGCACGGATCACCGCGAGCGTCCCGTACACCCCGCACGGAAGAGACCACATGAGCGACGAGACCAGGACCGGCCAGAAGGAAGCCATGCTCTCCGGCGAGCCGTACATCGCCGACGACCCCGAGCTGGCGGCGGAGGCGCTGCACGCGGCCGTGCTGAGCGAGCGGTACAACGCCACCTCGGCCGCCGACCCCGAGGCCCGGCGCGCCGTGCTGACCGAGCTCCTGGGCGAGCTGGGCGAGGGCGTGGAGGTCCGGCCGCCGCTGCGGGTCGACTACGGCTACCAGACCACCATCGGCCCCCGGACGTTCATCAACTTCGGCGCGGTCCTCCTGGACGTCGCCCGCATCACCATCGGCGCGGACGTCCAGATGGGCCCGAACGTCCAGCTGCTCACCCCGACCCACCCCGTCGACCCGGAGCCGCGCCGCGCCAAGTGGGAGGCCGCGCAGCCGATCACCATCGGCGACAACGTGTGGCTGGGCGGCGGGGTGATCGTCTGCCCCGGGGTGACCATCGGCGAGAACACGGTGGTCGGCGCGGGGGCGGTCGTCACGAAGGACCTGCCCGCGAACGTGGTGGCCGTCGGCAACCCGGCCCGGGTGATCCGGAAGATCGGCGAGGCGGAGGCGTAACCCTTCGGTCGAGACCGGGCGTAGCCCCTCGGACGAGGCGGGAGCGTGACGCCTCGGACGAGGCGGGAGCGTGACGCCCCGGACGAGGCGGCAGCGTAACGACCCGGATGCGGCGGGAGCGTAACGACCCGGATGCGGCGGGAGCGTAACGACCCGGATGCGGCACCTGGCCGGCCGCGTCGCCTCCGGTGCTACGCCGCCCGCCAGGCATCGGTGACGCACGAGACCTCGAAGTGCCACCAGCCCTCGTCCCGGCCCCGGGCGAGCAGCGCCTTGATCCCGCGCAGATCCGCACCGCCGGGCACGGTCAGGGCGACCAGCGGGAACTCGGCGCTGAAGACCTCGCCCGTGAGCCCGAAGCCGGCGAGCCGCTCGTGCACGGCCCGCGCGTCGCGCCCGAGCGGGCCGTCCGGCACGGGCAGCACCCGTACGGTGCAGTTGCCCGAGTCCGCCACCCGGCCGGCGGCCCAGTGCACACCGTCGTCGTCCGTCCGAAACCGTACGGTCTCCCCCTCGGCGACCCCGTCCCGGAGGAAGGGCACGTTGTCCACCCGCGCGGTGTCCGGGCCGAGCCGCGTCGCCCACAACCCCTCCGTCTCGTACGGCAGCCGGCCCTCACGCGGGACGCAGCGGAACCAGACCTTGATCTGATCGGCTTCGCGGGGCGGGCGCACCGGTCCGGCGGGGGAACTCATGGCCCCATGGTCCCCCGCGCACGGCGCGTCCGCCTGTCCACGACGAGGACCGCCGCGACGCACACCACGACGACCAGGCACGACATCAGCTTCTGAAGCCAAGGAGCGCGCCCGCCGCACCACAACGGCCAATTTCCTGGCGCTCGACGCCAGTTGTTGGATTCAGCGACATCTTCTGAGGCTCCTGATGCACACCTCTTGACGCGTACAGGCTCACCGGGGAAACATCACCGTAACGAGAGAGCGCTCTCCCAGTGCCTCCCCCAAAGGCTCTCTCGTCCGTTCGTCGTGCACACGTACCACGACCCAGGAGACGTACCCCATGCATGCTCCCCCCACCGCACCACGCACCCGCCGCCGGACCAGGTCCCTCGGGTTCGCCGCGCTCGCCGTGGCGATGCTCATGGCCGTGCCCACGGCCCAGACCGCGTTCGGCGAAGAGGTCCAGGCCGTGCCGGGCGGCGGCGACCTCGGCCCCAACGTCCATGTCTTCGACCCGTCCACGCCCGACATCCAGGGCAAGGTCGACGAGATCTTCAAGAAGCAGGAGTCGGCGCAGTTCGGCACCGACCGCTACGCGCTGATGTTCAAGCCGGGCACGTACGACAACATCAACGCGCAGATCGGCTTCTACACACAGATCGCGGGCCTCGGCCTCAACCCGAACGACACCACGTTCAACGGCGACGTCACGGTCGACGCGGGCTG